>CALEVZ010000029.1 GCA_937924755.1 uncultured bacterium
TCGCTCAGAAGAGGATTAAGACTTATGGGCCTCATGAGCGCGCTTGATGACCGGGTCGAGAAAAAACCCTTGCCTCGCTCAGAAGAGGATTAAGACCACCCACCCGGCACCGCGCCGGTCTTGGCGGCGAGCCGAAAAAACCCTTGCCTCGCTCAGAAGAGGATTAAGACTTGACGTACTTATCCCACAGGATACCTCGATTAGGGCGAAAAAACCCTTGCCTCGCTCAGAAGAGGATTAAGACCAGTAGCGGGGCTACCGGGTCGTCATCATCCAGGCGCGAAAAAACCCTTGCCTCGCTCAGAAGAGGATTAAGACGTGACCGTGCAATCGCGCGGCACAATTCCGCGACTAGAAAAAACCCTTGCCTCGCTCAGAAGAGGATTAAGACACGGCTTGTAAAACCAGTTACCGTTTACAGGAAATAGGGAGAAAACCCTTGCCTTGCTCAGAAGAGGAATATGAAGATAGTCCGAGGCGTGCGACTCTGTCAGCCTGGGTTGAAGAAACAGTCGGCTGGGAATGATCGGGTCAGGGCAGGTGGCGCCCGCGCACCTGCGGCTGCGGGTGGGCGTGAGGGCTACCGGATGGTCCGCGATTCTGGCTTTGGGTACTCCCTGGCAGCGGTCCTGGGGGGTGAAGATGGCCGGCGCGCGGTTTTTTTCCGCACGGATCGTGTGCCGGCCGGGGAGATGCAGCGCAAGGGAGGGCGCCCCGCCGCAGCAAGATGGAGCAGAGAGACGGGCAAGGGACTCTGCGCACCACGATCGAAGCTGGGGTGGCGCCCGCCAGGTTGCCGGTCGCCCCGCTGTGGGCGAAGCCTCGGGTTTTCCTGCGCCGAGAACCGGGGAGTGACGACTTCAGGCGGTGAGCGTGAGTGGCCCGCGAGCGCACCGGTGCGGGCTGCCGGCGGCGGGTGGCGGTGTCGGCGGCGTCAGGTTGCGCAGCACGACAGCTGCGCGACGTCCCTGGTGAAGGACATCGCCGCGAGGCGAACGGCCTCTGTGGCCGTCAGGTAGGGGTGCAGGGTGGCGGCGAGCTCGGCCACGGTGATGCCGTGTCGGATGGCGAGCACCAGCTCCATGAGCAATTCGCCGCCCTCGGGGGCGAGGATGCGGGCGCCGAGCAGTCGGTCGCTTTTGCGGTCGCGGATGAGCTTGATGAAGCCGCGGGTGTCGTGGGCGACGCGGGCGCGGGGGACAGCGTCCATGGGCAAGACGGCGGCTTCGGCGGCGATGCCGGCCGCCGCGGCCTCTCGCTCGTCGAGGCCGACGCCCGCCACCTGCGGGTCGGTGAAGATCACCCAGGGCACGGGCCCCGGATCGCGCCTTAGGCCGGCTCCGGTAAGGGCGTTTTCCGCCGCCAGCCGGCCCTCGGCGGCGGCGGTGGAGACATACATCGGCGCGCCGATCACGTCGCCGGCGGCGTAGACGCCGGGGGCCGTGGTCGCCAGGGTGGCGTCCACGGTGAGAAATCCGCGCCCGTCGGTGACGGCGCCGATGGCGTCGAGCCCGAGCCCCTCGGTGTTCGGCGCCCGGCCGGCCGCCACGAGAAGATGGGTGGCGCGCAGCCGGCGCTCCTTCCCGGCCAGGCGGGCCCGCACCACGATCCCGGACTCGCTGCGACCGACCTCGTGGATGATGACGCCGGTTTCGACGGCGATTCCCTCGGCCCGCAGGCAGCCGGCCAGGGCTTCGGTGAGATCCGGGCTTTCGTCGGGCAGGATGCGGTTGGAGCGCTGCAGGACGGTGACGCGGCTGCCCAGCCGCGCAAACATCTGGGCGGTCTCCAGGGCGACGTACCGGCCGCCGAGGACGAGGAGCGATGCGGGGAGCTCGTCGAGCTCGAAAGCCGTCTCGTTGGTGAGATAGCCGGCCTCGGCGAGACCAGGAATCGCCGGCACGGCGGGCCGCGCGCCGGTGGCGACGACGAAGGCGTCCCCCCGCACCGGCTCGCCGTCGACGGTCACCTCGTGGGGCGCCGCGAACCGGGCGCGGCCGGTGAGGGTGCGCACGTTGGGCCGCCGGGCCACGGCGTCGAGATACTTCTGCTGCCGCAGCGCCCGGATGAGGGCGCGCTTTTGCTCGATGACGGCGCGAAAGCTGGCGAGGCGGCCGGAGGTGGCCAGCCCGGCGAACGGGGTCGACCTGGCACGGTGGAGCGCTTCGGCGGCGCGGAGCAGGGTTTTCGACGGCACGCAGCCGACGTTGACGCAGGTGCCGCCCAGGGGTAACCCGTCGTTGACGATGAGCGCCTCGGCGCCCAGCTCGTCGGCGCGAAGAGCGGCGGCAAAGGCCGCCGAGCCGCCGCCGAGGATGACCAGGCGCTTTCTGACGGTGAGGGGCAGGGGGTCAAAGGGTGGCATCTCGCGCTCCGTGTGCAGCCGGCGAAGTGTTTCGCTGAATCACCTTGGGCCCCCGACCGCCGGGAGCGGGCCGATCCAGGATCCTAAATTACCCGGGCGAGCCTTCCGCGGCGGCGTTCAAAGGTAGCAGAACGAGGGCGTCTGTGCCCCCGGAGGAGTTGCCATTGGGAGATGGTGGCGCCGCTATCGGGATACGTGTGTGCGGCAATTCTCGAGCTGCGAGGCACACCAATGGGCTTCGCGCGGGCGGACGGTTTTCGGCGCCGACCGCCGGGGGGCGCGGAGGAACCGCCGGCGGCCGGCGCACCTCGGGGTTACGGATCGGCCCAGCGCACCACCAGGGTCGGCCGACCCTCCTCGTTCCAGTCGCCGGTGTCGGAGGAGACGAAGTACTTCCCGGTGTGGTAGTCGGAGTCGGCGGAGTAGAGCACCAGCCGCAGGGGCTGGCCCAGGTGGTAGGCGCGGGCGACGGCGTAGCTCACGTCCCAGGAGCGGGGCACGCCCGGCCAACCGGGGAAGACCACGATGGGGTCCACCCAGGCGCCCGCCACGTTCTCGTGGGCGAGGGGGGCGTTGTTCCAGGTGACGGTGGTCTCGCTCCAGTCGGTGGCGGCGGTAAGGACCTGGATCCAGGAGGCCGGCGCCGTCGGGCCGCCGGAGTTGCCGAACTGGTGGAGGGTCAAGGTGGCGCTGACGATGCGCTTGTTGGCCGGCACGGCGGTGAGGGGAAAGGTGACGTAATAGCGGGCGAAGCACGGCCAGTCGGCGACGTCGGACTGGTTCTGGATGTTGAAGTCGCCGCGAAACCCCCAGTTCAGGTTCGCCCACTCGTTCCAGATGTGGAACTCGTCCCCCGGGCATTGGTTGCCGGTGGAGCCGCCGACGTCGGCGTCGGGCACCAGGGAGCTCGACTGGGTGGGGCGGCGGATGGTCACCGTGCCGGCGACCGGCCGGGGCTCCGGCCAGCCGGGCAGGCCGAAGTGCAAACGCCCCCAGCAGGTGGGGGAAGCCGCCCGGGCTCCCGGTGGCCACGCCTGATCCGGGAAGGGCGGGCCCGCCTGCGTGTCACGGTCGTGTACGATCAGCGCCATGCGCCAGGAGCTGCCCGCCGCGGGAGGACCCGACAGGCCGAGGCTCGCGAAGGGGATGGTGAACCCCATGGCCCAGCCCCGGTCGCTGTCGGAGTTGTCGTTCAGGGCGTTGCCCCGCCAGCCGGGCACCGCGGCGAAGGGAACGTTGCTGGGCTGCCATCCTTGCGGCGATCCTTGCCACACGCTTCGATGCTGGGGGCTGGGTTCACCGTACAGCTGTGCCACGAAGCGCCAGGCCGTCGGGTGGGCGGGGCCGGCGCCGTTGGTGTCCAAAAGCAAGGTGACGGCATCCCACTGGGTCAGGGTGGCGGGGGTGGGGTAGGGGTCGTACCACAGGTGGCGGTCGAAGACGGCCGCATAGACGTAAAGCTCCTGGTCGTTGGCGCCGACCCGCACGTCGGCCCAGTTGGAGTCCTCGTCGAGGTGGCCGAACCAGGCGACGGCGGTCTGATTGAAGGGAATGGCGCTCGCACCGAAGGTGGGGACGTAGATCCGGGGGAGCTGCGGCCAGCGGCAGGTGCCGCTCAGCAGGGAAAACGCGCGCCCCAGGAAGACGGCCATCTGCCCGCGGGTGACCGGGGCGTCGGGGCAAAACAGCGGGGGGTTGGCGTTGCAACCGGTGGTGATGCGCTCCCGCGCCAGCTGCTCGATGAAGCGCACGAAGGGGTGGGACGGGAGAACGTCGGCGAAGCTGGGATTGGCAACGCCCGGCGGCGCATAGGTCGGCCCATACTTGGCACGCAACACGAACTTGGCCATCTGCGCCCGCGTCACGGCGTCGTCGGGGCAAAAGCGGGGCGGGTCGGTGGCACACCCGGAGGTGATGTTCTCGGCCGCCAGCTGCTCGATGAAGCGGACGAAGGGGTGGGTGAGCGGCACGTCGAGAAAGCGCGTCCCCGCGGTCGCCGGCGGCGCGTAGGTGGATCCCCAGGCGGCGCGCAGCAGAAACTTGGCCATCTGGGCGCGGGTCACCGGCTCATCGGGGCAGAAGCGCAGGGGGTCGGTGGCGCAGCCCGAGGTGATGTTGAGTTCGTACAGGCGCTCGATGAAGGGCCGGAAGGGGTGGTCGTCAGGCACGTCGGCGAACACACCCGCCGTGGCGGTCCCGGCCGGGCCGCAGGCCAGGCCGGTCAGCAGCAGGGCGAGGCGGATCCGGCGTCGGGCAGCGGCCGTGGTGGAGACACGGGGCGGGGCGGACGCCGCTTCAGCGCGCATCGTCGGACCTCCGTGCCGCCGCTTCCTCGCAGTGCAGCTGCTCGGGCGAAGTGACATAGGTCACGGGGTCACCCTGGTACCAGGCGATCTTGCCGATCACATGCACCAGGCTGCCCGCCGGACAGAGCCTTTCCGGGGCGACAGGAAACCGCCCCCACGCGCTGCGGGGAATGAGAGCCTTGTACGTCCCCTGGTGAGGTCTGGCGAAGGCCAGCAGCACCTGCTTGCCGTTGTTGAAGACGTAGCTGAGGGTTCCGGTGATGGTCACCGTATGGCCGGCCCAGGCGCGCGCCTCGGTGTGGGGGATCGTGGCGACCGGGAACGCTTCCGCCGGGTCGGGCGGGGCGGCGGGTGCGACGGCCGGCGCGGCGGCGGCCGCCTGGGGATCGCCGCTCGTCAGCGCCACAATCGCGCCGTCCGCGCTGCGGAAGTACAGGTTGTCGTTGCTCACTACCCAAACGGCGTACTCGCTCCAATACTGGTCGTACACCGCGCCCTGGTTGTAGTAGATGTAGAAGCCAAAGTCGTAAGGCCGCGTGTTATATAACCCACTGGCGCAGTAGTGCGAAGGGCTGAAGGCACACGCGGCGGTGTCGTCCTGCGAGGTGACCACGGTGGCCAGGCGCTGCGAGGTGAT
>CALEVZ010000030.1 GCA_937924755.1 uncultured bacterium
TCGAGGCGCTGCTCGGTGCGCTGTTGCGCCGCGGCCAGCTCCTCGACGCGCTGCTCGGTGCGCCTCTGCGCCGCGGCCAGGTCGGCAACCACGCCTTGGAGTTCTCGCAACTCGGCCTTGGTCACCTGGTCGCGCATCTCATCGTGGAGGACGGCCAAGACCCGGGTCAGAGAATGGCCCAGCGCCGGATCGACGGTCCTCTGCGCGACTTCGGAGAGCTCCAACAGCGCCGAGGCAAAACTCGACATACTTGGATCATAGAGGGATTTGGGGAGCAGGTCAAAAAGACCGATGCGGCGGCGAAGCTGGCGGGATGACGGCGGCCGAACCGGGTCCGCGGGGGTCGGCGGCGGCCTCCAGGGTACCGTCGGACAAGCGGCGCACCGCGTTCACCTTGGGGGTGCCCTTGACCGGCTCGATGGTGTGGCCGCGACGGCGGAGCTGCCTCTCGGCGGCCTCAGAAAGGGCGCCGGGCTCGACCGCCAGCACGTCGGGGAGCCACTGGTGATGCAAGCGCGGCCGCGCCACCGCGGCCGACAGCGGGTCAGCGTCGACAACGGCGTTGAGCAGCACCTGCAGCGTCGCGGTGGGGATTTTCGAGCCGCCGCGTCCGCCGAGCGCGAGGATCTCTCCGCCCCGCCAGGCGATGGTCGGCGCCATGGAGGAGAGCATGCGCTTGCCCGGGGCGATGGCGTTGGCCTCCCCCTGGATGAGACCGAACTGGTTGGCCTGGCCCGGCGCGGTGGTGAAGTCGTCCATCTCGTTGTTGAGAAAAAACCCCGCCTCCGGTACGAACAGCCCGCAGCCGAAGGCACCGTTGAGCGTCGTGGTGAGGGCCACGGCGTTGCCCTCGCCGTCGATCACCGACAGGTGGGTGGTCTCGGCGGACTCCCGCCGATTGTCGACAGGGTAGGGGGGCACCCGGGTGGAAGGAGTGGCGCGGCGGCCGATTTCGCGGGCACGCCGATCCAGCCGGGCGGGCGCCAGCAGCTGCTCGGCCGTGGCCCACGTTGAGGCGGGGTCGCCCAGTAGCGTGCGGTCGGCAAAGGCCCGCCGCCATGCCTCGGCCAGCAGGTGGGCGCGTGCCACGCCGTCGCGTGGTCGCCTCGACCAGTCGCGGCGCTCCAGGATGCCGCAGCTGGCCGCCAGGATGATCCCCCCCGAGGAGGGCAGGGGCATGCTCGCCAGCTCCCAGCCAAACGCGGCAAACCGTATGGGTTCCCGCCACGCCGGGCGATAGGCCGTCAGATCGGCGGCGGTGAGGACGCCGCCGTGGCGGCGGCTCGCCCTTTCGATGGCCGCCGCCACCTCTCCCGTGGTGATGGCCGGTGGGCCTTCTTCGGCGTAGGCGGACAAGAGTCGGGCGAGTGCTGGCAGGCGAACGGGGGACCCGGGCGGCGGCGGTTCGCCCCCAGGCAGCCACACCGATGCGGTCTCGGGGAAGCGCGCCAGCAGGGACGCGGAGGAGCGGAGAGAACGATGGGTCCTTTCGGAGAGAACAAAACCGTCGCGCGCCAGCTCCACCGCCGGGGCCACCACCTGCGCCCAGGGGAGCCGCCCGAAGCGGCGGTGCAGCTCGCGGTACCCCGCCGGCGAGCCGGGCACGCCGGCGGCCAGGGGCCCCACCTTGGAGCGCTCGGGGGCAGGCGCGCCGTGCAGCGAGAACATCTCCGGCGTGGCCGCCGCCGGTGCGGTTTCCCGGAAGTCCAGCGCCGTTACGGCGTTGCCCATGCGGACCACGGCGAAGCCACCTCCCCCCAGGTTGCCCGCCTCGGGGTGCACCACCGCCAGGGCCAGGGCGGTGGCCACCGCGGCGTCCACCGCGTTGCCGCCGGCGCCCAAGACGGCGATCCCGGCCGCGGTGGCGTCGGCCTCGTCGCTGGCCACCGCCCCGCCACCCGTGGCGACCGGATCGGCACCCGGCAACGGGGGTGCGCAAAGTAATCCGAGACCGGCGACGAGAACGGCGCGGAGGAGACCGGACGTTGGCATGGTGGGCAGTGTACGGCGAAAAGTGAGCGCCCTCCCATCGGGGGGAAGACGACATCGCCATCGCGGTTTTCATCGAACGTATGATGGACGCTGACCACGCGAGCGTTTCCCGGGTCGTGGAAAGGGAGAAAAGATGCGCATCCTCATTCCGTTTTACTCCATGTACGGACACATCTATCAGATGGCCCGGGCGGTGGCGGCGGGGGTGGGCGAGGCCGGCGGTGAGGCCGTTCTTCGCCGGCTCCCGGAAACGCTGCCGCAAGAGGTCCTGGAACGCATGGGAGCGGCGGAGCCGCAGCGGCAGTGGGCCGACGTTCCTGTCTGCCGGGTGGAGGAGTTGGCCGAGGCCGACGGGATTGCCTTCGGAACACCCACCCGTTTCGGCAACATGTGCGGCCAGATGAAGCAGTTCCTCGACGCCACCGGAGGCCTGTGGGGAAAGGGCGCCCTGGTGGGCAAGCCGGGGGGGGTGTTCACCTCCAGCGCCACCCAGCACGGCGGTCAGGAATCCACCATCCTCTCCATGCACATCGTGCTGCTTCACCACGGCATGGTGGTGGTGGGGCTGCCCTACAGTTTCCGGGGGCAGACCGGCGTGGAGGAGGTGAGGGGGTGCTCTCCTTACGGCCCCTCCACCATCGCCGGGGGCGACGGCAGCCGCCAGCCCACGGAGGTGGAGCTGGGCGGCGCCCGCTTCTTCGGCCGTCACCTGGCGGACATCGCCGGGCGGCTGCGGCGGTAAGCAGCGCGCCCCCGTGGAAGGGCTCCACTTCGCCTTGCATCAGCGCCGCCGCGCCGTGGCAATGACTTTCTTCGGCAGCCTCCGGTGGAGGTGGCGGAGGCTCTGGCTGGCGATGGAGCGGTACGTCATCTACAACATCATCCGGCTGGTGCGCATCCGCGGTCAAAGCGAGCGCGTCGCCCGCGGTTTCGCCGCGGGTCTGGTGGTCAACTTTCTTCCCACCTTCGGGTTCGGGGTCCTCATCTCGGGGGCTTTCGCCCGCGTTTTGGGCGGTAATGTGGTCGCCGGAGTGGTGGGCGGCGCAACGCTCAACTTTGTCTGGCCTCTGCTTTTTTATTTCAACATCAAGGTAGGCAGTCTGTTCCTGCCCTCCCCCATTCCCGTCGAGGACCTCGACGACGTGACGGAGGGCACCATGTCGGCGTTGATGTGGGGGAAGACCTTCACCATCGGTGCGCTGGTGAACATCGTCACCGTCGGGCTGGCGGTTTACCTGCTGCTGCGCCTGGTCTACCGCACTGTGCGACCAGCCGCTTTAGGGTACTTCCGGCGGCACGCTGTCGACCATCAGCGCCGCTTTCGTGCCCAGCGGGAGTTCATCCGGAGAGCGACCCGAGGCGGTGGCGCCGCCGCCGGAGAAAACGGGGCGGCATAGAATCGGCTCGCCCATGGCCGCTTTCCATCCCCTGGAGCTGCTCGCTCTCACGGCCAGCGTCTTGGTACCGCTCCTGGCGGCCGCCCATGCCGTCCTGTACAAGCGGGACGTGCGCGCCGCCATTGGCTGGGTCGGGCTGATCATCCTGGTGCCGATTCTCGGAGCCGTGCTGTACGTCCTGCTGGGGATCAACCGTATCCGCAGGCGGGCCGCCGCCCGCAGCCCCGAAGCTCTGGGTCCGACGGGCGGGCGGCATCGGCCGCTGCCGGAGGCGGCGCTGTCCGCGCGCCTGGGCGAGGCGGCCCATTTGGCCGCCCTCGCCCATCTGGGCAGCCGCGTGAACCCGTTGCCTTTGCTGGAGGGTAACTGCGTACGGCCCCTCGTCAACGGCGATGAGGCCTACCCCGCCATGCTCGAGGCCATCGACGGCGCCGAGCGCTCCGTGGGTCTGTCCACGTACATCTTCGACCGCGACCCGGCGGGGGAGAGGTTCCTGGACGCTCTGGCGCGGGCCACCCGGCGAGGGGTGGAAGTGCGGGTACTCATCGACGCCGTCGGAGCACGGTACTCGTGGCCCGGCATGTACACGGCGCTGCGCCGCGCCGGGGTGAGGACGGCGCGTTTCATGCCCACCTGGGTGCCCTGGCGGCTGCCCTACGCCAACTTGCGCAACCATCGCAAACTCCTGCTCGTCGACGGGCGGCAGGCGTTCACCGGGGGGATGAACATCCGCCACGGCCACCTCCTGGGGGCCAGGCCCCGGCACCCGGTGCAGGACCTGCACTTTCAGCTGACGGGGCCGGTGGCGGCGGAACTGCAAGAGGTGTTCGTGCACGACTGGCACTTCACCACCGGTGAGCAGCTCGGCGGTGAAGGCTGGTTTCCCCCCCTCGGTCACTGCGGCGATACCGTCGCCCGGGTCATTGCCGACGGCCCGGATGAGGACTTCGACCGCCTGCGCTGGACCTTCCTCGGCGCCCTCGCGGTGGCGCAGCGCTCGGTGGCCGTCCTGACCCCCTATTTCTTGCCCGATACCGCCCTCATCACCGCCCTGGGCACGGCTGCACTGCGCGGGGTGGAAGTGGTGATCCTGCTGCCGGCGGAGAACAACCTGCGCCTGGTGGCGTGGGCGGCGCAAGCCCAACTCTGGCAGGTGCTGGAGCGCGGCTGCCGGGTGGTGTTGACCCCTCCCCCCTTCGACCACACCAAGCTCCTGCTGGTGGACGACGCCTGGGCGCTGATCGGCTCCGCCAACTGGGACCCCCGCAGCCTGCGGCTCAACTTCGAGGTGGGCGTGGAGTGCTACGACCCTCCGCTGGCTCGGGCCCTGGCCGGTCTGGCTCACGCTAAGCAAACCGCAGGCCGGGAGATCACCCTGGCGGAGGTGGACCGTCGGCCCCTGCCGATCCGCCTGCGCGACGGCCTGGCCCGACTCCTGACGCCCTACCTGTAATCGACGCAGACGCCTCCCGCTCCTGGGCATCGGCCACTGCCGCCCGACCGCCGTCGCCCGCGTCCGTCGTCCCCTTTGGAGGAAGGGAACGGTGCTTGGTGGGAATGAGGAGGATGTGCACGGTGACGGCGGTGGCAATGAGCAGGAGCGAGACTCGCACCAGCATCACCTCCACCCAAAGACCGAGGGAAAGGCCTATTCCCGACCACAGCAGGACCACCGCCAGGGCCTTGGTGGTGGCAGGAATCCCCAGCCCGGCGCGGTACTCGCGCAGGTAGGACCCGAACACCCGGTTGCTCATCATCCAGGCGTGCAGGCGCGGCGAACCCCGCAGGAAGCAGGCGGCCGCCAGGAGCAGGAAGGGAGTGGTGGGAAGCAACGGCAAAGGCACCCCCAGCACCCCCAGGGAGAGAAAAAACCACCCGGCAGCGGCCCACAGAGGTCTCGACCACCGGGGGGAGCGGGGAGGCCCGGGATCCGTCGAGGGGGGTACGCCGCACCGCGCCCGTTTGGAACCCCGATCTGGCGATGGGGACCGCGCCCTCACGGAGGTGGGAAGGAGGCGTCGATGGCGGCGGCGGTGCGCAGGAGCTCCCGTGCGGCTCCGGCGTAGGGGACGAGCGAGGACCAGCGCCCGCGCTCAAACCGGATTTGCCCGGAGAGAATGGCCAGCACCGGGTCGCCCGATCCTTGCAGCACGCGCCGCCAGGTCTCCGCCGAGGCGGAAAGCATGAGATCACACTCCCCCAGGTCGTTCCAGCGGGCGGTGCGCGCCGTACGGCAACGTCCGTCCTCGATGGCCAGGAACACCGCGCGATCGCGTTCCAGGCCATTGCCGTTGGCACGCATGACGAAAACCAACGAGCCGCTCCAGCCGCTGGCAGCCGCTGCGAAGGCCGGCGAGGCGTCCAGACGCTTCTTCCACTCTTTCGCCCAGGCGGCACTCAATGCTTCCACCGCGACCCTCCCCCGCGGGCGGCGTGCCGGCGCGCCCTCTAGATTATCGTACACTAGCGGGGGATCGCGGCGAGGACGAATATTGCGCTTGTGCTATCGTTCACGAGATTTGCGCCGACCTCCGCTCCCCGGGCGGCAGGTGCTGTCGGTTCCGGGCGAAGCGGTTACGAGGCGTGCACGAAACGGAGGCAGCAACGATGCCGACGGTTGAAGAGGCCATCCTGAAGTTGCGGCAGCTGCGCGCCCAGGCGCGCCTGGGAGGTGGGGAGGACCGCATCGCCGCCCAGCACGAGAAGGGGCGCTACACCGCCCGCGAGCGCATCGACCTGCTGCTCGACGAGGGCAGCTTCGAGGAGTTCGATACCTTCGTCACCCACCGCTGCACCGCCTTCGGCATGGACAGGCAGCGCATCCCTGGCGACGGCGTGGTGTGCGGCTACGGCACCATCAACTCCCGGCAGGTGTTCGTTTTCTCCCAGGATTTCACGGTCTTCGGCGGCTCCCTGTCGGAGACGCACGCGGAAAAAATCTGCAAAGTAATGGATGCGGCGGTCAAGGTGGGAGCCCCCATCATCGGCCTTAACGACTCCGGCGGCGCCCGCATCCAGGAGGGGGTGGCCTCCCTCGCCGGCTACGCCGAGATTTTCAAGCGCAACGTGCTGGCCTCCGGGGTGGTGCCGCAAATTTCCGCCATCCTCGGGCCGTGCGCCGGCGGGGCGGTGTACTCCCCGGCCATCACCGACTTCACCATTATGTCCAAGGGGTCGTACATGTTCATCACCGGCCCCAAGGTGGTCAAGGCGGTCACCGGCGAGGACGTGGGGGTGGAGGAGCTGGGTGGCTCCATGTTGCACGCCACCAAGAGCGGCGTCTGCCACTTCACCGCCGACAGCGAAGAAGAGGCCATGCAGGTGATCCGCGAGCTGCTGTCCTACCTGCCACAAACCAACATGGAGGAGCCGCCCCTGGCGGCCTGCACCGACCCCGTCAACCGCGCCGACGAAGAACTCATCGGCATCGTCCCGGACGATCCCAACAAGCCCTACGACATGAAGAATCTCATCGCCATGGTGGTGGACGACCGGCACTTTTTGGAAGTGCAGCGGCGCTTTGCCCCCAATATCATCACCGCCTTCGCCCGCCTCGGGGGGCGCTCGGTGGGCATCGTGGCCAACCAGCCCAAGTACCTGGCCGGGGTGTTGGACATCAACGCCTCGCGAAAGGCCGGACGGTTCGTGCGCTTTTGCGATTGCTTCAACATCCCCATCGTGACCTTCGTGGACGTGCCGGGTTTCCTCCCCGGTACCGCCCAGGAGCACAACGCCATCATCCTGCACGGCGCCAAGTTGCTCTACGCCTATGCCGAGGCCACCGTGCCCAAGCTCACCGTCATCACCCGCAAGGCCTACGGTGGGGCGTATGACGTGATGAGCTCCAAGCACCTACGGGGGGACATCAATTACGCCTGGCCCACCGCCGAGGTGGCGGTGATGGGCGCGCGCGGCGCGGTGGAGGTCCTCTACAGCAAGCAGCTGGCCCGCGCCGCCGACCCCGAGGCGGAGGCGCAGGCGCTGGTGCGCGACTACGAGGAGCGCTTCATGAACCCCTACACCGCTGCCGAGCGCGGCTTCGTGGACGACGTCATCGAACCCGAGAAGACGCGCTTTCGGCTCATCCGCGCCCTCACCATGCTGTCCACCAAACGGGAGGCCAACCCTCCCAGGAAACACGGCAACATACCCCTGTAGGAGCTCGCGAACATGGAACGGCACATCGTCGTCGACGCCCCGTCCCGCCGGGCGGATAGGCCTCGGTCGAGACGCGGGTGGCTGGCTTTGGTGGTGGCGGTGGTGGTGGTCGCCTCGCCGCTCGCCGCCGCCTGGGGTCAATCGGCCAGCCCAGCCTCGTCCGGCGGGCGACAGACGGAGCAAGGGTGGAACCCGGGCACCGCCCGGGAATCGTTGGCCTTCGGGGTGCGCATGGCGGTGCTGGGCATGGGGGTGGTGTTCTCCGGATTGATCCTGGTCTACCTCTTCCTGGTCGGTCTGCGTCGCGTCCTGGAGCGACCCCTCACCCGCACAGCCGCCGGCCGCGGTTCTCCGCGCCCTCCCGAGATCAGTGCCGAGGTGGCACACGCCATCGCCCTGGCGCTGTTCATGGATCTGCGCGCCTTCGACGAGGAAACTGCCCAAGAGGTGACGATCCGCAAGATTACTCGCCCGTTCTCGCCGTGGATGGATTCCGGCAAGACCCGCGTGCTTCTCAACAACCAGCTGGTTTTCAAAAAGTAGGACGCCATGAGCACCTTCCGCTATACCATCAACGGCAACACCTACGACGTCTCCATCGACTCCTTCCAGGGGTCGGCGGCGCGCGTGACGGTCAACGGCATCACCTACGACATCCAGATCGAGCGGGAGAAACCCACCCCGCCCAAGCTGGTGCGCCCCAAGGTGGTGGCCGGGGAGGGACCGCAACCCGCCCGCATGAAGCCCCAGGCCGGCCTGGGGGCGGTCAAGGCACCTCTGCCCGGCGTGGTCAAGTCCATCGCCGTCAAGCCCGGGGATGTGGTCAAGCAGGGCCAGGCCATCGTCATCCTGGAGGCGATGAAGATGGACAACGAGATCTACGCCCCCATAGACGGCACCGTGAGCGAGATCCACGTGTCGGCCGGCCAGGCGGTGCTGGAGGGTGACGTGCTCGTCACCATCGGAGGCTAGGGCCGTGCTCAGCTTTTTGCACGATTTTCTGGCCAACTCGGGGTTCGGCAACTTTGCCTGGGGAAACGCCGCCATGGCAGTGGTTGGGGGGATCTTCATCTATTTAGCGATCACCCGCCACTACGAGCCGCTGCTGCTGGTACCCATCGGTTTCGGCATGATCGTCGGCAACATCCCCTTCCCTGAAGGCATGGGCATCGGCTACCGCGAGGACGGCACGGTGCTCAATGTGCTCTACGACGGGGTGCGGCGCGGATGGTTCCCCCCCCTGATCTTCCTCGGCATTGGCGCCATGACCGATTTCTCGGCGCTGCTCTCCAACGCCAAGTTGCTTTTCCTGGGGGCCGCCGCCCAGGTGGGTATCTTCGCCACCCTGCTGGGCGCCCTGGCGCTGGATTTCAGCGCCCCTGAGGCGGGCGCCATCGGCATCATCGGCGGCGCCGACGGACCGACGGCCATCTTCTTGTCCTCCAAGCTGGCGCCGCACCTGCTGGGCGCCATCGCGGTGTCGGCCTATTCATACATGGCCCTGGTGCCGGTGATTCAGCCGCCTATCATGAGGCTGCTCACCACCGACCGGGAGCGCCGCATCAAGATGAAACCCCCCCGCATGGTTTCCAAGCGGGAAAAGATCCTCTTCCCCATCGTCGGCTTCATCGCCACCTGTTTCATCGTGCCGGGGGCACTGAACCTTTTGGGGATGCTATTCTTCGGCAACCTCCTGAAGGAATCAGGAGTTACCGACCGGCTGGCGGCCACCGCCCGCACCTCGCTGATTGACGCCATCACGATTATTTTGGGGTTCTCGGTTGGCGTGTCCACGGAGGCGCGCTCCTTCCTGACAACCCAATCGGTCCTGATCTTCTCACTCGGGGCTCTGGCCTTCGCCATCGCCACCGCCGGCGGCGTACTGTTCGCCAAGTTCATGAATCTGTTCCTTGCGGACGGTGACAAGATCAACCCCTTAATCGGCGCAGCGGGGGTGTCGGCGGTGCCCGACTCGGCGCGGGTGGCGCATCAGGTGGGGCAGGAGTACGATAAATCCAACTTTCTGCTCATGCACGCCATGGGCCCCAACGTGGCGGGGGTGATCGGGTCAGCCATCGCCGCGGGGGTTCTCTGGCCGGTGCTGTCCAAGCTGCTGTAGTCTATCGCCGCCGGGTCGCGTCACGCCGTCCCGGCGGGGAAGCCCCCAGGAGGTCCCGAGAACGCCGATGCAACGCAGCGATACGCCCTTGCCGGGGGTTGTTCTGCTCCAGCCGCGGGTCTTTGCCGACCACCGCGGGTTCTTCTTCGAGAGCTACAACGCCCGCACCCTGGCCGACCTGGCCATCGAGGTGGGGTTCGTCCAGGACAACCACTCCCGCTCCCTGCGGGGCGTGGTTCGGGGGCTGCACTACCAGCTGCACCGGCCGCAGGTGAAGCTCATCCGGGTGACCGCAGGGGCGGTGTGGGATGTGGCAGTGGACCTGCGGCGCGGCTCGCCCACCTTCGGGCGCTGGTGGGGGGTGGAACTATCCGCGTCCAATTACCTGCAGATCTTGATTCCGGGCGGGTTCGCCCACGGTTTCTGCGTGCTCTCCGAGGCTGCCGAGGTGCAATACAAGTGTTCCGACTACTACGACCCGGCCGACGAGCGGGGCGTGGCGTGGAACGATCCCCAGCTGCAGATTCCCTGGCCCCTTGGCGCCGAGGCTCCCGTCGTCTCCGCCCGGGACGCGGCGCTGCCCACCCTGGCCACCATCAAACCTGAGGACCTGCCGTCCTGGCAGGAGGTGGCGTGGGCTCGCTGACCCATACGCCGCGGCGGGTGCTTGTCACCGGCGGTGCCGGCTTCATCGGCTGCAACTTCGTCCGCCACCTGCTGGCCAGCGACCAGGAGGTGCGGATCATCAACGTGGACGCCCTGACCTACGCCGGCCATCGCGCCAGCCTGGCCGGCCTGGAAGATCGCCACGGCGACCGCCACCTTTTCGTCCACGCCGACATCCGCGACGAAGCAGCGATGGAGAGCGTGTTCGCCTCCCACCAGCCAGACACCGTGGTGCACTTCGCCGCCGAAAGCCACGTGGATCGCTCCATCGACTCGCCGATGATCTTCGTGGATACCAACATCCGCGGCACCGCGGTGCTCCTGGAGACGGCTCGGCGGCACTGGCGGGGGCGCGAGGACGTGCGCTTCCACCACGTCTCCACCGACGAGGTGTTCGGCTCCCTGGGGCCCGAGGGTGCGTTCAGCGAGGACACTCCCTACGACCCCTCCAGTCCCTACGCCGCCTCCAAGGCGGCCTCGGATCACCTGGTGCGCGCCTGGCACCGCACCTTCGCGCTTCCAATCACGATCTCGAACTGCTCCAACAACTTCGGTCCATACCAGTTTCCCGAAAAGCTGATCCCCCTGATGATCCGCTCGGCGCTGGCCGGTCGTCCTCTGCCGGTGTACGGCGACGGTCTCAACGTGCGCGACTGGCTGTACGTGCACGACCACTGCCGCGGCCTCGAGCTGGTGCTGCGCTGCGGAGTCCCGGGGCGCACCTACAACATCGGCGGCCACGGGGAGCGCACCAACCTGGAGGTCGTGCATCGCCTGTGCAACCTGCTGGATGAGCTGCGCCCCCGCCCCGACGGCTCCAGCTACAGGACCCTGATCAGCTTCGTGCCGGATCGCCCGGGGCACGATCGCCGCTACGCCATCGACGCCTCCCGCATCCAGGGGGAATTGGGCTGGCGGCCCGCAGTCGGGGTGGACGAAGGATTGCGCCAGACGGTGGCCTGGTACTTGGACAACGAGGCGTGGTGCGAGGAGGTCCTGCGCGAGCGTTACGACCTCCGCCGCCTGGGTCTGCAGGGGTAGCTGCTGACCCCTACCCTTTCTTGGAGAACGAATCCTTGGGTGCCCCGCACTTGGGACACTTGGCCGGGCGACAGCGCCCGTCCACCTCGGTCTTGCACGCGCCGCACACCCATATTGGCATGGTCGAGGCTCCTCTCTTGGGCGTTATGAACAGCCATGTACGGTGCCACAGTTGGTGCACTTGTAGCAGGCACCGTTGCGCACCATCACCATACCGCAAAACGGGCACGGCGGAGCATCCGCCTGGTTGACGAACAGCTGTGCCTTGTCGTCCTCCATCAGGCCGGGGAGCGCTGTCTGCCTGGCTATCGGCAGAGGTAGCGTGGGGAGCTCATCCTGGGGGAGCGGCTGCACCCCTACCGCCGCCTGTTGTTCGGGGGTGAGAAACTTCGAGGCCAGCCAGCGGAAGATATAGTCGATAATTGACTTGGCGTAGGGAATTTGGGGATTGTTGGTCCACCCCGAGGGCTCGAAGCGGACGTGGGAAAACTTGTTGACCAAAAACTCCAGCGGCACCCCGTACTGCAGGGTCAGGGAAATGGCGGTGGCGAAGGCGTCCATCACCCCGGACAGGGTCGAGCCCTCCTTGGCCATGGTGATGAACAGCTCGCCCGGGGTGCCATCCTCGTACAACCCCACGGTGACATAGCCCTCCTGCCCCTCGACGGAGAATTTGTGGGTGAAGGCGACGCGCTCGTCCGGGAGCTTGCGGCGGACGGGCTTGAACTCCTTTTCCAACTGGGTGGTCACGGCTGCCGCCAGGGGCTGGGAGCCCTTGCAGTTGTCGCGATAGATGGCCACCGCCTTAAGGCCCAGCTTCCACCCCTCGATGTACAGGCGTTCAATTTCTTCTGCGGTGGTTTCCTCCGGGACGTTGACGGTCTTGGAGATCGCCCCCGACAGGAAAGGCTGCACCGCCCCCATCATGCGCAGGTGGCCCATGGGGGCGATGAAGCGCTCGCCGCCCACCGGGCGGAAGGCGCAATCGAACACCGACAAATGCTCCGGCCTGAGCTCCGCCGCCCCTTCGATGGTGCCGGTCTCTTCGATGTGCTTGAGGATGGCGGTGCGGCGCGCGGGGTCATAGCCCAGCCGGGTGAGGGCCCGGGACACCGTTTGGTTGACGATCTTGATGGTGCCACCGCCCACCAGCCGCTTGACCTTGACCAGCGCCAAATCCGGCTCGATGCCGGTGGTGTCGCAGTCCATCATGAAGCCGATGGTGCCGGTGGGGGCTAGCACGGTCACCTGCGAGTTGCGATAGCCGCACCGCTTGCCCAGCTCCAAGGCGGCATCCCACGCCGCGGTGGCGTGGTGACGCAGCTGCGAGGGCACTCCGCGGGTGGGCAGCCGATGGGCCGCATCGCGGTGCATGCCGATTACTTCCAGCATGGAATCCCGATTGGGGGGGTACCCCGGGAACGGTCCCAGGGCCTCGGCCAGTCGCGCCGACTGCAGGTAAGCCTGCCCGCACATGAGGGCGGTGATGGCCGCGGCGTAGGCGCGCCCCTCGGGAGAATCGTAGGGCAGCCCCTCGGCCATCAGCAGCGCCCCGAGGTTGGCGTAGCCCAACCCCAGCGGCCGGAAGTCGTGGGAGTTGACGGCGATGCGGGTGGTGGGGTAGTGGGCGAAGTCCACCAGGATCTCCTGGGCCAAGATCATGATGTCCACCGCGTGCGAAAAGGCCGCCACCTCGAAGCCACCATCTTCGGCAAGGAACTTCATCAGGTTGAGCGACGCCAGGTTGCACGCCGTATCGTCGAGGAACATGTACTCGGAGCAGGGGTTGGAGGCATTGATGCGGCCCGAGGCCTTGCAGGTGTGCCAGCGGTTGATGGTAGTGTCGTACTGGATCCCCGGGTCGCCACACACCCACGCCGCCTCGCCCATCAGGCGCATCACCTCGCGGGCCCGGTGGCGGGCCACCACCTCGCCGGTGGTCACCGCTCGCAACTCGTACCATCCGTCGCTCTCCACCTGGCGCATGAACTCGTCGGTGACTCGCACCGAGTGATTGGCGTTCTGGTACTGGATCGAATCGTACGCCCCCCCCTCGGCGTCGAAGCTGGCGGAGTAGCCTGCTTTGATCAGCACGTGGGCCTTTTTCTCCTCCTCCGCCTTGCAACGAATGAAGGAGATGATGTCCGGGTGATCAACGTTCAGGATGACCATCTTGGCGGCCCGCCGCGTCTTGCCCCCCGATTTGATCACCCCCGCAAAGGCGTCGAACCCGCGCATGAACGACACCGGCCCGGAGGCCGTCCCGCCGCCGGCCAGGGATTCACGGGAGGAGCGCAGCACGGAGAGGTTGGTGCCCGTCCCGGAACCGTACTTGAAGAGCATCCCCTCGGTCTTGGCGAGATCCAGAATGGAAGACATGGAGTCCTCCACCGAATTGATGAAGCAGGCCGAGCACTGGGGGTGCTCCTCGATGCCCACGTTGAACCACACTGGCGAGTTGAAGGAGGCCATCTGGTTCACCAGCAGGTGCGTCAGCTCGTGGTCGAAGGCCCGCGCCGCGGCCTCGTCGGCGAAGTAGCCGCCGGTGCGTCCCCACTCGGTGATGGTATCCACCACGCGGGAGATCAACTGCCGCACCGAGGTTTCCCGCTCCGGCGTGCCCAACTTCCCGTGGAAGTACTTTTGGGCCACAATGTTGATCGCGGTCTGAGACCACGCTTCAGGCACCTCCACATCGGTCTGCTCGAACACCGTGGTGCCGTCGCTGCCGCTGATGCGGGCGGTGCGCTTCTGCCATCTCACCGCCTCGAAGGGGTGGCGCGCTCCATCGGTGAACAGACGATTCACTTTCAGCCCCTGGGCACCGGGGCGCTGGGTGCTGGCGACGGCGAGGGCGGACGGTTCTGCTGACATGCGTTCATCTCCTTCCGACGACTTCAAGTAACACTTGAAGTTTACGCCCCAACTGTAGAGCGGTGCCCATCGCCTGTCAAGGGGGAGACCCCCAGATCTTGTGGCCTCCCTCACCGAGTGCCACAATATATTGTGGGATTGGGGGATACCTGCCGGTTCGGGGAGAAACCGGGGGATGCCGCGGTGGACCCCTACTCCCCTCACCTTTTTGGGGCGCTGCTCAAACACTTTTGCGGCGCCCTGTCAAGGTGGGCCACGGCGCAATGTCGACGCTTTTTGAAAATGTTTCCGTTGCTGCAGTTTGAAGATCTCCTTTGCAGCATTCTCCGGCTGGGTGCATCTCCTGGCAACCCGGAGCCCGTGGCCGCGGACCCCCCTCGCCGTCGCTCGCGGCTCGGCTCGCGCCCTCACCATCGAAGGACCTGGCGTTCCCCGGCGACGGGCCCCGGCGGAGGTAGGGACACGCCCTAGGAGCTCCCCGAGGTGGGGCGCGTGCTCGGATCCTCACCTGCTCCGATCCCGCTTCGCTGGCTTCCCTGCGGTTGGCGCCTCGGAGTTGAAGAACTCCGGTGATCTTTTGCCGCGAAGAAGAAAAAAGGGCGAGTCCCCCACGCCCTCTTTGGCGTCACCGCAACGGCAAAAGCGCTCTCCCTGCCGGGGGCGGCGCGCCGGGCAAACAACATGCGCTTACCGAGCGCATATCTGGAAGCGACGGCGCCTTCAGCCGTGGTTCCGGCGCGGTGGCTGGGCGCCGCGGCGGAGCGCTACTTGGCGACCTTGTCCTTGAGGGTCTTGCCGGGCTTGAAGGTCGCGTACTTACGGGCCGGGATCTTGATCGGCTTGCCGGTGGCCGGGTTTCGCCCCTCGCGTGCCTTCCGCTTGCGAGTCGCGAAGGTGCCGAAGCCAGGCACCGTCACCTTGCGATCGGCATCCAGCTCGACCGCAATGATCCCCTTGTTGGCATTGAAGATGGCGTCCACGACCTCGGCCGCCTTGGCCTGCGTCAGACCGGCCTTCTTCGCCAGCTTTACAGCGAGCTCAGACTTGTTCATCGATTCTCCTCCCTTGATTACACACTCTTCAGCTATTATTGGGCTCATGATCGGCGTTTGTCAAGGTGTCATGCGCTTTTCCCAGTTTTTCGTCGCCATACTGCTCGTTGCCATCGACGTCTTCGCCGCTTCGCCGCCGGAAAAGGCTGCTCCTCTGCAGCTTCCCCGCGTTGACCTGCAGCCCTGGCCGGATCGCGCCTTTGCCGAGCTGGTCCTGGACGAGCCCAACCTCGCCGCCGCCCTGCTGGCCAACCCGGCGTGGCGCTCGCTGCAGCAGGCGCCGTGGGAGCTTCCGGCCTCCACCGCCCTCGCCGAGGAGCTCCACAGGCTCCTCGCCGACGTGAGTTTTCTCCAGCCGGTCACCCTCCAGGTGGTCCTCGGAGCGGTAGAGGGAGCGGCTCCGAGCGCCACCGTGATCCGCGATTCCGCCGTGGTTCGTTGGCCGCTCTCCCCACCACCCACGGCCGCCGAGCTGGCCCGCCTTCTCGTGCCCGCGTTGCTGACCGCGGCGCACAGTCCCGCCGCGCCCGACCCCTCGTGCAGCGAGCCGTTGCTGGCCATGGCCGAGGCGCTGGTATTCGGTGGGCGCATTGCCCAGGCCACCCTGCCTCCCGCCCTGCGGCCGGTGAGCGAATGGTTCGAGCCCCGAGACGCGACCTCTGCAATTGCAACCTTTGCGGCCCAGGTGCTAGACCCCAAAGTACCCTGGCGGGTGCGCGAGTCGCACGCCGCGCGCCTGGCTCGGGGTGGGGCCGGTCCCGAGCTGGCCAACGCGGCCGCCGTTCTCCTCGAGGCGTTCGGTGATGTCCAGGCGGCTAGCCGCCGACCCTGCGAGCTCCTGCGCACCTGGCGCGCGGCGCGCGGCAAGCCCTTCCCGCCCATCCCGACGACCCTCCGCCGGGCCATCGACGAGGGGGCGAGCGCCGGAATCCCCTCCGACGCCCGCGGTGGCCTGGACCTCCAGCGCGAGGCCGCCGACATCGCTCGCTCGGCGCTGCAACGAGTGCTCGATCGCGGTGAGGTGCCGGCCGCGCCGTTGCCGCCCACAACTCCCCTCACCCAGCGCGCCCTGGCCGCCGCCAACGCCCGCGCCGCGGGCTCCCCCCGGGTGTGCGACCTGCTGGGCGAGACCCTGCCCGCCGGCCTGCGCACCGGGTGCCGGGAGCACAACGAGAGTGGCGGATGGGTGTACGTTCGTCCCGGGGAGCGTTTCGACATCGTTGCCCGGGCCAGCACCGGCGAAGAGGCGGTGCTGCTGCGATGGCACCGCTGGGTGTTGTTCCCCATGGTGGGTGATATAGGTCGCGATCTTTTCTTCGTCGATGAGCAGGGGATTCAGCACGTCGACCTGGCCGGCGGCGCGCCTCCCGCCGTGCACTGGGAAGGGTCGTTCCGCACCCTCGCGCGCCGTCCCGGGGCAGCCGGCCTGGCCGTGGTGTCATGGCCTGCGGGCGAGGTGCTGGTGGAGATCGGTGAAGAGCGCCGGGCCCTGGGCGTCAAGGCCCGCGCCGGTTTGGCCTGGCTCGACCGCGATCTGTTGGTGGCCGCCGACGACGGAGCCCTGGTGCTCATTTCCCTCACCGGCCAGGCTCGCCGCCTGCCGCTTTCCGCACCGTGCATCCGATCCTTGGCGGTGTCCTCCGGAGCCGTGCTGGCCGCCCAGGAGATCCCCTGTCAACCCGGCCTGGTGCGCATCAACTTGGCCGAGGCGACTATCGAGCCGGTGCTCACGCCCGGATTCGCCCCCTTCGGTGTGCTAACGCTCCCCGACGGCACCCTGGTGATGGGCGGCGCGGAGGGGCTGTATCGGTGGAGCGGCGCCGGGAGTGCCGAGCGAATCGCCGCCGGGATCACCCCGGGGCCGGGGTGATCAGCGCTGCCTGGCCAGCTCCTCCGCCAACTTGAGAAAGGAGTTGTAGCGACGGGAAGACAACGCCCCCGTCTCGACGGCCGCCTTGACGGCGCAGTCGGCGGTGGTGGTGGCGTGAGTGCAGTCGGCAAAGGCGCACTGACCGGCCCACCTGGCGACATCGGGGAAGTAGCCGACCAGTTCCTCGGGCCCGAAGTTCCACAGCCCGAACTCCTTCACTCCCGGGGTGTCGACCACGAAGCCGGCGCCGGGCAGCGGCAGCAACTGTGCCGTCGTGGTGGTGTGCCGACCCTTGCCGGTGGCCTCCGAAATGGTCCCCTCGCGCAGCTTGTACCCAGGGTGAATGGCGTTGAGCAGTGCCGACTTGCCAACCCCGGATGGGCCGCAAAACAGGGTGGTGTGGCCTGCCACCGCCCGCTTCAGGGCTCCCATACCCCGCGCCGTGCGTGCCGAGGTGAGCACGATGGGGTAGCCGGCGTCCTGGTAGTCACCGACCCAGCCGTCGATGCCTGCGGTTCCCTGGTCGATCTTGTTGAAGCAGATGATGGGCGAAATCCCGGCCGCATGACAGGCCACCAACAGGCGGTCCAGAAGCCGCGGGTTGGGTTCCGGCGAGCTCGTCGCCATCACCACCACGGCCTGGTCCACGTTGGCCGCCACCACCCGCGGCCGTCCGGTCTCCGGCGAGCGCCGCACCAGCACCGTCGTGCGTTTTTCCACCGCGGTCACGACGTATTGGGGAGGTCTTCCCTCCAGGAGGACGCGATCCCCCACCACCAGACGGAGATCTTCCTCCGCCCCGAGGAACCGCAGCCGGCGGCGGAACGGTGCGACCACCGTCTCCTCGCCCACTTGCACCCGCACCAGGGGGCCGAACACGGCGGTCACCACGCCGTGGTGGTGTTCCTTCACGCTTATGAGTGTAACACCGGCGAGGAGCAGCTTTCGCGCAGCACCGGGGGGAAGGGGCGGCGCGATGCCGGGCGCCGCCATCCCCTGCGGCGCCGGGAAGCGCCGTCTGGCAGGCCGAGCGGGGTGGTGCCGGCCCGCACAAAATCCCACGTTCGAGGGGTTGACAGGAGAGAGAGTGCTGCCCCGGGAATAACGCGCAGATGCGAGCACAGCGGAGCGTGCACCGCAGGGCATGGCTGATCGCGGCGTTGGTGGCGACGGCGGCCACGGCCGCCAGCTCGATCGCTACGAGGTGGCCGAACGGGCCGAGGTCATCGCCGGGGAGCTGGGACTGGCCGAGGCCGGCACGCCGCGCGGCGGCCGCCCTCTGGTGGTCGGAAAAGAGACCTGGTTTGTCCCCGACATGGCCTACGAGCTCTGGCGAGCCGCCCAGCGCGGCAAACCGTTTCGCCGCCTCGTTCCCCCTGCCTGCCTGGCGGCGACGGCGCGGTTTGCCAGCGCCGAGGAGACCGCCACGCGCGCCCGCGAGCGGGCCAGACTCTTCCCCGAACCGGTGCGGCGCGCCATCGAGCGGCAGGCGGCCGCCGGGACGTTGCGCCCCATCGTGCAGCGCGCCACCCGCGGCGTGGCGGCGCGCGGCACACTGGTGGCCGTCCAGCTCACCGATCCGCGCATGGAAGGGGGTGGCCGCCTCGATCTCTGGGACGTGAGTCGCGAAGAGCTGCTGGCCGTCGTGCCGGTGTCCGCCGCGGCCGGCCTGTTGGCCGTGGGGGACGGCTTTGTCTGGCTGACGCACGAGGGCGAGCTGTTGCGCCGCCTGCCCCTCCCCGAGGGCGGTGAACCCCTCGCCGACCCCTGCGCGGCGCTGGCGCCGCCGCCAACCGCCGTCGCCGACTCTCCCACCCCCCACCCTCGCCCGCAGCACCCCTGACTCTCACGCCGGGGCTTTCGCCGCCGCATCCCACGTTCGAGGGATTGACAAGAGAGAGAGAGAGAGAGAGAGAATCGCGCCAAGCAATCGAGGCACGGAAGGTGTCTTAGAGAGGGTCGATGATGAAGAAGGCACGGTCGCTCTCGACGCTGGCAGTTGTGGCGCTGTCGGCGGTCTGCGTGGCACCCATCGCCGGCGCCGATGAGATCGATTACGACGACTTTGACCTCTGGTACTGCCTGATCACGGGCTCGTGCTCCTCGCAACAGGGCGGGCCGAACTGTCAAGGTGGCTGCCTGGTCTGCACGTCGGTTCTCTGGCATTCGTACTGCGAAGCGGCGAACAGCCAGTGGGGAAAGTGCATCTGCACGACGTGGCTGCTGGGGGGCACCGTCCAGTGCACGCTTTCCGGGCAATCGTGCGACGGTATCATCGTGACGCCATGACCGGAATTGCACTCGCTCTGTTGTTGGCGGGCGGGCCGTCCCCGGCGGCGGTGCCCGTCGAGGTCACGGTACGGCCGGGCGCGTCGGCCGAGCCTCCCCCGCCCGTGGTGCACGTGCGCGCCACAGCGGAGTCCGGCGCCCAGCAGGAGCGGCGTTGCCCGCTTGATCAGCCCTGCATCATGAGTCTGGCGCCGGGCCAGAGATGGCAGTTCGAGGTGATCGAGAACGATGTCTGGAGCACCCCCCAGACCCTCGTACCGGAGGCCGGCACCACGACGGGCGTGACGCTCGAAGTGTGGCACGCCGGGAGAGTCGGCGGCACCCTGGTTGTCCCCGAGGGGGAAGACGTCCCGCCCGGTTCACTGGCGCTGCGGGGAACGGCGGCGGCAGGACCGGTGGCCGGCAGCCTCCCGGCCGCTTTCGAAGTCCTTTGCCCGGTGGTGGACGGTGGGTTCGACTGCCGAGTGCCTGCCGGTTCATGGGACGTACGCCTCCGCGCCCGAGGCTTCGTCTCCTTCTACCGCTGGAACCTGGCGGTGAGCAAGGGGAAGCGTGTCGATCTGGGCGGCTTGCGACTGCGGCGGGGAGCCTCCTTGGTGGGCAAGGTCGAGGCCTTCGACGGGCGGGATATTCATGAGAAGACGCGTCTCATGCTGGCCCCCCAGGATGTGGGCAGAAACCAAGGGGGCGCTGAGGCCGCTCGTAGCCGTCTGCGAGTCGAGCTCGCGGGCCTGGGGCCGGATGGCTTTTTCCACTTCGCAGGTCTTCCGGCCGGCACCTTCGCCCTCGCAGTGTCCCACCCCTCCTACGCGCCCGCCATGGTTTTCCCGCTGACACTCGCCGAGAACGCGGAGACCGAGCTGCGCCGTCCGGTTGTCCTGGACGAGCCTCTCACTCTCCGGGTGCGGATCGTGCCTGCCCGGACGCCCGACGAGGCGGATTGGCGCGTGGAGCTCAGCCGTGCCGGCCTGCATCCTGACAACTGGTTGCCCGCGGCGCCCAGTCGGTGGAGCGTCGCGGGCGCGATCGAGTGGGGTCGCCTTCCGGCCGGCGCTTACCTCGCCGATGTCTACGACGCTACTGGCTCCCGATGGGCGCGCCAGCGTGTGGAGCTTGCCGCCGGCTCCACGGACCACGAGG
Source organism: uncultured bacterium (assembly GCA_937924755.1). Lineage (GTDB taxonomy): Bacteria > Acidobacteriota > Thermoanaerobaculia > Thermoanaerobaculales > Thermoanaerobaculaceae > CALEVZ01. The sequence goes on from CALEVZ010000030.1 coordinate 20,599, forward strand.
TTCGCTTGGGGCGGGTGGTGGTGACGGGCCGCGTGCGAGCGGGCGGCACCCCCGTGGCAGGCTCCCTGGTTTTCGGAGGCCTGTGGGGCGAGGTCAGGATTTCGGCGGAGAGCGGCGAGGACGGCCGCTTCGTCGCCGTGCTGCCGCGCAGCGGAGGCTGGCAGGTGGGGGTCACGGTGCGGGGAGATCAAGGTTTCGTACGCGACGGGATCCGCGTCGAGGTCCCCGAAGGGGAGGCGGGTGGGAGGCCGGTTGAGGTGGACATCACACTGCCCGGCGGCGAAGTCTCCGGGACCGTCGTGTCTTCCAACGGTACCCTACGGGCCGGAGCGACGGTGTACGCCTCCCACCCGGAGGCGAGCGTTGGAGTGACGGCCCGGGTGGTAACCGGTGCCGATGGCGGGTTTCGTTTGCGGGGCCTGTCGCCGGGACCGCTCTGGCTGTGGGCCACGGCCGGCAACGACAAGAGCGAACAACTCCTGGTGGTGGTCCAGGAGCGCCGCACCACGGCGGCCGTGCGGCTGCGGCTGCAGGAGCGCCGCCGTCTGGAGGGGCGGGTGATGAGCCCGGCAGGTCCCGTGGTCGGCGCCCAGGTGGTGGTCATCCCCATCGGCAGCGTGTTTGTGGAGGAAGCCAGCACCAACCCGGACGGTTCGTTTTCCGTGGAGGTGCCGGCAGTAGCACGGCAGTTCACCGTGCTGGCGATGGCGTCGGGGTACGCCCTGTCCTGGGCCGGCTACACCAGCGATCGCAACCAGCCTCTGCTGGTCGCGCTGGACAGTGGAGGGGGCAGCGTTCGTCTCCGCTTCTCCTCCCGCGACCACACCGTTCCCGAGGGCTACTACACCCCGGTGCTGGTCAGGGATGGCAGCCCTGTCTGGATGGGCCTCCTGTACCGCTGGCTCGCCGCCCACGGCCTCACCTACGGGGAACTGGAATCTCGCGGGCTTCCCAACATGCCCAGCGGGTCGTACAGCGCCTGCCTGCTTCCTCCCGAGGCCCTCGCCGGCGTGATTCAAGGGGTCGTCGCCGGGGGACACTGCTCCAGCGGGTTTCTCCCGCGCGGCGGCGACATCACTCTCGCCCTCCCTGATCCGCAGCGGCCCGAGTGAGAGAGACGGCACCTGTCGCGTCGCAGCGCCACGCCCGGGCACGCTTTTTGGCTCGGTCGCCCAGCCCGCCCGCGGCACCCATGGCATTCGCGGTCAAGCCGCCGCCGCCGCATCCCACGTTCGAGGGATTGACAAGAGAGAGAGAGAGAGAGAGAGAGAGAGAGAATGCGTACGAAAGGAGAATGTAGTGACACGTTGCGTGATGACTCTCAGCCGGCCTCTTCTTTTCGGCGTACGTGGGGCCTTCTTCGGCCTGGCGCCAATGGCGAGTACTGGCACCGCGCCCGACAACAGCGACCCGAGAAGCTTACCGAGCGTTCATCGATGCTCCGATCACCCGGCCGCCGTTGCTGCGGCGCATCCCCAGGGCCGGAGTACGGGCGGAGAGGCGCCCGCATCCGCCGGCCTGGAAGGGGCAGTCGCCGCTGCCGGGTTGAGCGAGCCGCTGCGCCGGGGGGAGTTCCGCGACAACGCGAACTGCGTGCGCAACTGGATGGGGGGTACGTGTTTTCTGCAGGACGACTCGGTGTGCAGCCTTTTCGTTTATAAGGTCAACGATAATTGGTACATGGATTGTTACTGACGGCGGCGTGATGCGAGGCCTTCCTCCCCTCCGCCGTCCGCACCTACCGCTGACGATCGCGGCCGGCGTCCTGACCGTGGCGGCTGCCGCCGAAAAGCCGCAGCTCGTTGGTACAAGACTGTTGCAGAACACCTTCGTCACCTCCGTGGCGCCCGCCACCGGTGAGAGCAGAGACGGCAGGATCCTCCGTCTGGCTCGGATCAGCGAGAAACGCTACCTCGCTCTGGTGGAGGAGTCGCGTTTCCAGATCGACCCCTGGGCCGACACGAAAAAGATGGAAGAGGAGCGGCGAGGCAGCGGGAGCGTCTCTGCCGCCTTCAAGACCGCCAAGAGCACGCTCTCCCTGGCCATGTTGGACTCCACAGGAAGGATGGTGAAGCGTAGCGCGGGCGGACCGGATCTTTCGCCCGCCGTGAGCCCCTACCCGAACTCTCACCACCTCCCCCTGGTGATGGAAGCGAGCGAGCGCTGCCCGTACGCCATCCTCCACGCCTCGTCCAGGTCGTTGATCTGTTTCGATCACGAGCTGGGGTTCGTGGAAAAGGTAGAAATCCCGTTGGATGAAATCGGTGCCCCACGCGTCACCTTGACGGGAGCCAGCTCCACTATCTCCTTCTTCGGCAGGCAGTACAGCCAGCGACCGGCCGTCGCGACCTTCAGCCAGGTGTACGACGCAAAACCCGAGATGCCCGTGGGCCTTGGCGTGCGGTTCGATCTCGAGGAAAGAGCCTGGCGCCCGTTCGCCGTCGAGCCGGCGCAGCTCGCCGGCGATCTCTCGCGCCTGGCGCGCGGCCCCTTGGGGGAGAAGGTTCAGCTGGCCCCGGCGAGCATCCAAATTGTGCCGTTTCGCGGCATGGATAAGGCCGCCGATTTCGGGGTGCTCATCGAGGCCGCGAGCAGCGAGCGATTCGACAGCGCCGTGCGATTCGCGGGCACGCGGCATTTCTTCCGCAGCCGCCTGAGCGGCGAGGGACTGCAGGCGATTGAAGCCCTCCCTTTCTGGATCGTTCAAGAAGAGCGTGCCGACGTGGACATACGAGCGGTGGCCGGCGGCACCGCGGTGCATCTCCCGGCCTTCGCCAAGTACGCCGATTTGCAGGTCTTCGAACGAGGTGAACGGCGCTTCGCCGTGGCGTTCGACCTGGCCTTCAAGGCTCGGCACGCCGACGGCACCTACGACCCGAGCAGCTGGTCGGCCCTCCAAGTCTTGGTGCTCTTTTCCGGCAGCAAGGTCGACCAGGTCCTTCGCCTGGACGATGAGCTTTTGGCGAAAGCAGCGCAACCGCTCTCGCTCGGCGACCGCTGGGCGGCTCTCCTCAAACTCGTGGATACTGTGGGCAAAGACGAGTATGCGTTCTGGGCGTTATGTGGCAGTCGCCACAAACCCAACAAGGCGGAGCGTTGCATCGCGGTGGCAAGCTTGCGGGAATGAGCGCACAAGGGCCGGACTCGACGGGGTCTTCGCCGCCATCGCCCGTCATCGCCGGTTGCCTTCGAGGCTGGCATCCGCTAGCGGCAACCCCGCCAGCCGGGACGTTGCCGGCGGCGCCGCATCCCACGTTCGAGGGATTGACAAGAGAGAGAGAATGCGTACGGAAGGACAAAATGACGTACCGTGTGTGGCGCCTCAGTGGATTCGTCCTTCTTGGCGTGTTTGGTCTCTCCCTTGGCCTGGCCACCCCCTCCCTGGCGAATACCCAGATCGATGAGTGCGTGGCCGCCGCCGGCTTCGACAGGCACCAGGAATGCACGTCGAAGACGAGCGGCCTTGGACAGTGCAACATGTGCTGCACTGCCACTCTAAACTGTACCCTATGGCACGGACGACTGCGGGAGATTCACAGTGCCATCACCGAGGACGAGGGATGCCGTGGCCACTGTCTCGCGGACTGGAGCTGAGGAGAACCGACCATGATCCACGTGCCGCTTTTGGCTGCCGGTGCTGCCGTCACGTTCGCGGCACTTGCGGTTCTTGCCCAGCCGCTCGAAGGACCACAACCCCAGCGCGTCGATCGTCTCGAGGTGTACTCAGGACACCGCGGAGAGGAGGTGCTGCGCTGTCTGTACTCGAGCTTCCTGCCTCCCCGCGGCGCCCGCGTCGAGGTCGATCGCAAGCGTATGGTGTGTGTGCTCGGCGATGGCCAGCGGCTTGCCTGGTACTGGCGCTTTGATGTGGGACGCACTGGGGCGACCGAGCAAGTGGTCGTCGACGTCGAGCGAGGTCATTGGCTCGCGTGGCGCAGCGACATCGCCATCGAGCCCCGCCGGCCGGGGGAGAGCTGGGAGGCCTGGAAACGCCGCTACCTTGACGCCGATCCAGCGCTCGTCACAATCCGGCTCGAGACCAACACGCTCAAGCTCGACGCCCACCGCGAGACCCACCTTGAGGAAGCGAGGGTCCGGTGGTGGGAGAGACTCACGACCGACCAGCCGGAGCTGGCGCAGTTCCTCCGCGCCCTGGTCACGGCGGTCGGGAAGCCCAGTGAGGGCATGGCGGCAACGCTGCTGATCGCGCCGCTGATACGGGTCGTGTATGGCGGGCAGCGGCCCACCCCTTCGAATCTCATGGTGAAGGTCCATGAGAGCAGACCCGATGCAGACCAAGGGGTCACAGACCTCGAACGCTCCTTTGGACGCTGGGCGAGCTGGCCAGACCCGCCTAGGCTGCGACCCTAGCCGACGGCCGCCCGGGGCGTGCCCGCTCGTCAGGCTCAGGACACGGGCTCGGCGTCCACCACCGGTTCGAGTTCCAGACGGCCGTCGCGGACGGTGACGGCGACCGTCTCCCCGTCGGCCACCTGACCGGCCAGCACCAGGCGCGCCAGCGGGTCCTGCACCAGGCGCTGGATGGTGCGCTTCAAGGGGCGGGCGCCGAAGTCGGGGTCGAACCCCTCCCGGGCCAGCAGCTCCTTGGCGGCCTCGTCGGCCTCCAGGCGGATGCGGCGATCGGCCAGCAGCTGGTTCACCCGCTCCAGCTGGATGTCGACGATGGCGCGCATGGACTCCGGCCCCAGCCGGTGGAACACCAGCACCTCGTCGATGCGATTGAGAAACTCGGGGCGCAGGTGCCGGCGCAACTCGCCGTGGACCGCCTCCAGCATGCGGTCCCGCTCGGACTCGGCGAACTCCTGGATGAGGTGGGAGGCGATGTTGGAGGTCATGATCACCACCGTGTTGCGAAAGTCCACCGTGCGCCCCTTGCCATCGGTCAGGCGCCCGTCGTCGAGGATCTGCAGGAGCACGTTGAAAACGTCCGGGTGGGCCTTTTCCACCTCGTCCAGGAGGACCACCGAGTAGGGGCGCCGGCGCACCGCCTCGGTGAGCTGGCCGCCTTCTTCGTGCCCCACGTACCCCGGCGGGGCGCCGATCATGCGCGCCACTGAGTGCTTCTCCATGTACTCGGACATGTCCAGGCGCACCATGGCCCGTTCGTCGTCGAACAGGAACTCGGCCAGGGCGCGGGCGAGCTCGGTCTTGCCCACCCCGGTGGGCCCCAGGAACAGGAACGAGCCGACCGGGCGGTTGGGGTCTTTGAGCCCCGCCCGGGCTCGCCGCACCGCCGTGGCCACCGCGGCGACCGCCTCGTCCTGCCCCACCACCCGGCGGCGCAGGCGCTCCTCCATCTCCAGGAGCTTGACCTTTTCCCCTTCCAGGAGCTTGGCCACGGGAATGCCGGTCCAGCGCCCCACCACCTCGGCCACCGCCTCTTCGGTCACCTCCTCCGCCAGCAGCGAGCCGTGCTGGGCCTGGTACTCCTTGAGGGCGGTGGTGGTCTGGGCCAGCTCCCTGGCCAGGCGCGGCAGCTCCCCGTAGCGCAGCTGCGCCGCCCGCTCCAGCTCGCCCGCCCGCTCCGCCCGCTCCGCCGCTTCGCGCAGGCTCTCCTGTTCCTCTTTCAAGGAGCGGATGCGGCCAATGAGCTCTTTTTCGTGCTTCCAGGAGGCCTTCATGGCGGCGATGCGCTCCTTGAGGTCGGCGAGTTCCCGTTCCAGCTCGCTCAGGCGCTCCCGCGAGGCGTCGTCGGACTCCTTGGCGAGGGCGCGCTTTTCGATCTCGAGCTTCAAGGAGCGCCGCTCCAGCTCGTCGATCTCGGTGGGCAGGGAGTCGATCTCCATGCGCAGACGCGAGGCCGCCTCGTCCACCAGATCGATGGCCTTGTCGGGCAGGAAGCGGTCGGTGATGTAGCGGGCCGAGAGGGTGGCGGCGGCGACGATGGCGGCGTCGGTGATGCGCACCCCGTGGTGCACCTCGTAGCGCTCCTTCAGGCCCCGCAGGATGGCGATGGTCTCCTCCACCGAGGGCTCCCCCACGAAGACCGGCTGGAAGCGGCGTTCGAGGGCGGCGTCCTTTTCGATGTGCTTGCGGTACTCGGAGAGGGTGGTGGCGCCGATGCAGTGCAACTCCCCGCGGGCGAGGGCGGGCTTCAACAAGTTGGCGGCGTCCATGGCCCCTTCGGCGGCACCGGCGCCCACCAGGGTGTGGATCTCGTCGATGAACAGCAGCACCTGCCCCTCGGAGGCGATGACCTCTTTGAGCAGGGCCTTGAGGCGATCCTCGAACTCCCCACGGTACTTGGTGCCGGCGATCATCGCCCCCAGATCCAGGGCGACGATGCGCCGGTCTTTCAACGTTTCGGGCACGTCCCCGGCGGCGATCCGCTGGGCGATGCCTTCCGCCACGGCGGTCTTGCCCACCCCCGGCTCACCGATGAGCACCGGGTTGTTCTTGGTGCGCCGGCAGAGCACCTGCATCACCCGACGGATCTCCTCGTCCCGGCCGATCACCGGGTCCAGCTTGCCGGCCCGCGCCAGCTCCGTGAGGTCGCGGCCGTACTTCTTCAAGGCCTCGTACTTGGCTTCCGGGTTGTCGTCGGTGACGCGGTGCGAGCCGCGCAGCTCCTGGATGGCGCGCAGCAGGCTGTCCCGGTTGACACCCTGGCGCCGCAACAGCTCCTGCGCCGAGGAGGGCACCGCGGCCAGCGCCAGCAGCAGGTGCTCCACCGACACGAACTCGTCCTGGAACTGCGGCGCCAGCTTCTCCGCCGCCTCCAGCACCTGACGCAACTCTCGGGATGGCAGCGCCTCGGCCCCACCCTGGGCGGACGGCAGGCGGTCCAACAGCGCCCGGGTGTCGTTGATCACCGCCTGGACCGGGGCTCCCAGGGCCGACAGCAGGCGGGGGGCGAGGCCGTCTTCCTGTTCCAGCAGCGCCGCCAGCAGGTGGGCCGGCACCACCTCCGGGTTGCCCCGGGCGGTGGCCCGCGAGAACGCCTCCCGCAGCGCCTCCGACGCCTTCACGGTAAGTGAGTTGCTCCTGGCCATGGTTGCCCTCCCCGGCACTGTGGTTGCCCCAGCACCTGAGCTCAATATAAACGTTGAGCGTTTTTCTGTCAAGTTTTAGATTTTCGAAAACCCAAAAATATGCGCATAATACGCTAATTTCGTAACCCGCGCCACCGTCGCCGTTTTCCCCCGGCACTCCTACCGCATCGATCTCGTCCCCCGCTGGCGCATTCGTATATCATGCCGGCAACACCGCCGCCGGCACCCGGAGAAGGCTCCGGTGCTCGCTGAGTAAAAGGAGGAACGCGATGAGCGAAAAGCCCTTCACCCCCTATGTGCCCGCCACCTCGACGATGAGCGAGTTCACCGTGCGGGCGCTGATCCTGGGCCTGTTCATGAGCGTCATCCTGGGGGCCGCCAACGCCTACCTGGGGCTCATGGCCGGCATGACCATCGCCGCCACCTACCCCGCCGCCGTCATCGGCATGGCGGTGCTGCGGCTCATGCGCGGCTCCCTGCTGGAAGAGAACTTCGCCCGTACCGTCGGCTCTATCGGCGAGTCGGTGGCGGCAGGGGCGATCTTCACCATCCCCGCCTTCGTCATCCTGCAGCTGTGGTCCTTCAACACTTTGAAGGACTACCTGCAGGCCACCGCCCTGATGATCGTCGGCGGCATCCTGGGCATCCTCTTCATGACCATGCTGCGGCGGGTGATGGTGGAGGACAAGGAGCTGCCATTCCCCGAGTCGGTGGCGGCGGCGGAAATTCACAAGGCGGGGCAGCGGGGCTCGGAGGCGGCCCTGCAGCTGTTCCGCGCCATGGGGGTGGGGGCGCTGGTGAAGCTCCTGGCCTCCCTGAAGGTCTTCCAGGCCTCCCGTGACTTCTTCGTGCACGTGGGGGATCTGGGCAAAAGCGTGGTACGTCTGGGGTTCCAGAAGGACGCCTACGCCATTTCCAACGTCGGCGGGATCACCACCATCTCCGCCCCCAAGGTAAGCCCCGCTTACATGGGGGTGGGGTACATCATCGGCCCAGAGCTGGCCTCACTGAACTTCGCCGGCGGCCTGCTGGCCTGGGGGTTGTTCGTTCCCATCCTCGTCTTCTTCCTCGGTCCGGGCATGATGGACAGCTTTGCCGCCTCCCACAATCTGGCCGCCAACTCCCCCGAGTCGTGGAGCCTGCTGGCCGACCGCCTGTGGAAGTACATCGTCCGCCCCATCGCCGTGGGGGGGATGCTGGTGGGGGCCGTCTTCACCCTCTACCGCATGCGCAAGAACCTGGCGGCGGGGGTGAAGCGCTCGGTGAGCGACTTGAAGAAATCCGCCCAGGCCGCCGAGGCCACCAGCCGCGTGGATCGCGACCTCAACTTCAAGGTGGTGCTGGGGGGGGTGGCCGCGGTGTTCGTGGTGATGTGCATGCTCTACGCCTATTTCTCTGGGGTGGTGGGCGGCGCCATCACCGCCGCGGTGGTGATGCTCATCACCGGTTTCTTCTTCGCCGCGGTGTCGGGCAACCTGGTGGGCATGATCGGGTCCTCCAACAACCCCATCTCGGGTTTGACCCTCGCCACCCTGATCATCGCCGCCTTGACCATGGTGATCATCGGCGTCTCCGGCACCCAGGGCGTCATCGCCGTGCTGGGGGTAGCGAGCGTGGTGTGCGTTTCCTCGGCGGTGGCCGGTGAGATGCTGCAGGACCTCAAAGTGGGGCACATCCTCGGCGGTACCCCTTGGAAGATGCAGGTGGGCAACCTCATCGGCGTGGTGGTATCCGGCGCGGTGATGTTCTTTCCCCTCTATGTGCTGCACTTCTCCAACCTCAAGCAGGGGGGCTCGGGGTTTGGCGACCGCGCCCTGGCCGCCCCCCAGGCGGGTTTGATGGCCACCCTCTCCCAGGGGATCGTGGGCGGCGAGATGGCCTGGCCGCTGGTCATCGTCGGCATCCTCATGGGGATCTCCTTGATCCTGGTGAAGGTGCGCAGCCCCATGCTGTTTTCAGTGGGGATGTACCTGCCCCTAGAGACCACCGCGGCCATCTTCGTGGGCGGGATGATCCGGGCGGTGGTCAACCACCTGCAAGGCCGGCGGCAGTACAACGAGGCGCAACGGGCGCGGGTGGAGAACGCCGGGGTGCTGGCGGCCTCCGGTCTGATCGCCGGCGAGGCCCTCATGGGGTTGGGGGTGGCGGCCATCGTCTTCTTCCGCGACCGCTTCTGGACCCTCACCTGGGCCGCCCCGGCGGTGCTCTCCCTGCTGGTGGCCATCGGCCTGGCGCTCTACCTCATCGTCGTGCCGCTGCGCAAGGCCGGGGCGGCCGATGAGCCGGCGCCTCCCACCGCGGTGATGTGAGATTTCCAACCCCGTGGAACCCGCCCCCGCGGCCTCACCCCGGGGGCGGCGATGTTCCCCCAGGGGGAACCGCAAAGTTCCGCCTCGTCCACGTGGTTGCCGCTCGCCGGGCGGGGAGCGCCGTCGCCGCCCAGGTCATTCGCCTGGCGATCCGACAGGCGGAGGGCGGGCTCGCGATAGGGGTGATCGCCCATCCGGCCGTCATCGAGAGGTTGGGTGGGGACGCACCGGTGGCCAGGCGTGCCCTCTCGCTGCGCCTCCCCCTCGACCCTCTCGCCCTTCTCCGCCTCCGCCGCATCCTCGATCAATGGAGGCCCACCGTGGTGCACGCCCACGGGGTCAGGGCCGCCGCCGCGACACGCCTGGCAGCAGCGGGAAAGATCAGTGTGCCGCTGGTCGTCAGCCGCGGTCTCACCTTCCCCTTGAGTCCTCCCTCCTCCGCCCTGCTGCGCAGCCCCGCCGTGGCCGCAGTGGTGGCGCCGTGCGGGGCGGTGGCCTCCTCTCTCCGGGCCTCCTCTCGCTTGCCCCCCACTCGAGTGTTCGTCTGCCGGGATGGCTCCGACCCGCCGTGGCTGGCAGCCGCCGCGGTGCGGGCGAAAGACCTCCGCCAGCGCTTGGGGGTGGCCGAGGCCCAGCCGCTGGTAGTTCACCTGGGGGTGAGATCGTGGCGCGGGGGAGGGGAGATGCTCAACGCCTGGCCGGGCGTGCTCCGCCGCCTGCCCGGGGCGCGGTTGCTGCTGGCCGCCTGTGCGGGCCCGGGCGATAGGGACGAGGTGCTGGACCTGGCCGCCGAAATGGGCCTCGGGGGTACGGTGGCGGTGACCGAAGAGGGCTTCGACACCCCGGCGCTGCTGGCCGCCGCCGACCTGGTGGCCGACGCCTCCTGGGCTGGCGCCGGGGTGAGCATGGCGGTGCGGGACGCCATGGCGCTGGGCCGACCGGTGGTCGCGGTGGCCCGGGACGGCAACCTGGAACTGGTGCAGGCGGGGCTCAGCGGACTGCTGGTGCCGCCCCGAGACCCACCCACCCTGGCGGCGGCACTGATTCGCCTCGCCACCGACCGGCCCCTGGCGGCGCGGCTCGCCGCCGCTGCTCCCAAGGCCGTGCACCAAGGCTGGTCCCTGGAGGGCCAGCTGGCGGAGCTGGGCGGGGTCTACCGCCAGCTCGCCGGCGAGTACTCGGCGGCCGTTGGAGTCAGGCGCGCAGGCAGGTGATCCACACCTCACGGCGGCGCGGTCCGTCCAGCTCCAGCAGGAACACCGCCTGCCAGCGCCCCAGCACCAGCTCCCCTCCCGACACCGGCAACACCAGACCGGGCCCGATCAACGCCGCGAAGAGGTGAGCGTCGGAGTTGCCTTCTGCGTGGCGGAAGCGGATATCAGGCACCATCTTCGCCAGGGCAGCCAAAAGGTCGTCGCCCACCGCCGGATCGGCGTTCTCGCTCACCAGCGGGGCAGCCGTGGTATGGGGCACGAAGACGTGGCAAATTCCCTCCTCCACCTCGCCGGCCCCCACCGCCTGCTGCACGAAGCTGGTGATGTCGATGAGCTGGCGGCGGTGCTGGGATGCTACCTCGATGACGTCCACGGGTATCCCCCCCTCTCGGGCCAGTACACCAGCCGGTACCCCTCGGCGAAGAGCACCACCCGGTGCACGTAGTCCCAGGTTTCGGGCATCTCGATGCCCTCCACGAACTCCGGGCCTTCCCGCCCTCCAGCCCGCTCCCAGGCCACCCGCACCCGGCGCTCGCCGCCGTTGTAGCAGGCCAGCGCCGCCGTCCACGAACCGGCGAAGCGGCGCCGCCAGTCGGCCAGCAGCTGGGCACCCAGAGTCAGATTCACCGCCGGTTCGTGGAGCTGGCGCCCCCAGACCTTCGGGTACCGGCGGGCCCGGATCAGCTCCCGGGCGGTGGCCGGCAGGAGCTGTGCCAGCCCCACCGCCCCGGCCGGCGAGCGGGCCTGGGGATTCCACGCCGACTCCTGGCGGACCAGGGCCGCCAACACCCAGGGAGGTACGTCGGCCGCCGCCGCCGCCCGTTCGACCTCGTCCCGCCAAAGCAGCGGTAGGTAGCGAGACAACAGAGGCCGGGGCAGGCCCTGCCAGGGACCCGTCAGCAGGCGGGGTTCGCCGCGCAACAGCAAGGGGATGGTGTCCGGCGACGCCGGCGTCGCCAGCTCCACCCAACCCAGCCATTCCGGGGTGTTGCGCGGGGCCCGCTCCAGTTCCGCCCGCCACCCCAGGACCACGTCGGCGGTCCTTCCCCAGGCCAGCAGAGGGGAGGCCCAGCTCGGTGGTGCCGCGGCCGCCGGCCCTTGCTCCTCGAGCTGCACCGCCACCCCGGCGAGCCGCAGATCCGCCGCCGCCCACAGCGCCGGCAGATCGGGAAACCCGCTCGTCGCCAGCCGCTCCAGTGGCTCCCGGTTCCCTTGGCGAGCCGCCCGGCGAGCGAGCCAGTAGGCCGCCAGCCGCTGCCCCCGCTGCGTCCCGGCGGAGAGCACCCCCTCGCTCGCCGTCGCCAGGGCCGGGTCGCCTCGGAAGAGGAACAGGCCCCGACGGCGCACCCACTCCCAGCGCGGCAGGGCAGCATCGCTGGCCGCCAGCAGCGCCAGGCCGCGCTCGCAGTGTCCCAGCTCGAAAAACGCTTCTGCCTGCAGGAGCCGCGCCTCGGTGCCCAGGGACTGATCGCGCCCTGCGGAGCGCAACGCTGCGTCGGCCGCCGCGATCACCTGGGGGAAGATCCTGGCACGCTCGTCCTCCCCGGCCCGCCACGCCCGCTGCCGGTGCGCCTCGGCTTTCAGGAGGTGCGCCGGCGCCGACGAGGTGGAACCGAGAAGGGCCAGCGCCTGCTCGGGGCGCCGCAGGGCCAGCGCTGCCCGCGCTCCCACTTCGGCGCCCGCCCGCCCGGCGCGGCCCGCGGCCTCGAGGGCCTCGGCGCTCCGCCGGGCCCGCAGCCAGGCCTGCGCCTGCCGGGCCCAGTCGGCCTCCCTGAAGTCGCGGGTCCAGGTCGCCAGCGACTCGCCCTGACACACGGCAGAGAACCGCTCGGGGGCTTCTCGCGCCACGGCGCGGCACGCTTCCTCCCGCTCGCGCTGCCCCAGCAGCGCCCGCACCCCCCACCAACGCCAGCGCTCCGCCTCATCGACCAGCTCGATGGCTGGCAGCAGTTCTCGGGCGCCGGCGCTGTCTCCCTGGCGGGCGATTGCCTCGGCCCCCTTAAGGAGCAGCCGCACAGCGACCGCCTCAGGCAGCCAGGGGGCCCGGGCGGCCCGCTGCCACAGCGGAGCGGATGCCTTGGAGCGCTCCAGGGCGGCCTCCAGCCGGGCGGCCGCCAGGAACGCCGCCCCGTCCCGGGGCCTGGCGAGGGTGAAGGCGGTCACCGCCGAGGCTGGGGAGTCCGCCTCACACGCCGACAATCCCCACAGGAGGGCAGCTGGAGCTCGCTCCTCGGCGGGTCCCCCTAAGGCCACCCGGAGAAAGGCGTGCGCCCTCTCGCGGGGGGTCCTGCCGGACTCCACTGTCGAGAGCGATGGCGGCGCCTGCGGTGCCGCACCGCAGGCGGCCAGCGCCAGGGCGAGCGTCAGGATCCCCGAGGCTGGTCCGGACAGCCTACAGACCCAGAGCGTCCGGATCACCGTCCGCCAGCGTGCGCACCAGCTCCTCGAAGAAGTAGTTGGTCGTGCTGCGGATTTCTACCGGCACCCGCTGCTCGTACATCTCGCGCGAGCGATCGATGTCATCCTTCAGGCGCTGGTAAATATCCCTGCTTACCTTGCCGTCCTGGACCGCCTGTTCGTTATACAGGCGAATTTCGGACACCAGCAGACGGGCGAAGCGGCGCGCCTCGTCGTGCCGCCGCTGCTCCTCCACCGTCCGTTCGGGAGCAGCGACCACCGGCGGGGCGGGAGCGGGGGCGACCTCCTCTGCGGGAGGAATCTGCGCCCGTGGAGCAACCTCCTCGACCCGTGCCCCCTGGGCTGGCGGCGGCGCTGGCTGCGCGGCGACGGGCTCAACGACACCGCCGGGGGTCGCTTCCTGGACCTCCTCCTCTGCCTCTTCAACGGCCGCCGGAGGAGCAACGGGAGCTTCTGCAGTGGCGGGTCCTGGCTCGGCATCGCGCAGCGCCGGGGTGGGGACGTGCGGGCGAACCGCCAGCGTTTCCAGCAAGAGACCCACCAGGTAGGTCAGCAGCTGCACCGTAAAAGCTCCCGCGGCATCCTTGAGCACCGCGACGACGCAGCCGACAACCTTGCCCCGCAGCGACATGGGGACCAGGAGCACGGCGCGCTCCTCGGCCGGCAGCCAGGAGCGCAAAACGGCGTCCTTGTCGCCCGCCAGCAAAATGGGCGCCCCTTCGGCGACGCGAGTGAGGATCGCCGAGCTCCCCAGCTCCGCCTGCCATGTGCGCACCGGATCGCCCTCCCCGAACCCGGCGCCGCTCCAGCCGGCGACCTTGCCTTCCCGGAAGACGACGATCCCCCGTGGACCGCACCAGGGCTCCAGGCGACTCAAGAACTCCTGCAACACCTCCGACTGGGCCCGGCCAGCGTCGAGGGCGCGGAGCAGCTCCAGCTCCGGCCCCACCACCACCACCGGCGCCGTCAAGGCGGCGATGCGCTCGCCGAACGGCGCCACGGGAAACAGCACTTCGGGATCGGGGGGCAGCACCAGGTCGAGCTCGCCGACCGTCCGCGCCGCAGCCTCCCGGACCTGCTGAGCTACCGCGTCGAGCTTGGCCCGCAACAGGCCAGCCGCGCGCTCTCGGATTCCCTGCAACTCGGCGAGAAGAATCTCGTGGTCCTCCATGGGTTCCTCCCCGATCGAGTGCCCATTATCAAAGCGCCCTGATAGGGTGTCAAGAAAGCCCCGCCGTCTTGCACAAGTGCAACGAGTTTGCTAACAAGGTCCCGAGCAGGAGGGAGGCCATCATGGCAAGAAAACCCACCACCGCCGTCGTCATCCTGGTCCTCATCGTCGCTTTCGGCTGTGCTGGCGACAGCGAGAAGAAGGCAGCAGCTCCCGACATCACCGCGGAGTTCGCCAAGGTACAGCAGGCGCGCAGCACCCTGGAGGCGGCCCGCAGCTCGCTGGAGTCGCTGCGCGGCGAGCTGAACGCGCTCAAAGCCAAGGCCCGGCTCAGCGCCGAGGAGTCCGAACGCAAGGCCGAGCTGGAGGCACGGCTGCCCGCCGCCGAGCGCGCCTTCGAGGAAGCATACGACGAGGACCAGTCCGCCCTCTCCAACTTCCTCACCTCCGCCCTCAACGACGACGCGCTCAAGGCTGCCCCGCAGACCCGCCAAGCCCTGCGACTGTACGCCGACGAGGCCCTCCGCAACGCCCGCGACCGGGTGGAGAAATCCGGTGACTACGCCAAGGCCATTGAGATCCTGCAGACCGCGGAGAGTTACTACGAGTTCGCCGGCCTCGAGATACCCCAGGACTTGCGCGAGAGCCGGGAGCTGGCACAGAAGTACCGGTACCTCACCAAGGACCGCTTCGATCAGCTGAAAAAAGGGATGACCCCGGAGGAGGTCAAGGCCATCACCGGGACTCCCCTGTACGCCAACGTCCGTGAGACCGAGGCACAGGGACGCAAGATCACCATGTGGCTTTTCCCCCGTGATCCGGCGGAAGGCGGCGCGTCGGCTATCTACTTCGATAGGGGCAAGGTGTACGCCATGAAGTGGGACGCCGCCGCCAAGTAGAGGTATCCAACCCATGTCGTGGAAGAGTGTCCCGATTGACCTTGACCGCCGGCGTGAGGCTTGCTATCTTTAGATTTCCTGAGCGCGGTGTCACGCCTTTGAAAGAGGGCTGGCAAATCTCGCGGGGAGAGGAGGTGAGCCGGATGCCGACAGTTCATGTGCGGGACAATGAATCGTTCGAGCAGGCTCTTCGCCGCTTCAAGCGCAAGTGCGAAAAGGCGGGCATCCTCTCCGAGATCAAGAAGCGCCAGTACTATGAGAAGCCGAGCGTGAAGCGCAAGCGCAAGCTGGTGCAGGCACGCAAGAAGCTGCTTCGTAAGCTGGCACAACAGCGAAAGGCCGGGCTGCTGTAGGTTCTCCACCAATGCGAGCCGTACTCACGGCGCTGGAGTTGGACCGCGTGCTCCGGTTGGTTGCCTCGTTCACGCGCTCTCGGTGTGGGCACGCCCAGGTCCTGGCAACCCTGCCATCGTTCGCTGCTGGCGAAGGCCAACGCCAGCACGACCTGACCCGGGCGGTGGGGCAGCTCGTTGCCGAGCAGGGGCCACTGTCGTTCCTCGGCCTCGACGCCATCGACGAGTTGGCCCGTCCGGATCCCAGCCTGCCGGCCCTGACGGCGCTGGTACGAAGCATCGTGGAGGTGCGCGCCCACCTCGGCCGCAGCCTCGGGAGTGCGGCAGAAATCGCCGCCGCCTTCGCCGCCCTGCCGATGCTGGATGCCTTCCTCGCCTACCTGTCCCAACGCATCGGAGAGGACGGGGAAATCCTGGATTCCGCCAGCCCCGCCCTGGCCCAGGCCCGGGCCGCCCGCGAGCGCCACCGCCACAACATCGTGGCGCGACTCGAGCAGCTCCGCCACCCTGCCGGCGCGAGCGGGCCCTACACCCTCCGTCGGGAGCGGTACTGCTTGCCCGTGCCCATGCACGACCGCGCTCGCCTGCCGGGACTGTTGCTGGATGTTTCTGCCAGTGGCGCCACCGCGTTCGTGGAACCTCTGGAGGTGGTGGAACTCAACAACGCCCTCGCCGAGGCCAGCAGTCGCGCCCGCGCCGAAGAGGAGAAGGTGCGCCAGGAGGTCCTCGCCGCCTTCACCCGCCGGCGCGAGGAGCTGGAGCGGGCGGCAGCGCTGTTGGCCACGCTCGATGCCACCCAGGCGCGGGTGCTGTTCGGTCAGGCGGCCGGGGGTGTCCTGGTGCGGCCTGGCAGCGGAGGCCGCCTGGTCCTGCGCGGCGCCCGCCACCCCCTGCTGGACCCCGCCCTCGCCGCCTTGCGCGGCGACTGCCTGGGCGAGGCGGGCAACACGAGACCCGTGGTGCCGTTGGATTTCGATCCCCCTGCTGACGTGAGGGTGGTGCTGCTCTCCGGGCCCAACGCCGGTGGCAAGACGGTGGCCCTGAAGACCGTGGGGCTGGCCGTGCTGATGGCGCAGGCGGGCATTCCCGTGCTGGCCGAGGAGGGCTCGCAGATCCCCGCCTTCTCCCGCCTGTGGTGCCACATCGGCGACGAGCAGAGCCTGCTCTCGGATCTCTCCACTTTCTCGGCGGCGATGACTGCCACCGCCCAGCTGCTGAAGGTGGCCGACGAGGCTACGCTGGTGCTGTACGACGAGCTGGGCTCCGGCACCGACCCGGAGGAGGGCGCAGCGCTGGCGGCGGCCCTGCTGGAGGAGCTGCTGGCCAGGCGTTGCTTCGTTCTCGCCACCGCCCACCTGACCACCGTTGCCGCCCATCTGGAGGCGCTCCCCGGCGCCGCCAACGCCTCCATGGGGTTTGACGAGGTGAGTGGAACTCCCACTTTCCGCCTGACTTTCGGCTCCCCCGGGCGCTCCCACGGGTTGGCCATCGCCCGGCGCAGCGGCGTCGCTGCCTCCATCCTCCAGCGGGCTCGCGAGCTGGTCTCCCGGTCCTTCTTGGCCATCGACTCCTACCTGGCGCGCCTGGACGAGGAACGCCGCCGCCTGGCCGAGGCGGGCCAGGCCATGGCCGCCGAGCGCCAGGAACTCCGGGCCGCCCGCAGTGCCCTGGAAGAGGAGCGCGAGCGGTGGCGGCGGGATCGCCTAGAGCTGCGCGCCAGGCTGGAAGACGAGCGGGAGAAGCTGCGCCAGCGCGCCCGGGCGCAGCTGACGGCGGTCCTCGAGGAGCTGCAGCAGGCGCGGGAGAGGGGCGAGCTGCCCGGCCGCCGCCGCCTCGCCGCCCTGCGCAGTGCCGCCCTCGACCTCGCCGAGGAGGCGCCATCCTTGCAGGCGACGTTGCCGCTGGCCCTGGGGGACCAGGTGCGCCTGGCCGGGACACGCAGCCAGGGAGAGGTCACTCAGGTCGTCGGTGACCGCGTGCAGCTCAGCGTTGGCGGCAAGCGCCTGTGGGTGGCGCGGGAGGCGTGCGAGAAGCTGGGCACCTCCCGCCCCAGCCCCCGGGTCCACGCTCGCCTGATCGAGGGTGCTCCCGAAGCGGCACGGGAGCTCAAACTCATCGGCCTGACCACCGAGGATGCCCAGGAGGCACTGGAACGCTTTCTTGACCAGGCCCTGCTGGCGGGCACGAAGACCGTGCGAATCGTGCACGGACACGGCTCCGGCGCCCTCCGACGCCTGACCCGCGACCTCCTCGGCCGCTATCCGGGAGTGGTTCGAGTCACCCATCCCCCGCAGGCCATGGGCGGCACCGGCGTCACCCTTGTGGAGCTGGAGTGAGCGACTACGACCTCTCCCGCCCAGTCCTGGCCCGCCTGCGCGAGGCGGCGGACATCGTCACGGTGGTCGGCGAGCGCGTGACACTGCGGCGCGCCGGCCGCAACTACGTCGGCCTGTGCCCATTCCACGGCGAGAAGACGCCGTCGTTCTCGGTCTCTCGGGAGAAGGGCACGTTCTACTGTTTCGGCTGCAAGCGGGGCGGCGACGTCATCGACTTCGTCGCCGAACTGGACCGCCTGACCTTCGTGGAGGCAGTGGAAACCCTCGCCCGCCGCTTCGGCATCGAGCTGCCACTCTCTTCGCCCCAGGCGCAGCAGCGCCGCCGCGAGGAGGACGCCCTGCTGGAAGCATTGGAGGCGGCGCAGGCGCACTTCTCTCGCCGGCTGGCGGACGATCGGCCGCGGGCCTTCCTGGAGGCGCGGGGGGTCTCCCTGGAGCTGGCGGCCACCTTTGGCCTGGGTTATGCGACGGCGGACTGGAGCACCCTCTTCGACGAGCTGCACCGGCGGTTCTCCGAGCGCGTGCTGATCGCTTCCGGGCTGGTGGTGGAGGGGGAGGGAGGGCGCCGCTGGGACCGTTTTCGCGATCGCATCACCATCCCCATTCGCCTAGCGCGGGGCACCCTGGTCGCCTTCGGCGGTCGTGCCGTGGGGGACGACCACCCCAAGTATCTGAACTCTCCCGAGACCGCTCTCTTTTCCAAAAGTCACGTCCTCTTCGCCTTGGATCGCGCCCTGCGAACCTTTGGCGAGCGCCGGCGCGCCGTGGTGGTGGAGGGCTACTTCGATTGCATGGCCATGCACGCCGCCGGCGTAACCGAGACGGTGGCCACTTTGGGCACAGCGCTCACCGAGCACCACGCCCGCGAGCTGGCCCGCCGCTGCGAGCGCGTGGTGGTGTGCTACGACGGCGACCAGGCGGGCCGTGCCGCCGCGGTGCACGCCGTACGTGCGCTGCTGGCCTGCGAGTTGGATGTGGCGGTGGTGCTTCTGCCCGGGGGCATGGACCCCGACGACATCATCCGCCGACAGGGAGCGGCCGCCATGCGGCAGCTGCTGGCCTCGGCCATGGCGCCGGCGGAGTTCTTGCTGGCCCATCTCGGGGCCACCCGCGAGGAGCGTCGGAGCGGCTTGCGGTCGGCTCTGGCCGTTGCCGACGTCTGCCCCGATCCGGTGCGCCGCTTCCAGATCCGCGAGGCCCTGGCCCAGGGGTGCGGTATTCCGGTGGACCAGCTCGGACAGATCGAAGCGCCGCGCCCCGTGACGGTCGCGCCGGACCCCGTTTCCCTTCCCCCTCCAGGCGAACTGGCCCTCTTACGTTGCCTGCTCGTGGACGCGCCCCCCACCCGGCGCCGCGACATCCTGGCGCGTATTCCCCTTGAGGCTTTGGAGCACCCGGTGACGCGGCGGGTCATCGAGCGGCTGGCGGCGGCCGCAGCCGACCAGCGTGCCCTTGAAATTTCCGACCTCATGTCCGACATTGAGGAAGGTGACGCACGGCGGGTTCTCGCCGCGCTGGATTACGAGGCACCGGAGACGCCGGAAAATCGCCTCGAGCTCATACTGAGGGAGCTTTGTCAACGTCATCGATTGCGAAAACTCGCCGCGCTCAATCATGCGATCAGACAAGCGGAAGCGAGGAACGATCAGGAGGCCCTCGTGCAGCTCTCGCACGAGTGGAAGAAGCTTCAGCGATAGAGGTTCATCCTCCTGACGGTGAGTCGGCTGCGGTGCGTGCGGGAGGGACGGCGGTGGCCCTGAGTGTGGAAGAGCGCTACCCCGAGCTGGGCCGATTGCTCGGCCTCGGGCGGGAGCGCGGCTATGTCCTGGTGGATGAGATCGTCGAGGTGCTGCCCGACGAGGTCGCGTCGTTGGCCGAGGAGCTGGACGAGATCTTTCTCCGCTTCTCGGAAAACGACATCGATATCATCGAGTCGCTGGACAAGCTCGCCGGTGGCGAGGACGACGGCGGTGAACCCCGCGACGGCACCGATGCGCCCGTGCAAGCGCCGTTGATCGACCCGGCGCTGCTCGAAAAGACCAACGATCCGGTGCGCATGTACCTGCGGGAGATGGGCACCGTCAAGCTCCTGGATCGCGACGGCGAGGTGGCCATCGCCAAGCGGATCGAGTCGGGCGAGGCGCGGGTGTTCTGCGCCATGGCCTCCTGCCCGCCGCTGTTGGAACTGTTCCTGAAGGCCAACGAGCTGGCCCGCCGCGACCGGCGTATGATGCGCGACTTGCTGGGAGGCATCGACGCCACCCTGGACGAACGGGGGCGGGCGCGCGTCAACGAGGGCCTGCGCCTGTTCTACCGCATCGCCGAGCTGGACAATCAGGTGAAGGCCCTCAAGGAGCGCCTGCGCCGCTGCAAGAAGGGCAGCCGCCGGGCCGGTGAGCTATTGGAGCAGATCGACGCCCTTAACGGCGACATCTCGGTGCTTGTGCGTTCCACCGATTTCACCACCACCACCCGCAACCGCCTGCTGGCCTTCTTGGGCGAGGTGGAGCGGCACTTCTCCATCCCCATCTCCACCATCCGCAAGGACGAGGCCAAGTTGAAGACCGAGCGCAACGCCGAGCGCCGCACTTTCTACGACGAGCGAGTACGCCGCTACCGCGCCGAGATCGAGGCCTTGGAGAGCCGCTTCCGGGTGCCCTACGACGAGCTCAAGCGAGTAGTCGCCGAAGTGCGTCGCGGCGAGGAAGAGACCGACCAGGCCAAACAGGAGCTGATCGTTGCCAACCTCCGGCTGGTGGTCTCCATCGCCAAGAAGTACACCAACCGCGGCCTGCAGTTCCTCGACCTCATCCAAGAGGGCAACATCGGCCTCATGAAGGCGGTGGACAAGTTCGAGTACCGCCGCGGCTACAAGTTCTCCACCTACGCCACCTGGTGGATCCGCCAGGCCATCACCCGCGCCATTGCCGATCAGGCCCGCACCATCCGCATCCCGGTACACATGATCGAGACCATCAACAAGCTCACCCGCACCCAGCGCCAGCTGGTTCAAGAAGTGGGGCGCGAACCCACCGCCGAGGAAGTCGCCGAGCGGATGGAGATCCCCGTCTCCAAGGTGCGGAAGATCATGAAGATCGCCCAGGAGCCGATTTCCCTGGAGACCCCCATCGGCGAGGAAGAGGACTCCCACCTGGGGGATTTCGTCGAAGACCGCACGGCCCTCTCGCCCATCGACGCGGTGATCGCCGCCTCGCTGAAGAATCAGGCGGAGGGAGTGCTGCGCACCCTCACCCCCCGCGAGGCGGAGGTGCTGCGGCGACGATTCGGCATCGGCGACGGCACCGAGCACACCTTGGAAGAGGTCGGCAAGGCGTTCAACGTCACCCGCGAGCGCATCCGCCAGATCGAATCCAAGGCGTTGCGAAAACTGCGGCACCCCTCGCGCTCCAAACTGCTCAAGCCCTATCTCGACATCATCGGCTGATCACGAGCTCCCACCGATACTTGCCTGTTCGCTTGCGGCGCTTGCCGGGCGAGGCGTACAATCTGGGGCGCTGGGTCCATAGCTCAGCGGTCAGAGCTGCCGGCTCATAACCGGTTGGTCCCAGGTTCGAATCCTGGTGGACCCACCACCACGAGGAGGATGGCGTGACCATCTCAACACGGCACGCGCGTTCCGGCAGTCTCCCGACTCACCGGGAGGAGCGGTGAGCGAGCGCTCGCTCCTCGCCGCCTACGTCACCCTGCAACGTCTGCTCACCCAGCGGCTCACCCTCCAGCGGGAGGTGGAGACGCCCCCCGCAGAGCTCGCCGCCCTGCGCGCCCGCGACGCCGAGCGCGAGGCCGCCCTGACGGCCAACCGCAAGCGCCGCGGGGAGCTGGAGGCCGAGTACGGCGCGCTGGAGCGCGAGACCGGGGCGCTGTATGAAGAACGGGAGCACGTGCGTCGGCAGAAGAGCCAGGTGACCAACATGAAGCAGCTTCAGGCGGTGGTTTCCGCCCTCGACCACGTACAGGGCCAAATCGACGAGCGGGAGAGCAAGCTCAAGCGCATCATGGAGGAGCTGGACGCCCTCGACGGGCAGGCCGCCGAGCTCACCGCCGAGTCCCCGCAAGAGCGCCAGCAGCGCCTTCATCTGGAGCAGTTATGGGCGGAGCGTCGGGGAGACAGCGAAGCAGAGCTGGAGCGGGTGCGGGCTCGCCTGCGCGAGGTCCAGCTGGAGCTCGGCGCCGCCGCCATGGAGGCGTTCAAGAAGCTGTGGAACTTGCGAAAACCACTCGCCGTTGTACCCTTAGATGGCGACTCCTGTTCGGCCTGCCATGCCGTGTTGCGCGCTGCCCTGCTCCAGCTGGTGCGCGGTGGCGAGACCCTCCAGTACTGCGAGACTTGCCGGCGCCTGCTCTACGATCCCGCCCAGTTCCCGCCGCCGTGAGCACCCCCCTGGAAAACTCAAACCCGCCAGCCACGGTCTGGGTGGATGGGGGCTCCCGCGGCAACCCCGGCGAGGCCGGGGCGGGGATCGTGCTGGATTTGGGCGGCGAACGGCAGGAGCGGCACACCCTCTACCTCGCACGTGGCACCAATAACGAGGCCGAGTATGCCGGCCTCTTGGCTGCCTTGGAGCGCCTCGTGGCGCTGGGCGTCGACAGGGTGAGGGTGTTTTCCGATTCCCAGTTACTGGTCCGCCAAATGAACGGGCAGTACAGGGTGAAGGCGGAGAATCTGCGGCCCCTGTGGAGCGCCGCGCGCCAACTGGCCAGCTCCTTTCGACACTTCTCCATCGGCCACATCCCGCGCACTGCCAACAGGGTGGCGGACGCCCTGGCCAACCAGGCGATGGATGGCCGCCGCTCCACTCTCCCGGTGCCCCGCCAGCTGCTGGCACCTCGGCGGTCCGACGGCCACCACCGGGAGCGCCTGCCGTTGGGCGACAAAGGGACCCCATGAGGCTCGCCACCCGCCTCGCCCTGGTCAGAGAGCGCATCGCCGCCGCCTGCCAGCGCAGCGGTCGTGATCCGGCCAGCGTGCGCATCGTCGCGGTGACCAAGACCCAGCCGGCTGCGCAGGTCGCCGAGGCGATGGCGGCCGGGGTGGATGCCATCGGCGAAAACCGCGTCCAGGAGGCGGCCGGCAAGCGTCCTCACCTGGCCCCCACCGTGCCTTGGCACCTCATCGGCCCGCTGCAACGCAACAAGGCGCGGCAGGCACTAGAACTCTTCGACGTCATCGAAACCGTTGACCGGCCGGCCCTGGCCGATCGCCTGGAGAGCCTCGTGGCGCCGCTGCCGCGGGTCGTCCCCGTCTTTTTGGAGGTCAACATCGGCGGCGAGTCTTCCAAGCACGGTGTCCCCCCGGCGGAGGTCGAGTCCCTGCTGTCTCACGTCCTCATTCACTGCCCCCACCTGGCGGTGCAGGGGCTGATGACCGTGCCGCCCTGGTCCACCGACCCCGAACAGGTGCGTCCGTATTTCCGTCAGCTGCGACATCTGGCCGAGGGGCTGGCGGCCCGGCTCGGCCTGGCGAAACTCGAGCTCTCCATGGGGATGAGCGACGACTTCGAAGTGGCGGTAGAGGAGGGGGCCAGTTGGGTACGGTTGGGGCGGGTGTTGTTCGGGGAGCGCCAGTAAAACCTGTGCTAGGCTGGGAAAGCATTGGAGGACAAGGGCCATGGCCCGGCTGACACCACTGGAGATCCAGCGTTGCAGTTTTTCCCGCACCCTGCACGGGTACAAACCCGAGGAGGTGAGCGCACTGCTGGCGCGCATCGCCGAGCAGGTGGAGGACGACGCCCGCGAACGGGGTGAACTGAAGGCGCAGCTCGCCCGCCTGAAGGCTGAACTGGACGACTACCGGGAAAAGGCCGATGCGGTACGCTCTGCCCTAGTGGCGGCGGAGCGCACCGCCGAGGCCACCGTGGCCCGCGCCGAGGCAGAGGCGGCACGTATCGTTGCCGACGCCCAGACCCTCGCCGAACGAGTGCTCGACGAGGCGGCGCGGCGCGCCGAAACCATCGAGCTGGTGATCGGTCAGCTGCGCCAGCAGCGGCGCGCCGCCCGTGCCGACCTCCGTCGCCTCGCCAGCCTGCTGGAGGGGGCGGCCCGGGACGACGAGTTGGCCGAGGAGCGCGACGGCGAACGGACCAACCTGGCGATGCTGCGACCGCGCCAGCGCGAAGGCAAGGGATGAAAACGCCCTCGCTGCTGATCCGCGGCGCCGCCACCCTCGCCACCCCCCTGGGCAGGAGCGCGGTGGCGGGGGCGCGGCAGAGAGCCGTCCAAAAGCTGCCCGGGGCAGTGGTGCGGTGCCAGGGAGAGGTCATCGTCTTCGTAGGCCCCGAGAGCGAGCACGAAGGTCTCTTCCCGCCCCCCGATGTGGTCCTGGAGGCGGACGGGGGGACCATCCTGCCGGGATTCGTGGACCCCCACACCCACCTGCCCTTCGCCGGCTACCGCGAGAGTGAATTCGACCGCCGCCTGGCCGGCGAGAGCTACGCAGAGATTGCTGCCGGTGGCGGAGGGATCGTGGCCACGGTGGCCGCCACCCGGGCCGCCGGCGAGGACGAGCTGCTGGCCCTGACGCTGGCCCGCATGGACCGTCAACTGCTGCACGGCACCACCACCACGGAGGCCAAATCCGGCTACGGCCTGGAGCTCGAGAGCGAGCTCAAGCAGCTGCGGGTGCTGCGTACCGCCGCCGCCCACCATCCGATGGACGTCTCCCCCACCGCCATGCCCGCCCACGAGGTGCCCCCCGAGTGGCGCCACGATCCCGACGCCTACGTGCGCTTGGTGATCGAGGAGATCCACCCGGCCATCGCCGCCGCTGGCCTGGCCGAAGGCGTAGATGTGTTCTGCGAGACCGGGGTGTTTTCGCCCGAGCAGACCCGCCGGCTGCTGGCTGACGCCCGTCGCCACGGGTGGCGTATTCATCTCCACGCCGACGAGCTTTCCCCCCTGGGAGGCGCGGAGCTAGCGGCGGAGCTGGGGGCGGCGTCGGCGTCCCACCTGCTCCACGTCTCACCCGCCGGCATGCGCGCCCTGGCCGCAGCCGGAGTGGTGGCGGTGGTGCTTCCAGGAGTATCCTTTTTCCTCAAGGAGCGGTTTGCTCCTGCTCGCCGGCTGGTGGCCGCGGGTGTCCCGGTGGCCCTGGCGACCGACTGCAACCCCGGCTCCTCCCACACCGAGAACATGGCCATGATCATGGCCCTGGCTTGCCTGGGTGCGGGGCTTTCCACCGACGAGGCGCTCACCGCCGCCACCCTCAACGCCGCCGCGGCCCTGGGCCGAGCCGATCGCATCGGTACTCTGGAGGTGGGCAAGCAGGCGGATGTGGTGGTTCTGGACGCCCCCTCCCACGCCCACCTGGTGTACCACTTCGGCGTCAACTTGGTGCGCCACGTGGTGAAGTGCGGCCGGCTGGTGGTGGAGAATGGCCGGCTCCGCCGCCCCCGGTCAATTGCCGGATAAGACCTCGATCCGTACAGTTCGGCTGCCCGGCCCCCGCCGCTCGAGGCCGCCATCGCCGGTCGACACCAGCTCGACGCTCGCCCCGGCCTTTTCCAGCACTTCGGCCACGTGGGCGGCGCGCCGCTGGGCCAGAGCCGCTCGCTCTCCTGCGTTGCGTCCCTCCGCCGCAGCGGTTGACCCGGAGACGGCCACCCGGCCTACCCCCCAGCGCCGCAGGGCCCACACCGCATTGGCCAAAGCCTTGGCCCCTTCGCCGTCGGGAACCGCCTCCCCCGGCGGGAAGCTCACCGGCGGCAGCGGGCGCAACGGCGGCAACAGCTCGACCCGCCACGGGGCGAAGGCTTCCTGAAGAGCCGCTTCGACATACCTGATGGCCTCCAGCGAGGCGATAGCGTCCAGGGAGAGCTGGAATCTGGCCAGGCGCTGGGCGGGCGAAACGTCGGCCACCAGCAGCGGAAACGGGATAGCCCCGCGCAGGCGCCGCGTCTCAGCCTCCCCGGTCTCGGCGGCTGCTGCGCGGCCGGCGCGGATGGCGTCGCTGCCCACCATCAGCTGGTCCAGCTCCAGCCGCACCGGGATGCGAAGCTCCTGCGCCAGCTCCCGTTCCAGGCGAACCGGTAGCCCACCGTCGAACTCCCGCGCGAACACCACCGCCGCCACCCGCACTCCCCCATCGGGCTCGGGAGTGACCGCAATCCGTTCCAGGCGGGTGTCCGCCGCCGGGAGGGCGGCGCGCAACACTGCTCCGGCCTGGCGAGAGAGGATGGTGGTCCGCACCGACTCGTTGAGGGTTTTCACCAGCGGCACCGAGAGTAACACCATCACCACGCCTGCGCCCACGGTCGGCCACACAAGCTCTTTGGGAGCGTGCAGATTGCCGAAGTTGTACCAGATCGCGCAGGAGGCAACGGAGAAGGCGATGGCCACCAGGTTGGTGAGGAAGAGGTAGAACGCGCCGTTGAAGACGGACAGCTCGCCCATGGCCAGCCCGTAGCCGGCGGCGGCCAGGGGCGGCATGAGAGCGGTGGCGATGGCCACACCGGCGATGGTCCCTCCCAGCCGATGAACCACCGCATACCCCCCCACCAGACCGGCGAACACCGCGACGAGGAGATCGAACAGGTTGGGCGAAGTGCGGGCGAGGATCTGCTGGGTGGGGGGAATGAACGGCGACAGTTTGACGATTGCGATGGAGGTGACCAGCCCCAGCACCACCCCGCACAGCAGAGATTTGGTCGCCCGCAGAGCAAGGGTGACATCGGTCATGGCAATAGAAAAGCCCAAGGCCACGATGGGCCCCAAGAACGGTGCCACCAACATGGCGCCAATGATGACCGCCGGCGAATCCAGCAGCAAACCCAAAGTGGCGATGGCAGCGGCCCCCACCGTGAGCACCACGAAGGTGTGACTGGGCGGCGCGTCTACCCGCACCTGCGCCAGCACGGCTTCCCGATCGACGACGCGGGCGTGGTCTCGCCACCGTCGCACCAACCCGGCCAGCACATGCGCCACCTGCTCCCTCATCGTCACCTCCCCATCGCACACCCCGCGATCGCCACTTCGCAGACATACCCTAATATCTGCACCGGCGCACCGCGCTGGTGTCTCCCCCCGCGACCCACTATAGTGGATCAGGCGAGAATGCCCATGGCAGATTTTCACCAGATCGGACCCATTACCACCCTCCCCCGCCTCGTAGGGGACCGTCAGGAGGAGGCAGAAACTCAGCTGCGGAGCTTCTCCCGCCGCGCCCCGTTGGCATTGCTGATGCCTTGCCTGGTGAAGGAGTTGCAACAGCCGGCGCTGGCCCGCATGGTGGAGCAGCTGGCCGGCACCCCGTACCTTGATTCGGTGTTCATTGCCCTCGACCGCGCCGACGCCCAGGGCTACCAACGGGCCCTCCGGTTCTTTCGCGCCCTTGGCCTGCCCACCTGGGTGCTGTGGCTAGATGCCGATCCCTTCGTCGAGGTCATCCGCGAGATCGAAGAGACGGTGGGGCCGCTCGGCCCACGGGGCAAGGGAAGGGCAGTCTGGCTAGGTCTGGGCGCCATCAACGCCCAGGGGCGCGCTGGGGCAGTGGCGTTTCTCGACGCCGACATCGTGACCTTCCAGCGGTCCCTGCTGACCAACCTGGTCTTCCCCGTGCTCCACCCGGGTCTCGACTACGACTACGCCAAGGCCTACTACGCCCGCTTCGACGACCGGCTGTACGGGCGGGTGTCGCGCCTGCTGGTACGCCCCCTCCTGCAGGCGTTGAGTGCCACTATCGGCCAGCACCCTTACCTCGCCTACCTGGAGGCGTTTCGCTACCCGCTGGCGGGGGAATTTGCCCTCAACGCCTCCCTCCTGCGCCGCCTCCGCATCCCCGCCGATTGGGGGCTGGAGGTCGGACTGCTGTTTGAAGTGCTCCGCCACCGGTCGCCCCGGCGGATCTGCCAGGTGGACGTCACCGACCGCTTCGATCACAAACACCAGTCCCTGTCCGCCAACGACCCCGGCAAAGGGCTGCACCGCATGGCGGTGGATATCGTCAAGCACCTGCTGCGCACCCTGGCGGCCGGCGGTGTGGTGGTTCCCTCGTCCAGCCATCAGGCGCTGCGCGTGGCGTTCCAGCGCTACGGCGAGGATGCCGTGCTGGACTCGTGGGCGGTGGCGGAATTCAACGGCCTGGCTTATGACCGCCACGCCGAGGAGGAGGCGGTGGAGGTCTTCGGCCAGGCGCTGGGAGAGGGGTGCGAGCAGTTCCTCCGCGACCCCCTGGGCACCCCTTCCCTGCCCAACTGGGCACGGGTGTTCTCTGCCCTACCTGAGGTGGGGGAACGCCTCCTTTCCGTCGTCCGGGACCTCGACGGCGAGCTCGCCCCGTGAAGCTGCGGGCCGTTCTGACCGACCTCGACGGGACTCTGCTGGAGCCCGATGGTACCCTTCACCCAGAGGCTGCGGCCATGGTGCGGGCGTTGACGAACCGCTCGATTCCCCTTCTGCCGGTGACCTCCAAGACCGCTGCAGAGGTGGCCTGGTGGCTCGAAGAGCTGGGGCTGGCCGGCCCGGGTGGTTTCGAAAACGGCGCCGGGCTGGTGGATGTAGCCCGGGGTCCTCGCCTGGTCCCCCACGCCGTGCCGCTGGAGAGTTTGCGGTCCGTCGCCGAGGACCTGCGCCGCGCCACCGGCGCTCCCTTGCGAACCTTGGAAGAGCTCGCCGACGCCGAGCTCTCCGCCCTCACTGCCTTGACCGGGGAGGCCCTGGCGCGGGCGCGGGCACGGCTGGCGACCCTGCCGCTGGTGGTGGAGGAGCGATGGGATGACGTCCTGCGGCGTGCGGCGCCGCCGCCGGTGCGGCTGGTGCGGGGCAATCGGTTTTTACACCTGCAGGGCCACCACTCCAAGGCTGACCTCGTGCCGGCCCTGCTCGCCGCGGCGGCAGGAGAGGGTGTCGTGGTCGCCTGCGGCGACGCCCCCAACGACCGCGAACTCCTAGGCGCCGGGCAGCTGGCGATCGTGGTGCCATCGCGCCAGGGCCCCCACCCCGATCTGCTGGCGGCGTTACCCGACGCCAAGGTGGCTCCCGCCCCCCACGGACGGGGGTGGGCGGCAGCCCTCGCCGATCTGCTGGACGAGCCATGACCAACGCCGACCTCTCATTTCTGTCGGACAAGCTCCGCGACCAGCTGGGCGAGGTCGGCCAGGCCGACATCCTGGTGGGTATCCCCAGCTACAACAACGCCCGCACCATCGGCCACGTCGTCCAGGCGGTGCAAGCGGGCCTGGCGCGGCACTTTCCCCACCAACGGGCGGTGCTCCTCAACTCCGACGGGGGCTCCACCGACGGCACCCCGCAGGTGGTGCAGGAGGCCAGCGCCCCCTCCCAGGACACCATCCTCGCCCGCCACCCGCTGCGGGCGGTCCACCGCATCGTCACTCCCTACCACGGCCTACCCGGCAAAGGTAGCGCCCTGCGGACGGTCTTCGGCGCCGCGGTAGTCCTCTCAGCGAAGGCCTGCGCGGTGGTGGACGCGGACCTGCGCTCCATCACCCCCGAGTGGATCGAGTTGTTGCTCCAGCCGGTGCTGGCCAACGGCTTCGATTTCATCGCCCCTCTCTACCACCGCCACAAGTACGACGGGACGATCACCAACTCCATCGTCTACCCCCTCACCCGGGCCCTCTACGGCGTGCGGGTGCGGCAACCCATCGGCGGGGACTTCGGCTTCTCAGGGCGCCTGGCTCACCACTACCTCCAGCACGACGTGTGGTTTTCCGATGTCGCCCGTTTCGGCATCGACATCTGGATGACCACCACCGCCATCACGGGGGGGTTCCGGATCGGTCAGGCCTTTTTGGGGGCCAAGATCCACGACGCCAAGGATCCGTCGGTGGATCTTTCCGCCATGCTGGCGCAGGTGACCGGGTCTGTTTTCTCCCTCATGGAGGAGCATGCCGCCCGCTGGGCCACTGTGCGCGAATCGAAGCCGGTGCCGGTGTTCGGGTTCGAATACGCCGTCGGCCTGGAGCCGGTACGGGTGAACGTCGGGCGCATGCTGGAGCGCTTCCGCGGCGCGGTCCGGGAGCTGGAGGAGATCCTCTCCCTGGCGTTGGCGAAGGACACCTGGCACGCGGTTCGCCAGCTGGCTGCCCGAGGGGATGACCACTTTACCTATCCTCCGGAGCTCTGGGTGCGGACGGTGTACGACTTTGCGGCCGCCCACCACCACCGCGCGCTACACCGGGATCTCCTCCTGCGCGCCCTCACGCCTCTGTACCTGGGGCGCACGGCAGCCTTTGTCATCCAGATGGAACACGCCGACGCCGCCGAGGTGGAGGCGGCGCTGGAAGAGCTGTGTCTGGCCTTCGAGCGGGACAAGCCATACCTGGTGCACCGCTGGAAGAACAGGGAGGACCCGCCATGACCACGAGGTTTTCCGACCGACTGCTGGACTCGCTGGCCAGTTTCTTCGAAGCCCTGCTGCGTTTCCTGCCCGCCCTGGCGGCAGCGATGTTGATCTTTTTCTTGGGGCTTCTGGCAGGCTGGGTGCTTCGCCGGGTGGTCACCCATTTCCTTCGCGTCACTCGCTTCGACCGCGCCTGCGACGGTGCCGGCCTGCTGCAGTTGCTCGCCCGGGCAGACATCCGTACTCCCCCCTCGGTGCTCGTGGGGCGGGGGGTGTTCTGGCTGGTCTTTGCCAGTTTCACCATGGCGGCGATGGCGGCACTGCAAGTGAGTTTCATCGACCAGCTGGTGGCGGAGTTCTTCCTCTACGTTCCCCGCGTGCTATCCGCCCTGCTGGTGGTGCTGGCGGGCTTCCTTTTGGGCGGCTTCCTGGCGCGCGCCGCCCTGCTGACCGCGGCCAACGCCGGGCTTCCCTCCCCCCGCCTGCTGGCACTGGTGGTCAAGCTCCTGGTGTCCGTCATCGCCCTGGCCATGGCCCTGGAGCAGCTGCGTATCGCCACCTCCATCGTCCTGGCCGCGTTCATCATCGCCTTCGGGTCGGTGATGCTCGGGCTGGCGCTGGCCTTCGGGCTTGGCGGCCGCGAGGTCGCCCGGCGGCTACTGGAACGCCACTTAGAGCAGCCCCAAAACCAAGACTCCGACAACCTCTCTCACCTGTGATCGGTTTGCCCGCTCTCCCGACCGCCGCCGCTATGACCGCTCCAGCCTAGCAAGAGAGGGGATCAAGACCTTGCGGCCGGCGCGGTCGAAATACACCACCACCTTGAGCTGCGCCGCCGTGCCCTGCACCTGCAGCACCACCCCAAAACCGAAGGTGGGGTGGCGAACCCTCTGGCCCGGCCGCCAACCGTCGGGGTGGGAGCGTCGGCCACTCCCTGCCGACCCTCCTCCACCCCCGGAGGGGGAGCGGGGTGGGGCCGCGGAGTTGACGGTGGCCGGGCCCGGGGCCCGAGGTCCCTCCGTGTGGGCCCGCCCCGGCTGCGGCAGGTGGGTGCGGAAGGCATCGCGTCCCCCAGCGAAGCTGCGGTTTTTCACCAGGGCAGGGGGGATCTCCCGGAGGAATCGTGACGGCCGGGTCTCCGCCTGGTGGCCATAGAGTCGCCGCAGGCGGGCCCAGGTCAGGACAAGTTGCCGCCTCGCCCGCGTCATGCCCACATAGGCCAACCGACGTTCCTCCTCCACGTCGCTCTCGCCCTCCCCGCGACCGAGAGGAAGCAAACCTTCCTCCAACCCCACCAAGAACACGGTGTCGAACTCCAACCCTTTGGCCGCGTGCAGGGTGGAAAGCACCACCGCCGCGGCAGAGGTGGGAGCGTCGGCATCGGTGAGGAGCGCCACCTCGTCCAGGAAGGCCGCCAGGTCCAGGCCCCGCTCCCCCGCCTCCGCCGCCGCCGCCAGGAGCTGATCCAGGTTGGCGCGCCGCGCCCGGTCCTCCTCATCGTCGAGGGAATACTGCTCCTGTAACCCGGAACGCTCCAGCAGCAGGCGCACCGCCGCCGCCGGTCCCGGTGCGTCGGCCACCGCCGCCAGGAGGGCAAAAAAATCCTCCAGCGCCACTCGGGCGCGGGGGGACAACCCCGCAGGCGAGCGACGAGCCGCCTCGGGCAGCGATACCCCCAGCTCCGCCGCCACCCGGGCCAGATGCTCCATGGCCGCCTCCCCCACTCCCCGCGCCGGCACCCGGACGGCGCGGCGAAAGGCCAGCTCGTCGTGGGGCGCCACCACCAGGCGCAGGTAGGCAATGGCGTCTTTCACCTCGGCACGCTCCCAGAACCGCGTCCCGCCCACCACCACGTAGGGCACCCCCCGCCGCACCAGTTCGGCCTCGAAGGGGCGCGACTGGGCGTTGGTGCGGTACAGCACCGCCGCGGTTCCCCCGCCGGCCACTGCCAGCTCGTCGATCACCAGGCGTGCCTCGTCGATCTCGTCCGCCGCCTCGAGAACGGCGACGGGCGCCCCCGTCCCCGCCTGGGACGACAAATGCTTGGGGCGCCGCCGGGAGTTGTGGCCGATCAGCGCCGCCGCGGCGGCCAGAATCGGCTCCGCCGAGCGGTAGTTTCGCCCCAGAACGACCACGGTCGTTTGGGGATAAGCTTCCTCGAAACGCAGGATGTTCTCCACCTCGGCGCCGCGCCAGCGGTAGATCGACTGGTCCTCGTCTCCCACCACCGTCAGGTTGGGGCGTGGACCTCCCAACAGGCGCACCAGCCGAGCCTGCGCCACGTTGGTGTCCTGAAACTCGTCCACTAGAAGCCAGCGAAAGCGCTCCTGCAGGGCGCGGCGCACCCCCTCCTGCCGCTCCAGCAGTTCCACGGAAAGCTGTAGCATGTCGTCGAAGTCCACCGCCCCCGCCGTTCGGAGCTGGTCCTGGTACAGGCGATAGACGCTCGCGATGCGCTCCTCGAGGGGGGTACGCGCCTGCTGCATGAGCTCCTCCGGGCGGAGGAGGGCGTTCTTGGCCGCCGACAGACGGGCGCGGGCCACCTTCAACGGCAGCTCGGCCTCGGCGATGTTCATGCTCTTGAGCGCCTGCTGCAGCAGGCGCTTCTGGTCGTCGACGTCGCACACCGCGAAGCGCTCCGGCAAGCCCGCCTCCCTGGGGTGCCGGCGCAGGAGCTGCAGGGCGAAGCGGTGAAAGGTGCCCACGAAGCCGCCGCGCAGGGGGCCTTCCAGCAGCGACTCCACCCGCTCCACCATCTCGCGGGCCGCCTTGTTGGTGAAGGTCACCGCCAGTACTTCGTGGGGTCGGGCCCGGCCGGTGGCCAGCAACCAGGCGATGCGGGTGGTCAGCACGCGGGTCTTGCCCGAGCCCGCCCCGGCAGCGACCAGGAGCACGCCCTCGCCGTGGGTCACGGCGCGACGCTGCTCGTCATCCAGGTTTGCCAGCAGGGCATCCAGCTGCACAAGTCACCTTCTCGTTGGCCGCCCGCAGCGGCGAACAGCGGATTGTAGCGGTCCGTCGGTCGACTGGCCCCTACTCTACGGTTACGCTCTTGGCCAGGTTCCGCGGCTGGTCCACGTCACAGCCACGCCGCACCGCCACCTCATAGGCCAGGCGCTGCAGGGGTATCACCGCAGCTATGGGCAGAAGCGGCCAGGGCAGCGGCGGGAGCGGCAGGACCAGCCGCGCCAGCTCCGCCAGCCGCTGGTTGGCGGGATCCCCCAGCGCCCACACCGGTGCCTTGCGGGCCCGCACCTCCTCGATGTTGGAGAGCACTTTCTCCTCCAGCTCTCCCCTGGGGCACAGGGCGATCACCGGGAACGACTCGTCCAGCAGGGCGATGGGCCCGTGCTTCATCTCCCCCGCCGGGTAGCCCTCAGCGTGCAGATAGGAAATCTCCTTGAGCTTCAGCGCTCCTTCCAGGGCGATGGGGTAGAGCACCCCGCGGCCCAGGTAGAGGGCGTTGGCGGCGTGCTCCAGCTCGTGGGCCACGGCTTCGACCTCGGCGACGCGATTCAGGAGTCCCTCCAGTTGATAGGGGAGGGCGCGCGCGTGCGCCACCAGCTCCTCGCCGTCGCCGCCGTTGCCGATGCGAGCCCGGCGCGCCGCCAGCGCCAGGGCCAGCAGCGATACCAGCTGGGTGGTGAAGGCCTTGGTGGAGGCGACACCGATCTCGGGTCCGGCGTGGGTCACCAGGGTGGCGTCGGCCAGGCGAGTGGCCTGGGAGCCGGGAACGTTGCACACCGCCACCAGCCAGCTTCCCCGCTCCCTGGCCAGGCGCATGGCGGCGATGGTGTCCGCCGTCTCACCCGACTGGGTGATGCCCAGAACCAGCGAGTCGCCCTCCAGGATTGGGTCCCGGTAGCGGAACTCCGAGGCGTACTCCACCTCGGTGGGGATGCGGGCCAGCCGCTCCAGGTAGAACTTTCCCACCAGCCCGGCGTGCCAGGAGGTGCCACACGCCACGACCTGAGCCCTCCTCACCGACGCCAGCCGCCGCGGCTCCAACCCCAGGTGGGCCAGTGAACCATCCCCCCCCTGGGGCAGCAGCGCCTCCAGGGTCTGTGCCACGGCGCCGGGCTGCTCGTGGATCTCCTTGAGCATGAAGTGGCGAAACCCCCCGCGTTCCACCGTCCCCGGTTCCCAGTCCAGGAGCACGGTCGGGCGTTCCACCGCCCGTCCCGAGGCATCGAAGAGGCGCGCACCGGCGGCGGTGATCACCGCCATGTCGCCGTCTTCCAGGTGCACGCAGCGCTGGGTGAGGGACACCACCGCCGCCGGATCCGAGGCGACGATCATCTCCCCGTCCCCCAGACCGATCACCAGCGGGGGGCCGTCGCGAAACGCCACCAGCGTGCCGGGGAGCTCGGTGCTCATCGCCACCACGGCGTACTGGCCCCGTAGACGCGGGCGCAGGGTGGTCACCGCCGCCGGTAGGTCGTCGGCACCGGCGCCCAACAGGTGAGCGATGACCTCCGAATCGGTGTCGGAGGAGCACTGCACCCCTGCCGCCGCCAGCTCGCGGCGCAGCTCCTGGAAATTCTCGATGATGCCGTTGTGCACCACCGCCACCCGGCGGGCGGCGTCGGTGTGGGGGTGGGCGTTGCGCTCGCTGGGCGGCCCATGGGTCGCCCACCGCGTGTGACCCACCGCCAGGTGAGAGCGAAACCCGGCCTGGAAGGCCTTCTCCACCAGATTAATGAGCTTGCCCTCGGCGCGCACCACCTGGAGCCGCCCGTCGGTCATCACTGCGATACCCGCCGAGTCGTAACCGCGGTACTCCAGTCGCCGCAGTGCTTCCAAAACAACCGGGACCGCCTCGCGTGGCCCCACGTAGCCGACGATGCCACACATCACACCCTCCAACCGTGTCCGGGCGGTCGCGATTCGTGGCACCCGCACCCCAGGGGGCACCGCGCCGCGCGGACACACAACTCCCGCCGGGA
This sequence comes from uncultured bacterium, assembly GCA_937924755.1. Taxonomy (GTDB): domain Bacteria; phylum Acidobacteriota; class Thermoanaerobaculia; order Thermoanaerobaculales; family Thermoanaerobaculaceae; genus CALEVZ01. The sequence goes on from CALEVZ010000030.1 coordinate 55,574, forward strand.
GACCTGGACATTGTACCCGGTTGAGCGTTCCCGAGCCGGCGGAGCTAACGCTTGGAGAGTTCCTGCAGCACCAGCTTGGCCACCGCCTTCAGGGTTTCGAAAACCCCGACGCCGGTGGTGGCGACGGCCTCGAACTCCTGCTCCCCCTTGACGTTCAACATGCGGTGCATGGTCTCCACCGGGACCGCGGTGGGCAGATCACGCTTGTTGTGCTGCAAGACGTAAGGGATCGTCATCAGGTCGAAGCCGTTCTCGCGCAGGTTGATCTTGAGGTTTTCCAACGACTCCAGGTTGGCGTCCATGCGCGCTTCCTGGGAATCGGCGACGAACACCACCCCATCCACCCCTTTCAGGATAAGCTTGCGCGAGGCGTCGTAGAAAACTTGCCCCGGCACCGTGTAGAGGTGGAAGCGGGTGCGGAAACCCCGCACCGTTCCCAAATCCAGCGGCAGGAAGTCGAAGAACAGGGTGCGGTCGGTCTCAGTGGCGAGAGAGATGAGCTGCCCCTTGTTGGAAGGGTTGGTCTTGGCGTAGATGAACTGCAGATTGGTGGTCTTGCCGCCCAGTCCGGGACCATAGTAGACGATCTTGCAGTTGATCTCGCGCGAGGCGTAGTTTATGAAGCTCATTCGGAGAACAGGTTATCGATATCTTCGTCAGTGATTTCGGCGAACGGGGAGACCACCTCCTCGCCCCGTTGCGCCGCCTTGTCGGCCATCTGAGAAAGCACCTCCTCCAGCTCCGCGGCTGCCTTGCGCACCCGCAGCCGAACCAGCCCCAGCGATGACCGCTCATCGAAGATCACCACCAGGATGAGCCGCTGGCCGACAATGGATATGTGGATGTTGTCCCGCTCCCCCTCATGAAAGAGGATGGAGAACTCCTTTTCGCCGATCAGGCGGGCCAGGCCATCGGTGGCCGCCACGTTCCCCGCTGTCAACGATGCCAGCGAGGTGGTGTCCACCTTGTCCAGATCGCCCTTGGCCGCCAGTTGCTGACCATTCTTGTCGACGAGAAAAACGATTTTGGCGTTCGCGTCGACCCACAGACGGGCGAGGACGGAGCTAATGCGTTCGAACTCCTCCTCATATATCACCATGCTCTGACTCAAGATGGCCATGACACCCCGCCTCCGCGCGTCCGTCGCGCAGTATAGCGCACTTCCCCAGCTGCGCCGCCAGAGGGTCCTCCCATATGGGGTCACTCCATCCTCTGGCGGCCCATCAGCGAGCGTGAGAGAGTTACCTGATCGGCAAAGGAGATCTCTCCCCCGGCCGGCAAGCCGAAGGCGATCCGGCTCACCCGCACGCCGCTTCCCTTGAGCACTCCCGCTACGAAATGAGCCGTGGCTTCCCCCTCCACCGTGGGGTTGGTGGCCAGGATGACCTCCTGCACGGGCTCGGCCCGCACGCGGTCGACCAGCGCCGCAACGGTCAGCTGCTCCGGTCCAACCCCGTGCAAGGGGTCAAGCGTTCCCAAAAGAACATGGTAAAGCCCATCGAACTCGCCGGTGGCCTCGATCGACCAGGCGTTGATGGGATCCTCCACCACGCAAAGCAGGCCCCGATTGCGCCCGCTGGCGCGGCACACCGAACAGGTTTCTTCCTCGGCGGGCAGGAAGCAGACCGCACAGGGCCGCACCCCGTCGGCGGCCCGCACCAGCGCCGCGGCCAGCCGCCGGGCCCCGGCCGGCTGGCGCAGCAGGTGCTGGGCCAGGCGAACGGCGGTACGCGGACCCACCCCCGGGAGCTGTTCCAGCTCCTCCAGCAGCACCTGCACCGCGGCGGGCCGCAGGTCGATCACACCAGCCCCTCGAGGCCGGGGGGCAGCCCCATGGCGCCCAGCGCCTCTTTCCTCTGCTCGGTCACGCGCCGGGTGGCGTCCTCCCACGCCGCCATGATGAGGTCTTCGACCAGCCCGGCCTCCTCCCCCGCGAGAGCGCGGGCATCGATAAAGACACCTCGCAACTCCTTGAGGCCATTGAGGCGCAACTTCACCAGCCCGCCCCCGGCCGACCCTTCCACTTCGATGGCCGCCAGGGCGGCCTGCATCTGTTGCTGAGCGCGTTGCGCCTGCTGCAGCAGTTTGGCGACGTTCATACCTTCTCCTCCACCCGCTCAAGCTTCCCGCCAAAAATCTCCAGCACCCGCTGAACTCCCTCGTGCGACTGTACTTTCAGCAGCAGCTCAGCAGGCGTCGGCGAGGAAGGGGTAGCGACAGCGGGGGACAATTCCACTCTCACCTCCTGGGCGATGCCCGCCGCGCGCGCCGCCCCGGCAAGCTCTGCCAGGCCCTCCTGGGCGGCCTGCCCGTTGGCCGCCGCCGCGGACGGGTAGACGAGATACAGGACCCCGCCCTCTACCCTGGCCGCGCTCGCCGACACCACCCCGGCGGCCAGCAGATGCGCCCCGGCGTCATCCAGCGCCGCGGCCAGACGGCGCCGGAGATCGCCCAGTGTGCCCCCCGCCTCGGAGGCGAGCCTTGGCGCCGCCACCTGACCATCAGACACCGGTACGCCTGCCGCAACCGCCTGACCACTTCCCGCCAGGAGCTCTTCGATCAGTCGCACCCGTGGCCACAGCGCCAGCCGCCCCAGCGCCACCGCCACCGCCAGTCGACTTTGATCGGCTTCGGCAATCAACCGACGATGCTCCACCAGCTGACCCAGCAGCCGCACGAGGCGCAGCTGGCCCGCCGCTCCGGCGCGCGCCACCAGCGCTGGGCGCTGGTCGGCGGCGTAGGGGATCGGGCAGTCGGGAGCACACGCCAGCAGCAGGGCCGTATGGGCAAAGGTCGTCAACGCCTCGTAGACCGCCACCGGGTCGGTGCCCTCCGCCTCCACCTCCCGCAGGAGTTGCAGGACGGCGGCAACGTCACCACCGAGCAGCGCGTCCCAGGTCTTGAGTACCACCTCGAAGCGGGGCAATCCCAGCACCTCGGCCACCGCCGTCTCGTCCACGCCGGTCGGAGAAAAGGCGCGCACCCGGTCCAGCAGGGACAGCGCGTCGCGCACACTCCCTTCCGCCGACTGAGCGAGCATCAGCGCCGCTCCGTCGGGCAGCGCAAAACCCTCCGCTCGGGCCACTTCGGCGAGATGGGCGCGCAGCGTTTCGGCGGGCACCGGCCGAAAGTCCAGCTGCTGGCAACGGGACAGGATTGTCGCGGGGAACTTCTGCTTGTCCGTGGACGCCAGCACAAAAACCACGTGCGGAGGCGGCTCTTCGATGATTTTCAGCAGCGCCCCCCAGGCGTCGCGGGAGAGCTGATGCGCCTCATCGAGGATGAACACCCGGAAGCGGTCGCGCACCGGCATGGCGCGGGCGGTCTCTCGCAGCTCCCGCACGTCGTCAATGCCGCGGTTGGAGGCGGCATCGATCTCCAGCACATCCAGCGCTCGCCCCTCGGCGATGTCCACGCAGGCGCTACACTCGCCGCACGGGTCCGGAGTCGGTCCCTGCTGGCAGTTGAGGGCCCGGGCCAGGATCCGCGCCGCAGTCGTCTTGCCCACCCCCCGCAGTCCGGCGAACACGTAGGCATGCGCCGTCTCGCCGCTCGCCAGGGCATTGCGTAGGGTGCGGACCACCACGTCCTGGCCGATCAAATCCTCGAAACGCTGCGGTCGGTAGCGCCGCGCCAGTACCAAGTGACTCACCTGTGTCTCCTCCACCCAACCCGGGCGGGGGCCCCGCTCGCCGCCCCGCCAGCGGCACAGCGCCCGAAAGCGGAGGTTGAACCCTTCTGGCCCGCCCCGTCCAGCGCCCATCTCTGCTGCGGCGGCCGGAGAGTGCTCGCCGGGGTCTCAGGGTGGCCGTGGGTGGCGAACCAAGGAGCCCGGGAGGGCCGCGGCGCCCGGCGTGATCCCCTTATCGCTGCTCCCTTCCGGGCCTGACGAGGTTCGGGGGCACCGTCGCGCGGTTCCCGGACTCCTTGCTTCCCACCGCCGCCATCATACCCGGCACCAAGGTCGACGGTCAGGTCGGTCTTCCTCACGCCAGGATGGCGGAGAGGGCGGGATTCGAACCCGCGGTACGGTTACCCGTACACACGCTTTCCAAGCGTGCTCCTTCGGCCACTCGGACACCTCTCCACGCGGTAATCATCGCACACTCCCTCGCGGGCGTCACCCGTGGGCATCGATGCCCGGGGTCCGCGCGCCGCTCCTTGATTATTCGGCGGGTCCGGTCGCCCCTCACCCATCCTCCTCGACCTCGACCCCCCGAGGCCCCCCTCGGCGGGGCGGCGGAGCCGCACACACCTCATTTCTCCTCTCCAATCCCCCGGCCAACCTCTCCTCCCAGCCCCTGCACATCAGCGGAATTCGCCGATCCCCGCGCCTGGGTTTGGTCGACCCCCAACCACCCCCCGCGAGTCCAAACCCACGCCCCGTGGGTTCTCACCCACCCTCTCCGCACCTCCGCCCCGGACGGACCCCTCTCCGCCCCTCAAAAGTATCGCGTTGTCTCGCTCGATATCGGTCCGACTGGCGGAGAGGGTGGGATGGCGGGATCACCGCCAGCTCACGCTCCTCACCTCTCCACTCCCCCCACCCACCCGCCCACTGCCACGCCCCTCCCCTTTCCACCCCGCGACTCGCCCCCCAACCACCCCCCGCGAGTCCAAACCCACGCCCCGTGGGTTCTC
>CALEVZ010000031.1 GCA_937924755.1 uncultured bacterium
GGCCGGGGGTGTCCCCACACTAGGGCCAGGTAAGTCTTCTCCACCTCCCCGGCCTGCCAGCGCCGCAAAAGCTCCCGGTGGGCCTCGCAGCCCCGGGCCAGGAGCACCACCCCCGTGGTGCCCCGATCCAGCCGGTGAAGAAGGAAGGTGTCTTCGGGGTCGATCCCCCACCCCCGCACCTCGTCCGCAGGCAGGGTGGCCAGCAGCCGACGCGTGGCCCCTTGAGGGTCGGAGCGCCGGGTGGCCAGGCTCACCCCCGGCGGCTTGGCGATGGCCAGCAGCCGATGATCGACGTAGAGGAGCGGCCCCTTCACGCCGCCACCGCGATGTCCGAGAGGGAAACGGCCGGGCGGAGCCGCCAGCGCACCGTCCCCGCCGCCGCGCGAGGTGAGCGGAAAGCGGGGGCCGCCGGAGAACTCACCCCTGCCGGCCACCTTGGAGTTTCGCCTGGACGCTCGCCACCTTGTCGGCCATGGCCTGGGGCCGGTCGGTGCGGGTGCCCACCTTGATCACGGTGTGGATGCGCGGCACCCCCATGGCGTGCAGGGTTTCGTGGCAGCGCCTGATGGCCGCGAAGACCGCCTCCCACTCCCCCTCCACGTTGGTGCCGTTGGCGTGCAGCTCGTACGCGAGCCCCGCCTCGGCGAGGATGCGCTCGCAGGCCGCCACATAGGGCGACAGCGACAACCCTGCCCCCAGCGGTACGATGGTGAACTCAAGGATCACGTGCATCATGACTTCCACTGTATCGAGGCGGTCGGGACCGGTCAACCGAGCGGGCCGCCGCGGAACTGCTGGCCCGAGCCGCCCCGCTCGGCTGGGGGGGGCGGGGGTCTTACCGCGAGACAAAAGTTTCACCGCTCCGGCGTTGGCGAGGTGGAAGCTCCTGGTTGATCCTCGGTGTCGCCGGTCAGGGACAGCAGCTCCTCCCACAGGGCGTGCACCAGCCCGCGCTGGCCCCCCTCCCGCTCCTGGAGCCACCAGACGGCGTCCTCGGTCACCGCCACGCGAAGGAACTCGTCGCCCCCCGTTACCGTCCAGCAGCGGGGCGGGGCGTCGTCAGCGGGAAGCAGGATCAGCGCCCGGTGGGGCTGCACGGAGGCGGTGGTGACCACCAGGTCGCGGTCGCGGGCGTGTACCTGGCCCACCACCCGGGTGCGCCCGGTGACAAACACCCGGCTGCGGGAGGGACGGCGGGTGGCATCCGCGGTGGCATCACTGGCGGTGCTGCGCACCTCCCGTGCGGTGTCTTCCTCCAGCTTGCCCATGGCTTCTTCGTCGTCCTCCTCGCTGACCAGGCGAACCGGCAGCACCTCGCGCCGCAGGATGCGGCCGGAGGGGCCGGCGAGCCACACCCCGGCGCTGGACAGGCCGACCAGCCAGAGGCGGCCGTCGCTGGGGGTGGCGATCCCCATCGCCCACTCGCCGGGGTTCGGGAAGGCCGGATCCGAGCGGCGGGGGTCGACGCGGGCGAGGGCCTGCTGGCGGGAGCCGTCCAGCTCGGCGCGCAGCCAGAGGGGCGGTTCCTCCCCCTCCTTGAAGAGCTTCGGGAGGGCGGTCCCCGGCCGCGCGGGGGGGCGCTGCGGCCAGGGGCACCACATCACCTCCCCGAAGCGGAACGCCACTGACGGGCTGTGGGTCTGCTGGGTGAAGGTCGCCGTCATCACCCCGGAAGCGTACACGGCGAACCCCTGGCGGCCGATCAGGGCGGCGTAGGCCCCCTCCTCCCCCAGAGCCAGGGTGGGGTGCGCGCCCCAGGCGGGGAGGGCGGGGGCTTGAGGCGGTACTCGGCGAAGATCTTCCCCCCTTTGATGAGCTTCAGCGGCAGGCGCTGGTCCTCTTCGGGGAGGAGAACGCCCAGGGTCTTGCCGTTTCCGGCCAGGCGCGCGTTGCCCGGCAGGGGGAACTCGAACCTCGCTGGCCGGATCAGCCCCGCCGGCACGGGCGGGCACTCCAGCGAGCCGGCGCTGCTCGCCCGCACCCGCGCTGCCTGGGAGCGAACCACCTGCACCGACAGGGGGGGGCGGGGAAGGTCGGGCGCCGCCCGGGGGATCGCCCCCGGCGACGGAGAAGGGGTGGGGCTGCCAACCCGGCGAACAGGCAGGTAAGCAGTGGGGCGAGAACCGTCATCGAAGGCTCCTTCCTCCCGGGCAGCGGGGGGGCCAGCGGCGGCGCCACCACCGGCGACGCAAAGGTTCTTCGAGATTTAACAGATACTGTAGTGCCGCTCGTGGCTCCGCCCGGTGGGCGAGTCGTCACTGCAGAAGTACTCGTCGCAGGACACCGTCGCCGTACACTGGTCGTACGTGGTCACGCACGCCCGGTAGGTGCCCTGGCCGCCGGGGAGACAGACGGCCCCCATCCCCCGGGCCAGGAAAGCCAGGCACGCCACCAGAAGGACTTTTCGTACCATCGCTGTTCTTCCTTTTCTATCCCGTCCCGCTGCCACGGCCGAGGCCTCGTGGGGCGGGATCTACCATCCTTTTTTGTCAAGCGTGCCCGCTCGCGAACACCGCCCGGCGAGCGGCCGGGCCCGCCGGTGGTACTCTGAAGAATCATGGATCCACTGGTTCTGGTGGTGTTCCTGCTGGTCTACGCCGGCATGATGCTGGGCGGTCTGCCCGGGCTGGCGCTGGACCGTGCGGGGGTGGCGGTGTTGGGGGCCATCGTGCTGGTGGCGGCCGGCCGGCTGTCGCCCGAGGAGGCGGTGCTGGCGGTGGATGTGCCCACCATGGCGCTGCTGTTCGGGTTGATGGTGGTGTCGGCGCAGCTGCGCCTGGGGGGGCTGTACACCCGCCTGACCCGCCGGCTGGCGGCAGCGCCCCTGTCGCCGCCGGCGCTGCTGGCGGCGCTCGTTGGCGTGGCCGGGGGGCTGTCGGCGGTGCTGGCCAACGACATCGTGTGTCTGGCCATGGCGCCGGTGCTGGTGGAGGGGTGTGCCCGGCGCGGTCTCGACCCGCTGCCGTTCCTGCTGGCCCTGGCCTGCGCCGCCAATGTGGGCTCCGCCGCCACCTTGATCGGCAACCCGCAAAACATGCTCATCGGGCAGAAGCTGCATCTCTCCTTCGGGGATTACCTGGTGGACGCCGCCGTGCCCGCCCTGGCGGGGCTCGTCGCGGTGTTCCTGCTGATCCGCTGGCAGGTGGGCGACCGCTGGCTCAAGCACACCCCCATCCCGGTAGTGCAGGCTCCGGCCTTCAACCGTTGGCAGTCGGGGAAGGGGGTGGTGGTGGTGGTGGTGGTCATGGCCTGCTTTCTCCTGGCGCCGTGGCCGCGGGAGGTGGTGGCCCTGGCGGCCGCCGGGGTGTTGCTGCTGTCCCGCCGCATGGCCTCCCGCGCCATGCTGGGGCTGGTGGACTGGAACCTGCTGGCGCTGTTTGCCGGCCTGTTCGTGGTCAACCACGCCGTCGCCGAGTCCGGGGTGCTGGCCGCCGCCAGCAGCGCCACCCGCGCCGCCGGGGTGGACCTTGCTCACCCGGGCTGGCTGTTCGCCGGCACCGCGGTGTTGTCCAACCTGGTCTCCAACGTTCCCGCCGTGATGCTGCTCCTGCCCGAGGCCACCCACCCCCTGGCCGGTCCCATTCTGGCGCTGTCGTCGACGCTGGCCGGCAACCTCATCCTGGTGGGCTCCATCGCCAACCTCATCGTCGCCGACCAGGCCGCCCCGCTGGGCGTCACCATCGGCTGGCGCGAGCACGCCCGCGTCGGCGTCCCGGTCACCCTCGCCACCCTGGCCATCGCCGCGGCGTGGTTGGGGCTTCGAGCAACTTGCTAGCCACTCATTGATCGGCGAGCCGCGGCTCCGGAAGCCGCCGTCGGCCGCCATCGACCGTTCCGCTCTCGGGAAGCCGAATGCCGGATGTGACCTAGGAGATCGAACTGTCGCAGCGCTTCCTTAATTCACCCACATGTGGCAAACGAGCCCGCCAGCCGCCGCCACGGCGATGGCGAGGTCGGAACCGGGTGCTCCCTGGCCCAGCCAGAAGGCAGTCGCCCATGGCGGAGCGCCGAAAAGGTTCCGACCTCCCATCAGCCCGAAAAGAAGCGCGATCCCGGCCACGAGGGGGAGGAAAACGCGAGGTCGTCGCCGGAGTCCGTCGGCCAGCGCCCACGCTGTCACCGGTGCGAGAAGCAGCTGCACCACGTTCACCAGCCAGTCTCCGCGGATCCCGGCGCCATGCGCGATCATGACGGCGACGGCGGCAGCCGGCACCAAGGTCGCAAGTCCTAGCAGTGTCCCCATCTTTCCCCTCCTCAGCGCAAGGAACCAGATCCCGCCGATCGCCAGGGCTGTAAAGACGATCAAGGTGTTGACAGCTGCCGTCACCGCAGGGCGCCTCCCACTACTTCGAGTAGTTGTCGCAGATGTTCTTCTGTTCGGTGAGGTTGGAGAAGAGGAGGAGCGCTGATCCTCCCAGGCCGGTACAGGCCAACCCGCCGCTTTGCAAACACGTGACGCCGTTAGCCAGCATCAGCAGGAACAATCCGGCCGCTCGGGCAGTCGCCCAGTTGCAACGTCTGCCTGCCCACGACTGTTCTGAAAGAAGTACCTGCTCGAAGTGGCCGTCGGGGGGCACCTCTTCGATTAAACCCACGTCGAGACCAAGAAAACCGTACTGCTGGCCGGCCGCGGGCGAGAAAGAAAGCGGCATGCTCTGCACGGTGGCGAGGAGGTCCCCTGCGGTCTGAATGACACTGCCTTCGACCACCACCATGAAATATGTCGGACCCACCGCCGGCGCCATTGTCCGTACAACCGCGCCGCTGCCCGCCGTCTCGGCGGAGAGCGTACCGTCGGGCAAGGCCCACGACCCCTGTCCCGTCTCGCTCATGATTCCGGAGATGTACCGGTTTTAGAGGTGAGATTCCATACGATCCAGGCGGTGCCGAGTTCAACGTTCACGCGCAGAAGCGATCGTGCGCTGGCGAATTGGTTTCCCTCAAAGAAGAGAGGAATTGTGAGGATCTGCGGATCACCGGGAGGCCCTGCCAAAACGTGAGTGCCGGTCGCCGCAAACGCGAGCAGGAGAATCGCGGCGAGGACCGAAGGCCCCTGAAGGTTGTTGTTCGTCCGAGACGTTCTCCTTTTCTGTTGGCACGCATGGTTGACCTCCTGAGAGCGCGATCGTACCCCCCCCGGAATGTCACGCCCTCGAAAGTGAGACCGGAAAGCCAACCCAGCGGCGCCCGCGTCGGCGTCCCGGTCACCCTCGCCATCGCCGCGGCGTGGCTGGCCCTGCGCGTCAGCCTGTGAGGGACCCGATCGACCGGGCTTTCGGTGTCGAGGGTCACCGCGCGGTGGCGCCCGTACGCCAAGGGGCTTGACAACGGCGAAAACAGCCCTAGATTGTGCGCCGTGGAGATGGAGTTCCCCGCCGATCGCCCTCCGAGTATTTTGCCGGGCGACATTTCCGGTGCCGCCAGGACGCCGAGGCCGGGCCTCGGCGTCTTTGCATGTGGGACCCCCCCCGCCCCCCTCCGGAACGACGGTGCGCACGCCCGAGTGACCGACGCCCCGCCGCTTCCCTCCGGAGCCTCCCGCTAGCGGACAGGCCGATGATCCCCGAGGCCCTCGTGGCCCAACCGGCGGGCGCTCCGCGGAGCAAGCCCCAGCACCAGCCCAAGGACCAAACACTTAGGTTTCGCGCCGTCGTCCCCCCTCGAGACCCACAGGAGGACCTCACCCCGTGTCGCTGAACGCTCTCGTTGAAGATACCGACTCGCTTGTCGATGCCGCCCGAGAGGCGGTGTGCCGCATTTTCGGCGAAACCTACGACCCGCAGCGCTGGGGAGACTGGCACTGGCAGTCCCGCCACCGGCTGACGCGCCTGACTCACTTTGAACAACTTTTGCAGCTCACCCCCGCCGAGCGGCGGGGTCTGGAGCTGGCGCCGGGCAAGTTCGCCGTCTCCGTGACCCCCCACTTTGCCGCCCTCATGAATCCCCACGACCCCGACTGCCCCATCCGTCGCCAGGTGGTGCCTCGCCAGGAGGAGCTGGTTGTGGGGGAGGGCGACATGGTGGACCCCTGCGGCGAGGACCATCACTCCCCGCTGCCGGGGCTGGTCCATCGCTACCCCGATCGCGTCCTGCTTCTGGCCCTGGACACCTGCGCGGCGTACTGCCGCTACTGCACCCGCTCGCGGCTGGTGGCGCAGGGCCATCTGGAGCCGCTGGCGCGCCGGTTGGATCGCATCGTCTCCTACCTTGAGGAGCACACCGAGGTGCGCGACGTGTTGCTGTCGGGAGGGGATCCGCTGCTGTTCAGCGACGAGCGGCTCGATGCCTTGCTGGCGCGCCTGCGTCGCATTCCCCACCTCGAGTTTTTGCGCATCGGCAGCCGCGTACCGTGCTTCCTGCCGCAGCGCATCACGCCGGAGCTGGTGGCGCTGCTGCGCCGCCACCGGGTGTGGCTGTCGCTGCACTTCAGCCACCCCCGCGAGCTCACGCGCGAGGTGGCGGCGGCCTGCGATCTGCTGGCCGACGGGGGCATACCCTTGGGCAGCCAGACGGTGCTGCTGCGCGGCGTCAACGACGCCGCCGCCACGCTGAAGGCGCTCTTTCACGGCCTGCTCAAGATGCGCGTGCGCCCCTACTACCTCTATCAGTGCGATCCGGTGGTGGGCACCTCGCATCTGCGCACCTCGGTGGCGACGGGGCTGCAGATCGTCTCCCAGCTGCGTGGGCACACCACCGGGTACGCGGTGCCGACCTACGTGGTGGATGCCCCGGGGGGCGGCGGCAAGATCCCCTTGCAACCCGAAACCGTGAGCGCCTGCGAAGACGGGGTGTGGACGCTGGTCAACTGGGAGGGGAAGCGCTTCACCTATCAGGATCCGGCCTACGATGTCTGACCACGGTCGCGGTACTGCCACCGGCAGCGGCCAGCCGGGGCGGCCGCTGCGCATCGGGCTGGCCTACGACCTCAAAGACGACTACCTGGCGGCGGGGTACTCGGCGCTCGACGTCATGGAGTTCGACGACGAGGACGTGATCGAGGCTCTGGGCGGCGCCTTGTCCGAGCTGGGGCACGCGGTGGAACGTCTGGGCCGAGGCCAGGAGGTGGCGCGGCGGCTGGTGGCCGGGGAGCGCTGGGATCTGGTCGTCTCCATTGCCGAGGGGCTTGCGGGGCGGTCGCGGGAGGCGCAGGTGCCGGCGCTGTGCGAGCTGTTCGGCCAGCCCTACACCTTTTCCGACCCCCTGACGTGCGCCGTGACTCTCGACAAGGCCGTCGCCAAACGGATCGTGCGCGACCACGGTCTGCCCACGGCGCCCTTCGAGGTCATTCGCAGCAGTGATGACCTGTCGCGCCTGTCGGCTCTGGCCCCCCCGCTGTTCCTCAAGCCCCTGGCCGAGGGGTCCTCCAAGGGGATTAGCGGTGGCTCGCTGGTGCGGGAGCCCGGGGAGGCGATGGACCGCTGCCGGGAACTCCTGGCGGCCCTGGGCCAGCCGGTGCTGGCGGAGGTGTTCTTGCCCGGCCGCGAGGTGACCGTGGGGGTGGTGGGCAACGGCCGCGGCATGCGGGTGGTGGCGGTCATGGAGGTGGTGTTCACCGACAGCGCCGAGGCGCCGGCCTACACCACCCTCAACAAAGCGGAGTACGAGCGGCGGGTGGCCTACCGCCTGCTGGACGGCGACCCCTTCGCCGAGCAGGCCAGGACCCTGGCGCTGGCGGCGGCGCAGGCCCTCGAGTGCCGCGATGTGGCGCGGGTGGACCTGCGCGCCGATGGAAACGCTACCCTGCACTTTCTCGAGGTCAATCCCCTGCCCGGCCTGCACCCGGTGCGGTCGGACCTGCCCATCATGGCCCGGCTGGCCGGGTTGTCGTACCGGGAGCTGGTGGACGAGATCCTCACCGCCGCCCGGCGGAGGTACGGGCTGTGAGTTCGCCGCTGCAGTCGGTCACCCGGGTGGTGATCGCCTACCCCGAGCTGGCCAGCGACGCCGACCCCTCCACCCGGGACGTCCTCGACCAGTTGGCCATGGTGGAGGCAGCGGTGGCAGCCCTGGGTCTGCCCTGCTCGTCGGAGATGGTACCCGGAGGCCGGGCTTGGCAACTGGCCGAGGTCATCCCGCCCGGGGCGGTGGTGTTCAACCTCCTGGAGGCCCCGCCGGGGCTGCCCCTGCGCCACGCCGCCGCCACCGCGGTACTGGAGCTCTTAGGGGTGCCGTTTACGGGGTGCTCCGCGGCCGCCATGTGGCTCACCACCGACAAGCTGGCCACGCGCGCCGTGCTGGCCGCCGCCGGCCTGCCAGTGGCCCCGGGTGGGCGGGTGGATCCCCGGAGGCCGGAGCTCCCGCGGGGGGTGGAGTTTCCAGTGATCGTCAAGCTGGTCTGGGAGGACGCCTCGGTGGGTCTGGAGGGCAACCCCATCTGCTGCAGCCAGGGGGAGCTCGCGAATCGGTTGGGCTGGCTGGCGGGCCGCTTTCCCGGGCAGCCGGTGATGGTAGAGGAGTTCCTCCCCGGCCGGGAGTTCAACGTGGCGGTCCTGGAGGGGCGCGAGGGCCCGGAGGTGCTGCCCGTGGCCGAGATGACCTTCCCGGACATCCCCCCAGAGGTGCCCCCCATCGTCGGGTACGAGGCCAAGTGGCTGCCCGGCACCCCCGCCGACCTGCACACCGCCCGGCGCTTCCCCACCCAAGAGGAGGACGGCGAGCTGCTTCCTCGCCTGCGTACCCTAGTGCTGGCGGCCTGGGAGGTGTGCGGCTTGACCGGGTACGCCCGGGTGGACCTGCGCCTCGACGCCCGCGGTGAGCCGCACATCCTGGAGGTGAACGCCAATCCCTGTCTGGATCCCCAAGTGGGGTTCATGGTGGCCGCCGGTCGGGCGGGGCTCGATCCCCCGGCGGTTGTGCAGGCGCTGCTGGAGGCGGCGATGCGGCGCCACTGGGCGTGGGGAGCGGCCGTGGCATGAAGCTGCGCCGCGACCTGCTCCCTTCCGACCGCGCTCCCCTGGCCCGGACGCTGGAGGCCACCGGCTTTTTCAACCCCGAGGAGCTGGCCCTGGCCCTGGAGCTGGTGGACGACCGGCTGGCCCACGGCGAGGCCAGCCACTATCGCTTTCTCGTTGCCGAGGTGGACGGGGAGGTGGCCGGCTACACCTGCTGGGGCCCCATCCCCGGGACGGTGGAGTCGGCGGACCTGTACTGGATCGCTGTGCACCCCCGCCACCAGGGCCGCGGCGTGGGGAGGGCGCTGCTGGCCGCCGCCGAGGAGGGAATGCGGCGCCAGGGGCGGCGCCGCTGCTGGATCGAGACCGCCACCCGCCCCCAGTACGCCCCCACCCGGGCCTTTTACCTGGCCTGCGGTTACACCCTGGTGGCTGAACTGCCCGAGTACTACGCCCCGGGGGACGGCAAGGCCATCTTCTGCAGGGTCTTGGACGACATCCCCGGGCGGCGCGACGGCGCTGGCGAGAGCCCTACAGCGTGACCGGGTCGGGGGCCTCGGGATCGATGCCGAACTCGGCGATGGCCCCCGCCACCTCCTCGGCGCTGCCTTCACCCTGTCGGGCCAGCGCTGCCAGGGTGGCCACCACCACGTGCTCGGCGTCGATCTCGAAGTGCCGCCGCAGCGCCGGCCGGGTGTCCGACAGCCCGTAGCCGTCGCTGCCCAGCACGGTGAACTCCCGGGGGACCCAGCGGGCCACCATGTCCGGCACTGCCTTCATGTAGTCGGTGGCCGCCACGATGGGGCCCTGGGTCGCCTGCAGGACCCCGGTCACGTAGGGCACCTGGGGCTGCGAGGCCGGGTGCAGGCGGTTGAACCGCTCGCAGGCCAGGGCATCGGCGCGCAGCTGCTGGTAGGAGGTGGCGCTCCACACGTCGGCGGCCACGCCGAAGCGCTCCGCCAGGAGGTCAGCGGCCCGCAGCACCTCCCGCAGGATGGGGCCCGAGCCCAGCAGCTGCGCCCGTCGGGGAGCCTTTGCCGGGGCGGCCCGGAGCAGGTACAGACCCCGCAGGATGCCGTCCTCCGCCCCCGCCGGCATGGGGAGCATGGGGTAGTTTTCGTTGTAGGCGGTCACGTAGTAGAAGACATCCTCCTGCCGGCCCACCATGCGCTCGATCCCGTCGCGGATGATCACCGCCAGCTCGTAAGCGAAGGCGGGGTCGTAGGCGCGCACGTTGGGCATCACCGAAAACAGCACGTGGCTGTGGCCGTCGTTGTGCTGCAGCCCTTCCCCGTGTAGGGTGGTGCGCCCGGCGGTGGCGCCGATCAAAAACCCCCGCCCCATGGCGTCCCCGAACGCCCATACGAGGTCGCCGATGCGCTGGAAGCCAAACATGGAGTAAAAGATGTAGAACGGCAGCATGAGCTGCCCATGGGTCGAGTAGGCGGTTCCGGCGGCGGTGAAGGAGGCCATGGACCCCGCCTCGGTGATCCCCTCCTCCAGGATTTGCCCGTCCTGCTGCTCCTGGTAGCGCAGGATGAGCTTGTGGTCGGCCGGCTCGTACTTCTGCCCCTGCGAGGCGTAGATCCCCAGGTCGCTGAACAGGCCGTGCATGCCGAAGGTGCGCGCCTCGTCGGGCACGATGGGGACGATGCGGGGACCCAGTTCGGGGTGCTTGACCAGCTTGCGCAGCAGCGAGACGAAGGCCATGGTGGTGGAGACCTCCCGTCCATCGGAGCCGGCCAGGAACTCGGCGTACAGGTCGGCGGGAGGGACCGCCGGGATGCTCACCTGCACCCGCCGCCGCGGCAGCTCTCCCCCCAGGGCGGCTCGCCGCTCCCGGAGGTAGCGCACCTCGGGGCTGTCCTCCCCGGGGTGGTAGTAGGGCGGGATCCCCTCCTCGAGCTCCCGGTCGGCTATGGGGAGGTGCAGCACGTCGCGGAAGGCCTTCAGCTGCGCCACGTTGAGCTTCTTGAGCTGATGCGTGGGGTTGGTGCCCTGAAACTCCCGCCCCAGGGTCCACCCCTTGACCGTCTTGACCAGGATGGCGGTGGGGCGGCCGTTGGGCTGGGTGGCCAGGCGGAAGGCGGCGTAGAGCTTGCGGTAGTCGTGGCCGCCGAACTTGAGGTCCCAGATCTGCGCGTCCGACAGGTGGTCGACCAGCTTCAGCAGCTGCGGGTGGGCGCCAAAGAAGTGCTGCCGCATGAACGCACCACCCTCCACGTGGTAGCGCTGCCACCAGCCGTCCACCACGGTGTTGAGGCGGTCCACCAGCAGGCCGTCCTCGTCCCTGGCCAGCAGCGGGTCCCACTCCCGGCCCAGGATCACCTTGATGACGTTCCACCCCGAGCCGCGGAAGTTGGCCTCCAGCTCCTGGATGATCTTGCCGTTGCCGCGCACCGGCCCGTCCAGACGCTGCAGGTTGCAGTTGACCACGAAGATGAGGTTGTCGAGCTTCTCGTTGGCGGCCACGTGGAGGGCCCCCAGGGACTCGGGCTCGTCGGTCTCCCCGTCTCCCACGAAGGCCCAGATCCGGGAGGCGGAGGTGTCCTTGAGGCCCCGGTGTAGCAGGTAGCGGTTGAAGCGGGCCTGGTAAATGGCGTTTAAGGGGCCCAGCCCCATGGAGACGGTGGGGAATTCCCAGACCGCCGGCAGCCGCCGCGGGTGCGGGTAGGAGGGCAGGCCATGTCCGGTGGTTTCGCGCCGGAAGGCGTCCAGCTGCTCCTCCCCCAGCCGTCCCTCCAGAAACATGCGGGAGTAGATGCCGGGGGCAGCGTGCCCCTGGTAGAAGATCTGGTCTCCGGAGTCCCCCTCCTTGCCGCGGAAGAAGTGGTTGAACCCCACCTCGTAAAGGGCGGCGGCGGAGGCGTAGGTGGAGAGGTGTCCTCCCAGCCCGGGGTAGCGGGCGTTGGCCCGCGCCACCATGGCCATGGCGTTCCAGCGCACGATGCGGCGGATGCGCTTTTCCATCAGCTCGTCGCCGGGGAACTCGGGTTCCTGCTCGGGGGAGATGGTGTTGATGTAGGGGGTCTGCACCAACTCCATCCCCAGGTTCTTCATGCGGGCGCGCTTCAGGACGGTATTGAGCAGGAAGCGGGCGCGCTGCGGGCCGGCGGTGGCCAGCACGGCGTCCAGGGACTCGATCCACTCCTGGGTCTCCTGGGGGTCCGGGTCGTACAGCTGGCGCTTGAAGGTGGTGGCGTAGGGGATTTCCGGGGGGGTGCTCCCGCCCTTGGGCTCGGCGCTCACGGGTGACTCCTTCCGGCGAGGCGGAGGCCTCGCCCCGTGCCATAACAGCTCGCCGAGGGATGCTGTTCCGCACCCGGGGTGGTGTTGGTCTCGTCTGACGTGGCAGCGCCGCCACGGATGGTGAGTCTGAAGACTGACAGCTGGACGGAACGGATGGGCGAATGAAACACCAGGCCCGGCGGCGGGCGCCGGTGGGAGCCCGCCGCCGGGTGCGAGGCCCGTGTCAGGCCTGGGCGGCGGCCTGGCGGGCGGCGATCTCGGCGTGGACCTTCGCCATGTCCAGGCCCTTGGCCTGGGCCACCAGGTCGTCCAGGGCCTCGCCGGGCAACATGCCGGGCTGGGCGTAGAGCAGCACCTTGTCCCGGAACACCGCTAGGGTGGGGATGGAGCGCACCTGGAAGGCGGCCGCCAGCTCCGGCTGGTCCTCGGTGTCACAGGTGGCGAAGGTGACCTCCGGGTGGCGGGCGGCGGCGGCGGCAAAAATGGGCTTGAAGGCGCGGCAGGGCCCGCACCAGTCGGCCCAGAAGTCGATCAGGACGATGTCGTTGTTCTCGATCACCTGGTTGAAGTTGTCCCTGGTCAGGACGACCATGTTGGGGGCGTTGGCCATGTTCACTCTCCCTGGGGCGACAAAATTTTCTTTCATCGCCATAAAGTAATATAAGTCGACGAGGCGCCCCTGTCAACTCCCCGCGGAATAGAGGGGCAACCCAGGTCCCTGAAGGAAGCAATGGACGCCAACCGCCAGTGGGTGTTGTGGGACGGCCAGTGCGGCCTGTGCCGGGCGGCGGCCGACTGGGTGCGGCGGCGCGACCGCGGGGGGCGACTGGCGGTGGTGGCGTGGCAGCAGGCGCCCTCGCCGCCCATGACGCCGGCCCTGGAGGCGGCCTGCCGGCAGGCGGTGCAGGTGGTGACCCGCGACGGCAGGGTCCTGGCCGGGGCGGAGGCGGTGGTGTTCGTGCTGGGGGAGGTGGGGTGGCGCCGGTCGGCGCGCCTGCTGAGCCGGCCCCCCTTTCGTTGGGTGCTGGGGTGGGGGTACCGCCGGGTGGCCCGCCATCGCGGCGCGCTCTCCCGTCTTCTGGGGCTGCCGGCCGCCTGCCGGGTGAACGAGGAATCCGAGAATGTGTAACAGGGCACGTGAGCTATCATCGCCGCCGGCGGTGGGCAGGCGGCCCGGGGTGGTGGAAGAGGCCGGCCGGCACCGCAGGGAGACCGGCATGGAGTCGATCATCTACCTGGACAACGCCGCCACGTCTTTTCCCAAGCCCGCCGAGGTACACGATTTCATGAGCTCCTTCTACCGCCACTACGGGGTCAACCCGGGGCGTACCGGCGCCGACATGGCCCTCAAGGCCGAGGAATTGATCCACTCCACCCGCACCCGCCTGTCGGCCTTCTTCAACCCCAGCCTGGCCGCGGCGGGGGGGAAGAAGGATCCCAACCGGCTGGTCTTTGCCGCCAACGCCACCGGCGCCTTGAACCTCATCCTCCAGGGCACCGTTCGCCCCGGGGATCACCTTGTCACTACCTGGACCGAGCACAACTCCGTCATTCGCCCGGTGAACCACCTGGTGCAGCGAGGGGCGGAGGCCACCTTCGTGCGCCCCGACGGCGAGGGGTACGTGGACCCGGAGGCCATCCGCGCCGCCCTGCGCCCCAACACCCGGTTGGTGATCGTCAACCACGCCTCCAACGTCACCGGGGTGGTGCAGGACATCCCGGCCATTGGCGCCGTGTGCCGGCAAGCGGGGGTGCCTTTGGCCCTGGACACCGCCCAGACCGCCGGGGTGCTACCCATCGACATGGCCGCCTGGGGGGTGAGCTTCGTGGCCTTCACCGGCCACAAGGGGCTGTTCGGCCCCACCGGCACCGGCGGGGTGTGCGTGGCCGACGAGGCCGAGATTGCGAGCTCCATCTGGGGGGGCACCGGGGTGCGCTCCGCCAACCCCTACCACCTGGAGGAGTTCCCCTACCGCCTGGAGGCGGGCACACTGAACCTCATGGGGATCGCCGGCCTGGCGGCGGGGCAGGATTTTCTCGAGCGGGAGGGGATCGAGAACATTTACCGGCACGAGATGGCCCTGTTGGCCCTCCTGCAGGAGGGGCTGTCGGATATTCCCGGGGTGCGGCTGCATGGCACCCGGCGGCTGGACCGACGGGTGGCCACCCTCTCCATCACGGTGGACAACTACGATCCCTCGGATGTCGGCACGCTCCTGGATGTAGACCACAACATTCTGGTGCGAACGGGGTTGCAGTGCGCACCGCTGATCCACCAGCACATGGGCACGGCGCCGCGGGGCACGGTGCGCTTTTCCCTGGGCCCCTTCAACACCCGTGAGCACGTGGAAGCGGCCGTCCGGGCGGTGGCAGCCATCGCCGCCTCCCGCAACTGAGCCCGAAAACCGCGGTCGGCTTCTCGAGGCCGGATTTCGCCGCGCTGGCGAGCGTACTCTGGGACTCGAGCGCTGCGCCGTACGCTAACGAGTAGGGCTCGCGCCCGAAGCCCTACGTGCGCCCGCCATCATCGGTATCTCGGGCCTCTCGTCACGAACCCAACCGCGGCTTTCGGGCTGAGCGGCGCCAGTCGGCGATAATATCCCCATGTTCGCACGCAAGCGCAGTGGCGCGGTGGTCTGTCCCTCCTGCGGCAAGCTGGTGGGGGTCAACGACGAGCGATGCCTGTCCTGCGGCCGCTGGCGGCCCGGGATGTGGGGGTACGCTCCGCTCGTACGGCTGCTGGGGTCGGGCGCCGGTCTGGCGCCCACCGTCATCGGCGGCTGCATTGCCCTCTACGCCGCGGCTCTGCTCATCGACCCCGCCGGCATCCAGATGCGCGGTGTGCTGTCCCTGTTGTCGCCCTCCTCCCAGAGCCTGTTTCTGCTGGGGGCCTCGGGGGCAGTGCCGGTGGTGGGGTTCGGGCGCTGGTGGACGGTGCTGTCGGCGGCGTGGCTGCACGGGGGGCTGCTGCACATCGCCTTCAACATGCTGTGGTTGCGCACCCTGCTGCCGGCCATGGTGGAGGCCTTCGGCCCCGGGCGCACGGTGATGATCTACACCGCCGCCGCCGCGGCAGGCTTTACCGCCAGCTCCCTGGCGGGGGCGTACCTGCCTTTCCTGCCGTCCTTCCTGCGCGGGGCGTACCTCACCATTGGCGCCTCCGCGCCGCTGTTCGGGCTTTTGGGGGCGCTGGTGTGGTACGGCCACCGGGTGGGCCACTCGCTAGTCGGGCGGCAGGCGCTGCAGTGGGCGATCATGCTGGCAGTGATGGGGTTCCTCATCCCCGGGGTGGATACTTGGGCTCATCTGGGAGGATTCGCCGGCGGCGTCCTGGGCGCCACCCTCACCCGCCCCCTGGAGGGGGAGCGGCCCCGCCACGTGCTGGGGGGGCTGCTGTGCCTGCTGGCCACCGCGGCGGCGGTGGCGGCCTCGGTGCTCACGGCCGCCGGCCGGATGGGGTGAGCGGGGGCTTCCCGCGCCGCCCGCCGCACCGCCCGTGGTAGCCTCATGGAGATGCGCGTGTACCTGTCCCGTTGGGTGTGCATGGAGGTCGAGACCAACCTCGCGCGCCTGGCCGCCGAGGCCGCCGAGGCGTGCGCGGCGGGGGCGCAGCTGGTGGTGTTCCCCGAGAGTTTCCTGCACGGCTACACCCGCCAGGTGGACCCCGAACGGGTGCGGGCCTGCTTTGCCGGGGTGTCAGGGCGCGCCCCCGAGGTGGTCTTCGTCTTCGGGTCCTTCTCCGAGCAGCGGCGCAACCGCATGACGGTGTGGCAAGGGGGAAGGGAGCTGGCCCGCTACGACAAGGTGCACCTGTTCGCCCCCAACGGCGAGTGCGAGCTGTGGGAGGAGGGGGACCGCTACGTGGCGGTGCGCGCCGCGGGCCACACCATGGGGTTGCTCAACTGCAACGACGTGCGCTTTCCCGAGCAGGCCCGGGCGCTGTGCCTGCAGGCCCACTGCGACCTGCTGGTGGCGGTGGCCTGGTGGCCCTGGCGCCGCGACCACGTCTGGCGCACCCTGCTGCGGGCGCGGGCCATCGAAAACGCCGCCTGGGTGGTGGGCTGCTGCGTGGCCGCCTCGGAGTACCCCGGCGAGCTCTTCGCCGGGGCCGGCAACTACGTCTTCGATCCCCACGGAGAGCCGGTCCGCACGGGCGACGACCGGGTGTACGAGCTCGTCTTCTGGCGCATCGGTCCACCGGTCGTGGACCCGCGGGTCGGGTGGCGGGAGATCTCGCGGCTCGAGATCTTGCCCTAGGGGGAAGGTTCACCAGTTCTCTCCGGCTTCATACCCCAGACTGGCGAGGAGAGTGGGGGCGGTTTCCTGGAACGCCCGCAGGAGGCGCGGGGTGAACTGCTGGCGCCAATCACCCAGGACACCACGCCGGAAGGTGGGGCCATACCGGTGGTACACGACAGAGGCAAGGAGGCCGACGGCCACCTCGGGAATCCTGCCGTAGCCGAGGTGGGAAGCGATGGCGCGAATCTCGTGGTGCTGGGCGGTGCGGCTGCCGCCCCCGCGTGGTCCCACCAGCGCCTCGTAGCTGGTGGTGTAGGCGGAGGGACAGCTGCGCCACCCCTGGTAGAGGGCGAAGAAGGTGGCGACGTCGGGCAGGAAGCGCCCGGGGCCCAGGTGGACCCCGCGGATCACCGGCTCGGCGGCTTCCTCGAACCCCCTCACGTGGTCGCGGAAGTAGGAGTGCAGCGCGTGATTTGGAAAACGCCGGATGTGGTGGACGAGGGAGACCACATAGGCGCGCGGGTCGCGCACCATGTGCACGACCCTGGCGCCGGCCGCGCCCACGGCGGCGGCAATGGCGGGAGTGTGGGGGATGTGTCCGACCACGAACCGACCGCGGGCGCCGGCAAGAGCATCGGCGAGCTCTTCGCCGCTGGTCTGTTCGTTGCGGGGCAGCTCAGCGGCGAAGCGAAGGGGTGGCGCGAAGCGCAGCAAATCCCGCACCAGGTGCGTGCCGCACTTGGGGATGGCGGTCAGCAGCACAGGGGCGTCACCCAGGCGCCGCAGCCAGAGGTGGAGGAGCAGACGCACGGCGCGGCGGTGCAAGAAGGCGGCTGTACGCCCGGGCAAGTTCCTTGCGCCTCTCGCGAGGCTCACCGCGGTGTCGCCGGGGGCAGGCCCAGCTCGGCCAGCAGCGGACTGGCGGCCACGCCGTGCAGGGTTTCCATCACCCAGAAGATGTAGCGCACATCCACACTCACGTTGCGGGCCACTTCCGGGTTGTAGCCGAAGTCGTTGGCCACGTTTTCCCACACCCGGTCGAAATTGACCCCGACCAGCTCGCCCCGGCCGTTGAGCACCGGTGAACCGGAGTTGCCCCCGGTGGTGTCCAGGTCGGCCAGGAAGTTCACCGGCACGTCGCCGAGGCGCGGGTCGGCCCAGCGACTGCCGCCGGCAGCCGCGGCGGCCTTTCGGAGCGCCTGCGGGGCGGCAAAGGGCTCCTCGCCGGTGTGCTTCTCCAGCAGGCCGGCCAGGCGGGTGGCCGGCTCTAGCCATACCGCGTCGCGGGGGGAGTAGCCCTTCAGGTGGCCCCAGGTGAAGCGCAGGGAGCCGTTGGCATCCGGCGCCACCGGCACCCCCATGTAGGAGTTGGCCGCCCGGATCCACTGCGGGCGGGCACGGTAGGCGGTCCCCGCCCAGCGGTGCTCCCGCTCCTCCAGGGCGCGCAGCTCCCCATCCAGGGCGACGGCCAGACGCAGCAGGGGGTCGTTGCGCGCCGTCAGGGCGGCGCGGTCGCCGTCGAACATGGCCAGCCGCTGGCCGAGGTCGGTGACCTTGGTGGCGGCCAAGAGACCCTCCACCTGGCGGGTGATGGCGGGCCGGGCGCGGTCCTGCCCCACGAAGGCCTCCACCGCCGGGCTGCGCTGGCCTTCCGGCAGGGCGGCGAGGCGGTGGAGCAGGTCGGCCAGGAGCGCGGCGTCACCGGCCGGGTCAAAGCGCTTTTGAGCGTTCTCCAGCTCTGTTCGCAGGCGTTCCCGGTTGCGCTCCATGTAGGCGGGCTGGCGCTCCAGATCCGGCTTGGCCTTCTCCTCCGTCCAGCGCGCCAGGGTCAGCGCCCAGGCCAGCGCCCGGGGTCCGTAGCGGGGCACGCTGGCCAGCAGGAAGTCGCGCTCGAAGGTGGCCAGCTTCTCCGCCACCATGGCTTCCAGGGTGGCGTAGGCCTCCACCGCGCCTGCGTACCCCTTTTGCTGCCTGGCCCAGGCCTGCACCTCGGCGTCGAAGTTCTTCTTCGCTTCAAGGATGCGGCCGCGGGCCAGCCCGGCCAGCTGGCCGCGGGCGTTCTTCTCGCCGTTGGCCAGGTCCCGCAGCGCCGGAGCCAGGGCAATGCGGGCCGCCTCGCTACGTTCGGCGGCGGCGGAGAGGATCTTGATCCAGTCCCGGAATACCGCCGCCCGGGCGGGGAAGAAACGCTCCGCCCGCTCGGCCATCTCCGGGGCGGTGAGCTCCCGGAAGGTTCGCCCGGGGTAGCCCACCGCCATCACGAAGCTACCCGGCTGCACCCCGGTAGTGGCGACGCGGAAGAACTGCCTGGGCCGGTACGGCTGATTCTCCGGCGCGAAGGGTGCGGGCTGGTTGTCCCCCCCGGCCCACACCCGCAGCAGCGCCACGTCGCCGGTGTGGCGGGGCCAGGACCAGTTGTCCACTTCCCCTCCGTAGTTGCCGACGCTCTCCGGCGGTGCCCACACCAGCCGCACGTCGGGAAACTCCAGACTTTCCTCCAGGGTGAAGCGCAGACCGCCGTGATAGGCAGCCACCCGGCAGCGACGGTTCGGTGTCGCTTCGCAGGCGGCCACCAACTCTTTTTCCTTCTTTTCAAGCGCCCGGTAGCGGACCAGGTCGTCGGCCCCGGCCGGCACCGCCGCCAGCATCTCCCGGGTGACGTCGGTGAACCGGTGGGGGATGCGCACCCGCAGCCCCTCCCCGGGCAGCTCCGCTTCCCGGGTGGGAGCGAGAAACCCCTCCGCCAGCAGGTTGCGGTCGGGCCGGGAGTGTCGCTGGATGACCCCCAGGGCACAGTGGTGGTTGGTGATGAGCAGTCCCTCAGCCGACACGAAGCCGGCGGAGCAGCCGCCGAAATCCACCGCGGCTTCCAAAAGTCCCCCTTCACCGGGGTACCACAGGGCCCGCGGCGGGATCTCGAGCCCCGCCTCCGCCAGCATCTCGGCGTCCAGGTGGAGGATCTGCTCGGGCGTCCACTTGCCCTCGGCGGCCAGGCAAGGGGCGGCCAGGAGGATGGTTGCGGCAATGTTGATCAATCTTCTCATGGGCGAAAGTGTAGCGAGTCCGGGACGCCGCGGCAGGGGGCGCGGGAGGTCGTGCCGCTGGTGGATTAAGCGGCCAAGGGCCGGTAGAATTTCCCCCCCGGCCGGAAGGCCCGGGGCGGCGGGGATGACCTCATGACCCACACACCACGCATCCACGAAGTGGGGCTGCGGGACGGCCTGCAGGTGGAGAAGACCGTCGTGCCCCTGGAGGAGAAGCTGCGCTGGGCCGAGGGGCTTATGGCCTCGGGGGTGGATGTGGTGCAGCTGGGCTCCTTCGTCAACCCGGAGAAGGTGCCGCAGATGGCGGACACCGACGCGCTGGTGCGCCGGGTGCGGGAGCTGCCCGGCCGCCCCCCGGGGGTGCGGCTGTCGGCTCTGGTGCTCAACGAAAAGGGCCTGGAGCGGGCGCTGGCCTGTGGGGTGGAGCTGGTGTGCATGGGGGTGTCGGCCTCGGAAACCCACAGCCGCAAGAACACCGGCATGACCCCCGCCGAGGCCCAGGCCCGCATCGTGCCCATGGCCCGGCGGGCCCTGGCGGAGGGGCTGGCGGTGCAGGCCTCGGTGCAGTCGGCGTTCGGTTGCGGCTTTGAAGGCGCGATTCCCCGGCAGCGGGTGTTGGAGCTGGTGAAAGCCTACCTGGACGCCGGCGTACGGCAGGTGAGCCTGGCGGACACCGCCGGGCACGCCCACCCCCTGCAGGTGGAGGAGCTGTACGGGGCCATCCGCCAGCTGGAGCCCGAGGTGGAGCTGGCCTGCCACTTCCACAACACCTACGGCCTGGGGTTGGCCAACTGCGTGGCCGCCTGGCGGGCGGGGGTAGTGTCCTTCGAGGCGGCGTTCGGCGGTCTGGGCGGCTGCCCCTTCACCCGCGTGCCGGCGGGTAACGTGTGCACCGAGGATCTGGTGCACTCTTTCCAGCGCATGGGGGTGCGGGGGGATATCGACCTCGAGCGGCTGCTGGAGGTGGCGCGCCAGGTGCAGACGTTTTTGGGCCGGGAGCTGCCCGGCCTGGTGCTAAAGGCAGGTTCCATCGCCGCCTTCGCCGGGGCTCAACGCTAAATGGGAGTTGGACATGCGACTGCTCGAAAACATCCGCGTCCTCGACCTCACCAACGTCCTCTCGGGACCCTTCGCCACTCTCCACCTGGCCCTCCTGGGTGCCGAGGTGATCAAGATCGAAAACCCCGGCGGTGGTGACCTGGCGCGCCAGCTGGGCAACGTCAAGGCGTTGAACAAACAGCTCATGGGTACCAGCTTCCTGGCGCAAAACGCCAACAAGAAGTCCCTCACCCTGAACCTCAAGTTGGAGGAGGGCAAGGAGGTGTTTCGCCGGTTGGTGGCCACCGGTGACGTGGTGGTCGAGAACTTCCGGCCCAAGGTCATGGAGCGGCTCGGCTTCTCCTACGAGGCGCTGTGCCAGATCCGACCGGACATCATCTACTGCGCCATCTCGGGGTTCGGTCAAACCGGCCCCGACGCCTTCAAGCCCGCCTACGACCAGATCATCCAGGGGTTGTCGGGGGTCATGGCCATTAACGGGGACGAGCGCCTAAACCCCCTGCGCTGCGGCTTTCCCGTGTGCGACACGGTGGGGGGGCTCAATGCCGCCTTCGCCATCATGGCGGCGCTGTTCCACCGCCAGCGCACCGGCGAGGGGCAGTTCATCGACGTCGCCCTGCTGGATTCGATCATGCCGCTGATGGGGTGGGTGGCGGCCAACCTGCTCATCGGCGGCCAGCAGCCGGTGCTCATGGGCAACGACAACTTCACCGCCGCCCCCTCGGGCACCTTCCGCACCGCCGACGGGTACATCAACATCGCCGCCAACCAGCAGAAACAGTGGGAGGACCTGGCGGACGAGCTGGGCCTCGGCGAGCTCAAGAGCGACCCCCGCTTCGCCGAGCGGGACACCCGCAAGGCCAACCGTCGGGAGCTCACCCCCCTGCTGGAGGCCAGACTCACCGAAAAGCCTACCGCCCACTGGGTGGAGGTGCTCAACGCCAAGGGGATCCCCAGCGGGGAGATCCTCTCCCTGGAGGCGGCTCTTTCCCAGCCGCAGGCCCGGCACCGGCAGGTAATCGCCACGGTGCACGAGCCGGGGATTGGCGAGATCAGGCTGTTCAACCTCACCGCCAAGTTCTCCCGCACCCCCGGGGCCATCGAAAGCCCTCCGCCCCGGCTGTCGGACCACACCGAGGCCATCCTCGGGGAGCTGGGGTACAGCGGGGAGGACATCGCCGCCCTACGGGAGAAGGGCGTGATCTGACCCCGCCCGGGCGGGGGAAAGGAGTGTTCGATGGGTTTTACCTTGGTGGAAAAGATTCTGGGCCGGGCGACGGGGCAGAGGGACGTGCGCGCCGGTGACGTGGTGGAGCCGCGGGTGAGTATGGCCATGTCCCACGAAAACGCTGCCCTGGTCCTCAACCAATTTCAGGAGATCTTCACCGGCACGGGGCTGGAGCCACGGGTGTGGGACCGGGAGCGGATCGCCATCATCTTCGACCACCGGGTGCCGGCGGAAAGCTCCAAGACCGCCACCAACCAGAAAAAGGTGCGGGAGTTCGTGGCAGCCCAGGGGATCACCCGCTTCCATGACATCCGCGGCGACGAGGGGGGCATCTGCCACCAGATCCTCCCCGAGAACGGCTACGTGCGCCCCGCCTGGGTGGTGGTGGGCACCGACAGCCACACCACCTCCCACGGCGCCCTGGGGGCCTTTTCCTTCGGCATCGGGGCGACGGAGATGGCGGCGGTGTGGGCCCTGGGGCGAGCCCTGAATGTCACCGTCCCGGGCACCATCAAGGTTGTCGTGGAGGGTGAACTTCGCCCGGGTGTGGCGCCCAAGGATCTCATCCTCCACCTCATCGGCCGGCTGACCGCGCAGGGGGCCAACTTCAAGGTGATCGAGTTTCACGGTGAGACCATCCGCCGCATGTCCACCTCCGGGCGACTCACCCTCTGCAACATGACCGTGGAGGCGGGGGCTACCTCGGGAATCGTTCCGCCGGATGAGGAGACCCTGCGCTACCTGCGGGAGGAGGCGGGGGTGAGCGAAATTCCGGAGGACACCCTGCTGAGCCCCGACGCCGACGCCCACTATCAGGAGGAGCTCGCCGTGGATGCCTCCACTCTTGAACCCCAGGTGGCCTGCCCCCACAGCGTGGACAACGTCAAGCCGGTGAGTGCGGTGGCGGGAACAAGGGTGCACCAGATCGTCATCGGCTCCTGCACCAATGGCCGCCTGGACGACCTGGAGGCGGCGGCGGCCATCCTGCGCGGTCGCAAGGTGGCGGCGGGCACCCGCATGCTGGTCTTCCCCGCCTCCTTCAGGGTGTACATGGCGGCGCTGGAGCGCGGTTATGTTGGGGATTTGCTGCGCGCCGGGGCGGTGGTGATGAACCCCGGGTGCGGGCCGTGCCTGGGGGTCCACCAGGGGGCGCTGGGGGACGGGGAAGTGGCGCTCGCCACCACCAACCGCAACTTCAAGGGGCGTATGGGCAACCCCAAATCGGAGGTGTACCTGTGCTCGCCTGCCGTGGCGGCAGCCTCTGCCCTCACCGGCGCCATCACCGATCCGCGGGAGGTGAACTGATATGGGCAAGGTGGTTCTGCAACTGGGCGACGACATCTCCACCGATATCATCTACCCCGGCCGCTTCATGGCCACGGTTCTGCCCACCGAGACCCCTCAGCACGCCTTCGCCGACCACCCGGAGTTCAACCAGCGGCTGCGGGCGGGGGAAATCCAGTCTGGGAGCATCATATTGGCGGGCCACAACTTCGGCTGTGGCTCTTCGCGGGAGCAGGCCGCCTCCTGCCTCAAAGGGTACGGCCTGGTGGTGGTGGCCCGCAGCTTTGCCCGCATCTTCCTGCAGAACGCCGTCAACCTGGGGTTGTCGGTGGTGATCTGCCCGACCGTCGAGGCCAGCGAGGGGGACGAACTGGAGATCAGCGCCACTGCGGTGGTCAACCGCAGCAGCGGCCAGAGCTACCCCGTCACCCCCCTGCCGCCGGCGCAGCAGGCCATCATCGACGCCGGGGGTCTGATCCCCTACGCCCGCGCCAAGCTGGTGGAGCGCCGCGCCGCCGCCCGGTAGGGCTGCGCTTAAGGGGTGAGCACGACCATGGGTACGGGGGGGCGGCGCTCCACCCGCAGCACGGGGTACACCCCCGGTTGAAAGGTCCACTGCCGGACCAGCGCGCGGTTGAACGCCCCCCAGGCGGCCAAACCGTCACTGGAGGAGGGCTCCAGCAGCAGAGGGATCAACCGCGCCAGCGGCTGTCGCAGATCCACGTACACCGCCCCGGCGGGCAGCTGCACGGCGGTCCGCTCCCAGCTGCCGGCGAGGGTCACCAGGGCGTGCCCTTGGAAGAGCTGGGGGGAGACGTCCACCTTCTCCAGGGCGAAGCGCTCGCCCGCCACCTCGGCCGGAGCCAGCAGGCGCTCGGCGGCGATGCCGTGGGCCAACAGCGTGTCCCCCGCCTCGGCGAAGCCCGGCAGGAGCACGTAGCCGGCGGGTAGTGGGATGGTGCGGGTGGGGACGGCCCGCGCCAGGTAGGGCACGATGTAATCGCGGGCCACCTCGGTCGGACGCATGCGGTACTCCCCCAGCCACGGGGCACGCGCCCGTTCCTCCGCGGTGGTGGCCACCTTGACGTGCTCGAACCCCGGCACGGTGACGTCCAAAAGCCGCTCCAGCCGCCACGCGGAGACGAACCCCTGGGCGCCGTACCCCTCCCGGGTGGCGGCGTCCACCCGGCGGACCAGGGCGAGGATCTCGCTCGCATGGGCGCCCGAGAACTCCAGGATGGCCTTGATGAAGGCAAAGGAGGACAGCACTCGGGTGCGGAAGTCGGCCAAGGAGTAGTTCTCGTCCAGAATGGCCAGGCGGTTGCGCAGGCCCACGTAGTTGGTGCCGTAGCGCACCTCGATGCTGTCGTTGACCCAGCCTTGCTGGGGGAACTCGGCGTTGGCGAAGTTGCCGTAGGGGATGCTCAGCCATCCCGCTTCCTTGAGCCGGGCGGCGACGGCGGGGAACAGCCGGCCCCACATGAAGTCGGCGATTTCTTTGGGTCCGTTGGGGTTGCTGCCGGTGGCATAGGTCACGGGGGCGCGGTGGTAGGAGCCGTTGGTGGTGTGCATGTCCACCACCAATACCGGGTCCCACTGGTTGAGCAGGCGCACCAGCCCCCGCACTTCGGGGCTTTCCAGCTTGGTAAAGTCGCGGTTGAGGTCCAGAAACTGCCCGTTGTGCCGGACACCGGCCAGCTCCGGCCCGTTGTCGCGGCGGTTGCGGCCGAACTGTTCGTTGCCGTCGGTGTTGAAAATGGGGATCACCAGGATCACCTGGTGGTCCAGCAGATAGGCCAGCCGCCCCGAGCCCACCTCGCGGATGAGCATCTGGGTGGCCTCCTTGCCTTCCACCTCGCCGGCGTGGATGTTGGCCATGATCAGCACCGCCGGCTTGCCCGTGGAGGCGAGCTGAGCGGGGGTGGTCACCCGCTCCCGGGAGAGGATTACCAGTGGCACCTCCCGCCCCTCGGGGGAGCGGGCGAGGGTGGCCAGGGTGACCAGCTCCGAGGAGGCCGCCACGGCCTGCACCAGCTCCACCACCTCGCGGTAGCTGGAGGTGCGAGTGAAGTTGCTAGACTCGGCCACCGTCAACGGCTCGGCGGCCACCGCGCCGCTGGCCGCGGCGATGAGAACTTCGCCCAGGAACAGGATCATGAGAACTCCTCCCCCACCGGCGGGGCCGGCGGCGCAAGAGTAGCAGCCTCGACCCGGAGGCCGCCGTGGCCGTCCTGGGGCGGCTTTCAGGAACGTTCCTGCCCCTCCAAGATGTCCAGCTCGACGAAGAGATCGGGATGGGCAAGGGTGAACCCCCGCTGGGGCAGCAGGCGGGGGACCACCCGCTTGGAGCCCGGGTCGGGCCGGTCGGGCAGCTGGGGGTCGGCCAGGTAGCCCCGCTGGACGGCGAAGTCGATAATCTCGCGCCACCGCCGCGGGCGCCCATCGGAGATCACCAGCCTCTCGCCGGGGGAAAAGTGCTCCAGCACGAACCGACACCCCCGCGCCAGGTCCTCCCCGTGCACCAGGTTGACCAACTTGCCGGCGTTGGCGATGCGGCGGCGCCGCAGCCAGTTGAGGGGGTTGCGCCCCGGGCCGTAGATGCCGGCGGCGTGCAGGATGGTGGCGCCCCGTTCGCGCCACCTTTCCTCGGCGAGGGCGCGGGGGTTGTCCGGCAGGATGGACGAGCGGTCATCCACCACGCCGGTCTGGGCCACCAGGGCCCCGGTGGTGCCGAGGCACACCAGGCGGGGCGACAGGGTTAGCAGGAAATTCGCCAGGCTTGTCTCCTCGCTGGCGCCCGAGAGGGGAAACGCCACCAGCACGCCGTCCGGGGCAAAGCTGCGCACAGCGAGCCAGGTGTCTGGCTGCGTGGAATCGAACTGCGCCCAGCCCGGCTGATGGGCGCGGGTGGCTGATCGGCTAGTGCGCAGCGTCTCGTCGCCGGAGAAGCTGAAAAACTGTCCTGTGTAGCCGCAGCCCAAAAAGGCGATTCGCACAGCTGCTCTCCATTCTCCGACCTTGACGGCCGGGTGCCAACCAGGGTAGAGTACGGGCTCCCCGCGGGTGCGGGGGATGTTCTTTGTCAAGGTGCCGGGGACGAGGACGGGCTCGGGAAGGTGCAAGCGCCTCCGCCTGGGGGAGGACGCCCGTCGGCAGCCCGTGGAGCAGGCGCGTAGCTCAGCTTGGTTAGAGCGCTACCTTGACACGGTAGAGGTCAGCGGTTCGAGTCCGCTCGCGCCTACCATGTTGCGCTCCACATCGAGAGAAAATACAGGCGCGTAGCTCAGTTGGTAGAGCGCATCCCTCACACGGATGAGGTCTGCGGTTCGAGCCCGCACGCGCCTACCATTTCTCTCTGTCGCTAAAAGCTGACCGTCCCCGCCCACCGAGGACGGTTTTTTTGTTGCTGGCGGGCAGTTCCCTCAAGATGGCCGCCGCGGGCGAGGTGAGGCGCCGGGGGATTTCCTCACCACGGAAGCGAGAGCGATGAGTGACGACATCCGCGTACAGTTGCCCGACGGCAGTGAGTGGGCCTTCCCGCCGGGGACCACCCCGCTGGAGGTGGCCCGGGCCATCGGCGAACGCCTGGCCGCCGCCGCGGTGGCGGGGTGGCTGGATGGGGAGATCGTCGATCTGCGCGCCCCCATCCCGCGCAGCGGACGTTTTCGCATTCTCACCGCGGCGGACCGCGAAGCCGGCGAGGTGATTCGCCACTCCGCCGAGCACGTGCTGGCCGACGCCGTGGAGCGCCTGTTCCCCGGCACCATCATCGACGCCGGTCGCCAGGACCACAGTGAGAAGTTCCAGTACGACTTCCGCTTCCCCCGCGGCTTCACCCCCGAGGATCTGCGGCGCATCGAGGAGGAGATGGCCCGCATTGTCGCCGAGGGTCGCCCCTTCACCCGCGAGGTGGTGAGCCGCGCCCAGGCCGAGGAGATCTTCCGCCGTCGCGGCGAGGAGATCAAGCTCATCCGCCTGCAGGACATCCCCGAGGATGAGGAGATCACCGTCTTTCGCCACGGCGAGTTCGTCGATCTCTGCCGCGGCCCCCACGTGCAACGCACCGACCAGATCGGCGCCTTCAAGCTCATCGAGACTTCCGGCGCGTACTTCAAGGGGGACGAGCGCAACGAGATGCTGCAGCGCATCTACGGCACCGCCTTCGCCACCCGGCAGGAGCTGGAGGACTACTTCGCCCGCCTGGAGGAGGCCCGCCGGCGCGACCATCGCCGCCTCGGTCGCGAGCTGGACCTCTTTTCCTTCTCGCCCCTGGCCCCGGCCTCGCCCTTCTTTCACCCTCGCGGCGCCATCGTCTACAACCAGCTGGTGGCCCTGATGCGGGAACTGTACCGGGAGTACGGCTACCAGGAGGTGATCACTCCGCAGCTGTTCGATGTGGAGCTGTGGCGCCGCTCGGGGCACTACGACGCCTACCGCGAGAACATGTTCTTCTCCGAGGTGGACGAGCGCGAGTACTCCATCAAGCCGATGAATTGCCCCTCCCACTGCCTGATTTTCGGCACCCGGCCGCACTCCTACCGGGAGCTGCCGGTGCGGCTGGCGGACTTCGGCCGGTTGCACCGCTACGAGCGCTCCGGGGTAGTGCAGGGGCTCACCCGGGTGCGCACCTTCGCCCAGGACGACGCCCACATCTACTGCACCCCAGAGCAGATCGGCCAGGAGATCGACGCCCTGTTCGACCTCATGTTCCGGGTCTATAAGCTGTTCGCCTTCTCCAACGTGCATATTTACCTCTCCACCAAGCCGGAAAAGGCCATCGGCGATGACGCCCTGTGGCAGCTGGCCGAGCGGCAGCTGGAGGAGTGCCTACTGGCCCGCGGCGTGGCCTACACCGTGAATCCAGGGGACGGGGCGTTTTACGGGCCCAAGATCGACTTCGTCGTTCACGACGCCATCGGGCGGGAGTGGCAGCTGGGCACCATCCAGTTGGACTTCAACCTGCCCGAGCGCTTCGAACTGACCTACGTGGCCGAGGACGGTAGCGAGCGCCGCCCGGTGATGATCCACCGCGCCGTGCTGGGCTCCATCGAGCGCTTCTTTGGCGTGATGCTGGAGCACTTTGCCGGCGACCTGCCGCTGTGGCTGGCGCCGGAGCAGGCGCGGGTGCTGCCGGTGTCCGATCGCTTCCTGCAGCCAGCCAAGGCAGTGGCGGCAGCGCTGGCCGCGGCGGGGGTGCGCGCCGAGGTGGATGAGCGGTCAGAAAAGCTGGGGGCCAAGATCCGCGACGGCGAGCTGGCCAAGGTGCCGGTGCTGCTGATCGTCGGGCAACGGGAGGCGGACAGCGGGGGCGCCAGCGTGCGGGTGCGCCGGCGGGGGGATGTGGGTCCGCGCTCGCTGGACGCCGTCGTGGCAACCCTCACCGCTGCGATGACTACCCGCTCCCTGGACCCCTGGCCGGAGGCCTCGTGAGGGCGAGAATTCGGGACGTGGGAAGGGGAGGGCGCGTGCCCGCGGGGGTGGGTGCCCGCAGCGCGGAGGAGACCAGAAGGGGCGGGAGCCTTCCCGCCAGGAGGGCATGATGCCGAAGATGAAGACCCTGAAGGCGGCTGCCAAGCGCTTCAAGCGCACCGCCAGCGGCAAGCTGAAGCGCGGCTTCGCTTACCACAGCCACATCTTGACCAAGAAGAGTGCCAAGCGGAAGCGGCACCTGCGCCAGGACACCCTGGTGTCGGCGGCGGATCAGAGCAACGTGGAGCGCATGCTCCCGTACGGGAAGTAGGGAGGGAAGCAGGCCATGCGCGTCAAACGTGGTTCCAACCGGGTGCAGCGGCGCAAGAAGATATTGAAGCTGGCAAAGGGCTATTATCTCACCAAGCACAACGCCTATCGCATCGCGAAGCTGCAGGTGGAGCGTTCCCTCCAGTACGCCTACCGGGATCGGCGGCAGCGCAAGCGCCAGATGCGTGCTCTGTGGATCGTGCGCATCAACGCCGCGGTGCGCCGGCACGAGCTGTCCTACTCCCAGTTCATCGCTGGCCTCAAGGCGGCGGGCTCGACCCTCGACCGCAAGGTGCTGGCGGATCTGGCGGTTCGCGATCCTCAGGGGTTCGGGGACGTGGTGGCGCTGGCGCGCAAGGGGCTCGCCAAGCTCGCCGTGGCGTAAATGACTGCTCCACAGTTGCAGGCCGTTCGCGCCGAGTTCGACGCCGAACTCGCCGCGGCGGGGAGAGACCCCGCGCGGGTGGAGGAGGTGCGCATCCGCTTCGCCGGGCGGCGCTCGGGGGTGCTGCGCGAGCTGGAAGAGCGGCTGAAAGGATTGCCGCGGGAGGAGAAGCCCGCCTACGGCAAGGCCCTCAACGAGCTCAAGCAGTACATCAGCGAACGTTTGGAGCAGGCGCGCAGGGGCGTCGGGCCGGCTCGGGAGGAGATATTCCTGGATGTGACCCTGCCGGGGCGGGCGCCGCGTTTGGGATCGGTGCATCCGGTGACGCTGGTGCGGCGGGAGATCGAGGAGATCTTTCTGCGCATGGGGTACTCGGTGGCCGACGGTCCAGAGGTGGAGGACGACTGGCACAACTTCGAGGCCCTCAACATCCCCCCTTTTCACCCGGCCCGGGACACCCAGGACACCTTTTACCTCCCGGGGGGGCTGCTGCTGCGCACCCACACCTCGCCGGTGCAGATCCGCGCCATGGAGACCATGGAGCTGCCTCTCCGCCTCATCATCCCCGGGCGGGTGTACCGGAGGGATTCGGATCTGCGGCACTCCCCGATGTTTCACCAGGTGGAGGGGCTGGTGGTGGGGGAGGGGATCACCTTTGCCCACCTCAGGGCCACCCTGGAAGCGTTCGTCCACGTGCTCTTCGACCCGGCCCTCAAGGTGCGGCTGCGGCCCAGCTTCTTCCCCTTCACCGAACCCTCCGCCGAGGTGGACATCACCTGCATCCTCTGCCGGGGGCAGGGGTGCGCCATGTGCTCGGGGTCGGGGTGGATCGAAATCCTCGGGGCCGGCATGGTGGATCCTAGGGTGCTGCGCGCCTGTCGCATCGATCCCCAGCGCTACAGCGGCTTTGCCTTCGGCTGCGGCCTCGACCGGGTGGCCCTGCTGAAGTACGGCCTGCCCGACCTCCGCTTGCTCTTCTCCGGCGACGAGCGCTTCCTGCGCCAGTTCGGCAGTGAAGGTGCCCTGTGAGGTTCCTGCTCTCGTGGCTGCGCGAACACCTGAGCGAGTGCCGGCTCGAGGCGGCGGAGCTGGCGGCGCGGCTTACCGCGGTGGGGTTCAACGTGGAGCTGCGCGAGCCGGCGGATGGGGAGGGCAAGCCCGGCGACGAGGTGTGGGAGGTGGACGTCACCACCAACCGCCCCGACGCCATGAATCACCGCGGCCTGGCGCGGGAGGCGGCGGCGGTGGGGGCGGGGGAGCTGCGCCCGCTCGACCTGTCGGTCACCGAGGAGGGGACAGCGGCGGGGGAGCTGGCCCGGGTGAGGGTGGAAGACGGCGAGGGGTGCCCGCGTTACTGCGCCCGGGTGGTGCGGGGGGTGCGGGTGGGCCCCTCCCCGGCCTGGCTGGCGGCGCGCCTGAGCGCTTGCGGCGTGCGCCCCATCAACAACGTGGTGGACGCCACTAACTACGTGTTGCTGGACCTCGGCCAGCCGCTGCACGCCTTCGATCTGGACCTCCTGGAGGGACGGGAGGTGCGGGTGCGGGCGGCCCGGCCGGGGGAAACCCTGCGGACGTTGGACGGCGTGGAGCGGGTGCTGGAAGCCGGCGACGTGGTGATCGCCGATGCCCGGCGCCCGGTGGCCCTGGCCGGCATCATGGGGGGGGCCGAGACGGAAATCACTGCATCCACGCGCGACGTGTTGCTGGAGTCGGCCACTTTCCACCCCCTGCGGGTGCGGCGCACCGCCCACCGCCTGGGCCTGAAGACCGAGGCCTCCCATCGCTTCGAGCGGGGCGCCGATCGCGCCATGGCGCGCACCGCCGTGGATGCCTGCGCCGCCCTCATCTCCCGCATCGCCGGCGGTGAGGTGGCGCCGGGCATGCTGGACTCGGCCCCCCAGCCACCGGCGCCCGCCGTCATCGCCTTTTCCCTGCAGCGCCTGAACGCCTTCGCCGGCTGCCAGGTGCCGCCGGAGTTCGTGATCCCGCTGCTGACGCGGCTGGAGCTGGCACCCCGGCGCGATGGCGACCTGGTGAGTTGTACGGTGCCCACCTTTCGCACCGATCTGGAGCTGCCCGAGGACCTCTACGAGGAGGTGCTTCGCCACTGGGGGTACGAGCGGGTGCCAGCGGTGCTGCCCGCCGCCGACCGGGGGCCCGGGCGTCGCCTGGGCTCCTGGCCGCTGGTGGAACGGGCGCGCCGGGCGTTGGCGGCGGTGGGGGTGGCGGAGGCGATTACTTACTCCTTCACTGACCCCGGACTGGAAGCGGCGACGGCCTCCTCACCGCTGGCGGGGCGAGGGGACCCGGTGCCCCTCCTCAATCCCCTGTCTGCCCGTTCCTCGGTGCTGCGCCGCTCCCTCCTGGCGGGTCTGGTGGAGGCCGCCGCGGGTAACTTGCGGCGGGGTGCCGGCGCGGTGTTGTTGGGTGAGGTGGGGCGGGCCTTCTTCGGCACGCCGGGTGGGGTGCGCGAAGAGGAGCGGGCGGCCGTGGTGCTGGCCGGCGAGGTGGGCAGCTGGGATGGCCGGCGGAACGCCGACTTTCTGGATCTCAAGGGCTTGGTGGAAGGGTTCCTGTCCGGCCTGGGCTTGCCTCCGGCGCGCTGGCGGCCGGGCAGCTGCGCCCTCCTGGAGAGCGGTCAGGGGGCGGAGGTGATGCTGGGCGGAAGGGTGATCGCGGTGGCCGGGCGGCTCGCCGAGGCGATCGGCGAGCGGCTGGACATCGCCCAGCCCCTGTGGGTAGCCGAGGTGGATCTGGCGGCGGTCGCGGGGGAGGGCACTGCGACCTTCCGCCCGCTGCCGCGCTTTCCGGCGGTGGTCGCCGACCTCACCGTCCGGCACCGTGTCGACCTCACCTACGATCAACTGGTGGGGGCGCTGATGGCCGCCGCCCCGGAGTGGCTCGAGGGTGTGGCGCCAGTGGTGCAGTACCGGGGCGAAGGGGTGGCGGCGGGGGAGGTGAAGACCACCTTACGCCTCACCTATAGACACGGCGAGCGTTCCCTCTCCCAGGAGGAGGTGAACGCTGCCCACTTCGCCGCCATGGAGCGGCTGGCCGCCGAGCTGGGCGTTCGTTTCGATTAGGGAGTGCCCCATGGACGTGTACAACGCACTGGAAAGCCGCGTCGAGCGCCTGATTGCGGCGTACCGGCAGCTCAAACAGCGGGTGGCCGAGCTGGAGGCGGAGAACGCCGCTTTTCGCACCGGCGAGGCGAATCTGCAGGCCCTCCAACAGCGGGTGGCCGACCTGGAGGCGGAGCGCGAAGAGGTGCGGGGCAGGCTGGAGCGCCTCCTGGCTGCCCTGCAACAGCTGGAAGTGTAAGGCCTGGGGGACCAGACCACCCCCCACGGGCGCCGGGGAACGCCCCTGCCGTCCCCGGCTAGCCCTGCCGGAAAGGGTGAGGTCGCCCTTCCCGGGGAGAGGGGAAAGGAGGAGCTAACCTTTGCGTGTCCCACGCCCCCTAGACGCGGTGGAGATCCGGGTGTTGGGGTCGCTGCTGGAGAAGGAGCAGCTCACCCCAGAGGTCTATCCCCTGACGCCTCATCAGTTGCTGGCCGCCTGCAACCAGAAGACCAGCCGTGAGCCGGTCATGACCCTGGGCGAAAGCGAGGTCTCCTCGGCCCTGGAGCGCCTGCGCGAGCATGCTCTGGTGTGGCGCTCCAACGGCGCCCGGGTGGAGCGCTGGGAGCACTCCCTGGATCGTCGCTGGGAGCTGGAGCCGGCCAGCAAGGCGGTGATGAGCGTTCTCTTGCTGCGCGGCGCGCAGACGCCGGGAGAGCTGCGGCAGCGCTGTGGGCGCATGTATGAATTCGCTTCGCCGGCCGCCGTCGAGGCGGTTCTGCGGCGCTTGGCGGCGGCGGAGGCTCCCCTGGTGGCCGAGCTGCCGCTGCAGCCGGGACAGAAGGAGAGCCGCTGGATTCACCTGGTGGGAGAGGGAGCGGAGACGGCACGCGCGGCGGCGGGTGGCGCTCCCGCCCCCTACCCGGGTGGCTGGGAAGCCCGTCTGGCTGCCCTGGAGGCCCGCGTCGCCGAGCTGGAAAGGCTGGTGCAATTCCTCTCCGGCGGGTTCGAGAGGCGGGGCTGAAGGGGGCCGGGAGGTGCCACCGCCTCCTACGAGGGGTAAGGTGCCGGGGGATCGGGCTCGGCCACCGGGGCAAGGGGAAGTTGGCTGGGGTGGCGTTCCCGGGCTGGGAAGGCAGCTGCGAGACGCTCCTTCAAGGTGGTGATGCGCTGTCGCGCCTCCACCGTGCGCACGGCGATGGCCAACGCCTTGCGCGTCCCCACCAGCACCACCAGGCGGCGCCCCCGGGTCATGGCGGTGTACAGCAAGTTGCGCTGTAGCAAAGCGTAGTGCTGGGTGTGGATGGGCACGACCACGGCCGGGTACTCGCCCCCCTGAGCCTTGTGCACGGTCACCGCGTAGGCGGGCAGGAGTTCGTCCAGCTCTCCGAAGTGATAGTCAACGTCGCGATCCTCGAAGCGCACCGTGAGCGTCTGCTCCAGCTGGTCGACCGCGGTGATGCGGCCAATGTCGCCGTTGAAGACCTCTTTCTCGTAATTGTTGACGGTCTGCATCACCCGGTCGCCGACGCGGTAGATCCAGCCAAAGCGGGAGACTCCGGCTGCCGCCGGGTTCAATGCCGCCTGCAGGGCCTGGTTGAGGTTGCGCGCCCCCAGCTCCCCCCGCTGCATGGGGGCGAGCACCTGGACGTCGCGCAGGGGATCTAGTTGGAAACGCCGGGGGATGGCCTCGGCCACCAGGCGCAGGATCAGCTCCACGCCCTTGGCCGGCTCCTCGGCGCGCACGAAAAAGCAGTCGTGCTGCCGGTCGCTGTCGCCGCGGCCGCGGGGGAACTCCGGCATCTGGCCGCTGTTGACCCGGTGGGCGTTGCTGATGATGGCGCTGCGGGCGGCCTGGCGGAAGACTTGGGCAAGGCGGCAAACCGGCACCACCTCCGCCTCGATGAGGTCGCGCAGCACGCAGCCGGGCCCCACTGACGGCAGCTGGTCGACATCTCCCACCAGGATCAGCGCTCCGTGGCGGGGGATGGCCCCTAGCAGCGACGCCGCCAGGGGCAAATCCAGCATGGAGCACTCGTCGATGATGAACACGTCTCCTTTTAGGGGGTTTTCCCGGCCGTGCAGGAAACCGCCGGTGCCCGGGTCGAACTCCAGCAGGCGGTGGACGGTGCGCGCCTCGCGGCCGGTGGCCTCGGACAGGCGCTTGGCCGCCCGCCCGGTGGGGGCGGCGAGCACTACCCGCAGGCTCTTGGCCGCCATCACCTGGACGATGGCGTTCACCAGGGTGGTCTTGCCGACGCCGGGACCGCCGGTGAGGACCATGACCTTGGCCGTGACCGCCAGGGTGAGGGCCTGGCGCTGCTCGGTGGCGAGCTCCAGGCCGAGGCGTCGTTCGACCCAGGGAATCGCCCTGCTTACGTCGATGGGCGGGCAGGGGTGAGGGCCGCCGACCAGGCGGGCCAGACTCGAAGCCACGCTGGCTTCCGCTTCATCGAGCCAGGTCAGGTACACCAGGCGGCGCCCCTGGGCATCCTCCCGGCGCACCAGGCGGCGCTCCTCCACGCCGTGCTCGAGGGCGCGTTCGACGATGTCGGCGGGGATTTCCAGCAGCTGGGCGGCGCGCGCTACCAGGTCGGCTTCGGGGTAAGCGCAGTGCCCCTGCTCGGTGAGTTCCAGCAGCACATGCTCCACCCCGGCGCGGGCGCGTTCCTCGGAATGAGGGTCGAAACCGAGCCGCAGTGCTAGGGCGTCGGCGGTTTTGAAACCGATGCCGCGAATGTCGCGAGCCAGGACGTAGGGATCCCGCTGCACGGTGGCGATGGCGTTCTCGCCGTAGGTTTTGAAGATGCGAAAGGCGCGTGCGGTGCCGAGACCGTGGGTGTGGAGGAAGAGCATGATCTCGTGGACGATCTTTTTCTCCCGCCACGCCACCTCCAGCAGGGCGCGGCGCTTGGGACCGATCCCCTCCACGTCTTCGAGCTTTTCGGGTTCGGACTCGATGACCTCGAAGACGCGGGCGCCGAAGGCTCGCACCAGGCGCCCCGCCAGCTCGGGCCCGACGCCGCGCACGGCGCCGGAGGCAAGGTAGGTTTCGATCCCTAGGGGTGAGGTGGGGGAGGCCAGGCGCAGGGTGGTGGCGCGGAGCTGCTGACCGTGCCTGCGGTCGATGACCCATTCGCCCACCGCTTCCAGATGCTCCCCCGGGGTGACGGAAGGCGCGGTTCCCACCACTGTGATCGGCGCCCCAGGGCCGCGCAGGCGCACCCGTAGGACGCAAAACCCGCTCTCCGGATTGTGGTACCTCACCCGCTCCACGACACCGCGCACCGTGTCACGCTGTCCCTGTTCGCCGGCGTTCTCGTCAGGCACGGCGGGATAGTAACCTCGACGGCATTGCCTGAGGAGGAAGGAGCCGAGGCGAACGGGACTTGCTCGCCGCGAGGGCCGCTGCCATACTCGCCGCCCCATGATCAGGCTTCGCGTCGCCGTTCTTGGCTCTGCCCCCTTCGAACGCCAGTTCGACCAAGACGAGGTGATCATCGGGCGCTCCTCCCGCGCCCATTTGCTCCTCGCCGATCGCGCCCTGTCGCGGGAACACGCCCGTCTCTTCCGGCGGGACGGTGCCTGGTTCGTGGAGGATCTGGGCTCGCGAAACGGAACGACCTGCGGCGGCCAGCGCATCGAAGGTGCACGTCGGCTGGCCGAGGGCGACCATCTCGGG
This sequence comes from uncultured bacterium, assembly GCA_937924755.1. Lineage (GTDB taxonomy): Bacteria > Acidobacteriota > Thermoanaerobaculia > Thermoanaerobaculales > Thermoanaerobaculaceae > CALEVZ01. The sequence goes on from CALEVZ010000031.1 coordinate 35,861, forward strand.
CTCGGGGGGAGCACGCTCGCTGTGCTGGCGGTGGGCGGCCAGGCGGTGGCGTTGATGCCGGAGGAACGCGACCTGGGGCAGCACACGGTGTTCCTGTCGGCGTCCCAGATGCTGCGGGAGAGCGACGTGGCCAGCCTTCGACTGGGGGAGGACGACGCCGCCACCCTGCGCCGGCATGTGGAGCGGCTCAAGCTTCTCAACGAGGTGCAACAGGCGCTCTCCCGGTCCATCACCCGCGAGGAGCTGCTGGAGCTCATCCTGGACCGGGCCTTCTCCCACCTCAAGCCCGAGCAGGCGGCGATCTTCCTGAAGGCGGACGCAGGTGGGGAGTTCGTACGCGCCGCCAGTCGGGTCCTCAACCCTGGGGTGCCGGAGTTGCAGGTGTCGCGCTCGCTGGTGCGCGAGGTGGTGAACCGGGGTCTGGCCGCGCTGGTGCTCGACGCCCGGACCGATGCCCGTTTTTCGGAAGCGGCAAGCCTGATGAACGTGGGCTTGCGCTCGATCCTGGCGGCGCCGTTGATGGACCCGGAGGGCGCGGTGGGGATGATCGTCCTCGGCACCCGGGTGGCGTTGCGGCAGTACAGCGAGGACGACGCCCAGCTCATGGTGACCCTCGGCTCGGCGGCGGCCATGCGCCTGCGCAACATCGCCCTGGCCGAGGAAGCGGCGGAAAGGCGCAGGCTGGAGTCCGAGGTGGCGCTGGCACGGCGCATCCAGGTGGCGTTGCTGCCCGAAACGCTGCCCCCTTTGGCGGGGTGGGAGGTGCACGCCGGCAACGTACCTTCGCGCGTGGTCTCGGGAGACTACTACGTCGTCATGCCGCGGCCCGGCGGTGACGGCGCCGTCTTCATGGTGGCCGACGTTTCCGGCAAGGGGATTGCGGCCTCGCTGCTCACCGCCTCGCTCGAGGCGTTGGCGGCCGGCCCGATCGAGGATGGCCTGCCACCCGACGAGGTCTGCGAGCGCGTCTCGCGCCGGCTCTTTCAGCGCACCCCCCCGGAGAAGTACGCCACGGCCTTCGTCGCGTCGGTGGAGGGGTCATCCGGGGTGATGCGCTACGCCAACGCCGGGCATAACCCGGCGCTGCTCGTGCGGGCGTCCGGGGAGACCCAGTGGCTGGGAGCCACCGGGGTGCCGTTGGGCCTGCTGTCCCAGGCTTGCTACGAGCCCGCAGCGGTGCAGCTCGCCCCGGGTGACCTGGTGGTGCTGTACACCGACGGCATCACCGAGGCGATGAACCCGGCCGAGGAGGAGTACGGCGGCGCCCGTCTCGAGGCCGTTTGCCGCCGCCACCGCGGCGCTGCGTTGCCTGACCTGCAGGCGGCCGTCGAGCGCGACCTCGACGCCTTCGCCGCCGGCGTGCCGTACGCCGACGACCGCACCATCGTCATGCTCCGTCGCTGCAGGTGAATTTCGAAGGGAGGCGTCAACCGTCTCGGTCGCCCGGCCGGTCACCACCCTCGCCGGGCGAGATCGGGCGCTCCTGCCAGTCGCTGTAGTCCGGGATTTCCCGCTGGTACGGCGCGGCCAGCAGCGGCGACGAGATGAGGTAGTCGGCGGTCGCCCGGTTGCAGGCCACGGGGAGGTTCCATACCACCGAAATTCGCAGCAGCGCCCTGACGTCCGGGTCATGGGGAAGCGGCTTGAGGGGGTCCCAGAAGAACACCAGCAGATCGATCTCGCCCTCGGCGATGAGCGCGCCCAGCTGCTGGTCGCCGCCCAAGGGCCCGCTCTTGAGACGACGAACGTCAAGGCCCAGCTCCCTCTCGAGCAGGCGGCCGGTCGTGCCGGTGGCCAGGAGGCGGTGCCGGGCGAGCGTCGCCACGTTGTAGCGGGCCCAGGCCACGAGGTCGTGCTTGCAGTTGTCGTGGGCGACCAGGGCGATGGTCTTGACGGCGGTCCCTCCGGGTCCAGTGTGATCCATAGTTGACGCCCAGGAGCACGATCGGGACGGCTATCCCACCAGAGCCTGGGTGCTGGCCGCGCCGCGGCCATGGTAGGCGAGGAAGGAGCACATGCCCTCGCTGCCCAGGTAACGACCGAGGACGCGGGGATCGGTGCGGGTCAGGTCCACCAGCACCAAAGCGTCGAGGACGTTGGAGAAATCCGGATCGACGTTGAGGCCCAGTACCTGCGCTCCCAGCTTGAGATACTGCCGCAGCAGCACCGGAATCCCCTTCTGATCCACCTCCAGATGGGCGACCAGCGAGCTCACCTGTTCGATGTCCGCCAGGTTCGCGGCGGTTCGGCGGTACTTGAAAGGCACGCGGAACGGCCGGCGCGGTCGCACGAAACGGGCGAGCTCGGGGTGCCGCAGGTGCCGTAGCAGGAAGGTGGCGATCACCGTGCGCGAGAGCAGCTGGTACTCGGCGCTGATGCTCACCGGCCCCATCAGGAAGCGATACTGCGGGTGGCGCACGACGAACTCGCCGATCCCCCGCCACAGCAGCAGCAGTGCCGAGAAAGACCGCTGGTACTCGGGCCGGATGAACGAGCGCCCCAGCTCCAACGCCGGGCCCAGGCGGGAGAAGAGTTCATCCTTGAAGCGGAAGAGGGTCGAGGTATAGAGCGCCGGCAGGCCACCGGAGGCGAGCAGCCGATCGGTGAGCCCCATCCGGTACGCGCCGACCAGTTCCTGTCTGGCGCGGTTGAAGATGAAGAGGTGGAGATAGGCGAGATCGAACTTGTCGAGGTCGATCTCCTTGCCGGTGCCCTCCCCGGCGCGGCGGAACGTTTCCTCGCGGCGGACGCCGATCTCCCGCAGGAGGTGGGGGATACGTGCCGCCTCCGCCCACAGCACCGCCAGGTCGCCGCTGGATGCCAGGAGATTCTCGGCGGGCAGGCGCTCGACCTCGGCCCGCAGGAAGTCGGGCGGCTGCGCCGGGGCCAGCGGGGTGTCACTGGCGCTGCTGTAGGGCAGGACGGCAGCGCGACGTTGTCGCAGGAGCAGGGTGCGTTCCCGTAGCTGGTTCGCCACCGTGCGGTCGTCGCTGGCGGGGAGCTGGGAGGCGGCCAGCGGTTCGCCGATACTCATGCGGATGGTCTTGCCCCGCTTGTTGAGGAGCTGTCGCGGCAGCAGCGCGGTGCGCAGCATGGGGTGCAGCAGCCCCAGCACCTGGAAGGCGGCCCCGTTGGTGCCGTGGAAGAAGACGGGAAGGATCCTGGCGTCGGTGTGGCGGATTAGGCGCACGACGGTTTCACGCCAGCGGGGTTCGTCGATGCGCAGCCGGCGGGGGTGAATGTGGGCGACTTCGCCGGAGGGGAACGCCGCCAGGGTGCCCCCCTGGCGCAACCAGGCGAGGGCGGAGCGCAGCCCGCGCACGTTGGCGGCCACCGAGGAGGGGCGCTCGAAGGGATCGAGGGGGATGAGGATGGGGGCCAACTCGGGGAGGGTGGTAAGGGCGCCGTTGGCGAGCAGCTTGACGTCCGGCCGCACGCTGCGCAGCACCAATGCCAGTACCATCCCCTCAACCCCACCGAAGGGGTGGTTGGCCACTACGACCAGGGGGCCGCTGGTGGGTATCCTGGCCACGTCGGCGGAGCTCACCGACCAGTTGACCCGCAGCAGCTGCAGGGCGGAGCGCAGGAAGGCGTCGGGGTTTTCTCGTTCGCCCACCTGCTCATACAGTTCGGCCAGCCGCCTCAAGCCCAGCAGGGCGCCCAGAGGCCCGCTGGCCATCTGCCATAGGTCCAGATGGTTGCCTCGGGGGGTGGGAGTCGGGTGTGACAGCATCGGTGGGCGCCTCCCTGACCTCAAAACTTACCAAGACGGTGTGAAGACCGTGCGAAGGCAAGAAAAACGGGGAGGGTGCGGAGGATATCGGCCGTGTAGATGGCGTTGGGAATCACCTCGCACTCCGCCCAGCAGCCGGGGCAGGCCTCCACCCAGCGCCGCCCCGCTGCGGCCGCCGGGGATTGCCACAGCTCGCGAGGCGAAGTGATTGTCACGTTGCCAATCAAGGTGCCGTTGAACTGGCACACCGGCACACTGCCGTCGGGGAGCACGCGCAGGTGGCTGCGCAGGGCCACGCAGCGCGGCCTGAACGAGGGGACTGGATCCCCCCGGAGGCGAGGGAGCAACCCGCGCAGGTAGTAAGTCTTGCCGACCTTCAGCAGGGCGTCTCCGGTGAGCTGAGTGCGCCGGACCTCGCCCTGGATCAGGGTGACCACGTCCGCCCGGGCGAGCTCGGGATGCAAAGGGTATCCGGAGGAGGGGTGAGGGGGGCTGTTCCGGCCCGCCTGGGCACCGAGACTGTAGGTGGCCGACTCGGCGTAGGCCAGCACCGTGGCCACTTCCACCCCCATGGCGGCGAAGCGCGCCTGCAGCGCCGCGGCGTCAGCCAGGGAGCGCTCGGAGATGACGGTGTGATTCACGCTGACGCGAAAACCCTGCCGTTGGCCCAGGCGCGCCAGACGTCTGACCGTATCTTCCGCCTGCGCGAAGCTTACCGCTTCCCCTCGGTTGGCGTCGTGTTCCTCCGGCAGCCCATCGAGAGAGACGAGAAACCGCAGCGCCCGGGGACGGGGGAAGGTGGCGGCAAACGCTTCCGTTGCCTCCGGGAAAGAGCCGTTGGTGGTAATGTGGAGGACGAGGGGCCGTGATGCCTCCTCGATGGCGCGGGCCACGGCGGAAAGGTCGTCCCGCAGGAACGGCTCGCCTCCGCTGAGGCGAACCACCTCCAGACGCCCCAGGGCGGCGAAGACGCGGTGCACGTCGTCGGGCGACATCTCCTTTTTGCGCGGCAGTCGCCACGAATCGCACATGCGGCAACGGGCGTTGCAGCGCATGGTGACCAGGTAGGTGCACCAGGAGGGTCTCGGCACCCCTCCGAGGCGGTTGGCGGCCAGCGCGGCGAGGAAGCGAAAGACCCGCATTACCCACTTCTCGCTTGAACCTGTGAAGAGGCCATGAAGGCAACTTCATGCGCTCTTCGCTCTGCCACCACCGCCTCTTCACAGGATCTTTTCAAGGTGCGGGCAAGCGGCGAGAACGTCTCGCCGTGGAGGTGCCATGGCCAGGATCTGCTACGGAGTCGCGGGCGAGGGACGGGGGCACGCCACGCGGGTGCGAACCATGGTGGAGATGCTCCGAAGAGAGCACGCGGTGACGATCTTTGCGTCCCATGATGCCTTTGATCTGCTGCATGCGGCCTACCACGGCACCGAGGTCGAAGTTCTGAGAATTCCCGGATTACGCCACGGGTACGGACGTGGGGGACGGCTGAGCCACGCCTTTACGGCGGTAACGGCGCTGCCCTTTCTCCTGCGTTTGGGAACCGTGTTGGGCTGGGTCACCGAGGCCGTAGCGTTGCGCCGGCCCGATCTGGTCATCACCGACTTCGAGCCCCTCCTGCCGCGGGCCGCCCGGCGCCTGCAGGTACCCTTCATCAGCCTGGATCATCAACGCTTCCTGGTGGAGTGCGACCTCTCGGATCTGCCCCCCAGGTTGTACCGCGCCGCTCGCTTTATGTCCCACTTCGTGCGCGCGTTCTACAGCGGTCAAGAACTCACGGTGATCTCCTCCTTCTACGTTCTCCCGGTGAAAGCCACGGCTCACCCGGTGCTGCAGGTGGGAGTGCTGCTGCGCCCCGAGCTGGAGCGCGCCAGCGTGAGCCATGAAGAGCACTTGGTGGCGTACTTCCGGCGGGGAGCACCGCCACGGTTGCTCGAGGTACTGGCGGCCAGCGGGCGGGTTGTCAGGGTATACGGTGCCGGCAGCCGTCCGAGCCGGGGGTCTTTGCAGTTTCGCCCCATCGGCGAGGCCGGTTTCATTGCCGATTTGGCGTCGGCAGCGGCGCTGATTACCACTGCCGGAAACCAGGTGGTAGGCGAGGCGGTGGCGCTGGGCAAGCCGGTGCTGGCGTTGCCCGAAACCGGCAACATGGAGCAGGAGATCAACGCCCATTTCGTGGCGAGGTGTGGCGCCGGGCGTGCGGTTCCCTTCGACCGGCTGGATGCCGCCTGTCTGAAGTCCTTCCTCGAAGAGCTCCCGGAACTGCGGGCCGGCCTTTCCCGCCTGCCTGGCAAGGGGAACGAGGCGGCGCTGGCGGCGGTGGAAAGGCACCTGCCAGGCCAGCGGCGAATCCACCGCGGCGGCGCCGTGGCTCGGCGGTTGTTGCCGCAGCCGGTGGCGGCGGTGGGCACACGCTGAGCCCGACCAGTTCATGGTTTCGACGCCTTTGAGCACGCTCCTCGGGGTGTGGGCCGTGACCTCGCTGTCGCGCCTTCCCCCCGGCGCCCTGTCGCTGGCGGCGGTGCGGACCGCCCAGGAGAAGGGGTTGCGAGCGGCGTTGGTGTTCCTGGCCGGAGCCTTCGTGGCGGAAGTGACGGTGACCGTCGCCGTTCTGGCCGGGTTGGCCAGACTGCCCGCCGGGCTCCTGCCGCGCGAGGGCGCGGCCAGTGCGGCGTTGAGCCTGGGTCTGGCGGTGGCGGGGGTGGTGGTGCTGTGGCCGTCGCCCCGGCCCCGGGGTGGCCGTCATTCCTGGCTGGGGGGTGCGACGGCCGTCGCCGGCTTCGTGCTCGCCCTGACCGCCCCCGGCCTGTGGAGCTGGTGGGCGACTGTGGGGGTGGTCATCCTCACGACCGGGGTACCGCCGGCCGGCGTGGTGGTGGTCGGCACAGCCCTCGCCGCCGGCCTGGCGACCAGTCACGTCCTCCTACTCGCCGGCATTCGCGCCTTCGCCGTCAGGATGCCTCCCTTCCCGGACCATCTCCGGCTGCGTCTGGGCGCGGTGCTGCTGGCGATCGCCGGACTCGTGGCGATTCTAGCTCTGAGGCCTGCCTAGGGGCACGAGGGTGACGTCGACGCGGCGATTGGCGGCGCGACCGGTCGGGGACTCGTTGGTGGCCACCGGCTCCTCGGCGGCGCGGCTCTCGACGGTGAGGGCACCCGGGGCCACCCCCAGCTCCCGCAGGTAGGCCGCCACAGCGTTGGCCCGAGCCCGGGAGACGGCCTGATTGGCGGCGGCAGGGCCCTGGGCGTCGGCATGCCCGACCACGATGGCGCGGAAAGCGCCGGTGGACAGGCGCTCGGCGACCGCCCGCAGGGTGGCGCGCGCCTCGTCGGAAAGCGTAGTCGCCCCGGCAGGAAAGGTGATGCGGTAGGTAGTGGAAGTCCGCGGGCCGGCCTGGGGTGAGGGAGGGGAGGCCTCCGCAAGCCCAACCGGTGCGTCGGAGGGAACGAAGCCGTGTGCCGAGACGATCTGTCTGCCCTGGTCGGAGAGGGCGAAACGCAGGAACTCCCGGGTTGCACCCGCGGGTTCGCCCAGGGTGTAGAAGAGGAGCGGCCGGTAGAGCGGATAGGAACCGGTCCGAATCGATTCGAGGGAAGGCTGAACCGCCGCCTGGCCAGCGGAGGGAGCCACCGGGAGAACTTTCACCCGGGCGTCCACCCAACCGAGCCCCACATAGGCCACGGCGGCGGGATCGCTGGCGACGGCGGCGAGAATGTCGTTATTATCCTCGAGGTACTGGGTGTCGGCCGCGAACTCCTCGGCTCCCCTGGCGTCGCCCCGGCGCAGCGCCTTCTCCTTGAAGAAGGCGTGGGTGCCCGAATAGCTGGGTCGGGAGATTCGCCGCACCGGTCGATTCTCTCCCCCCACCTCGCTCCAGCGCTGCTTCTTCCCCGTGAACAGGTCGGAGATCTCGGCCACGGTGAGAGCGTTCACCGGGTTGCTGGGGTGGACGATGACCGCCACCCCGTCGTACCCCAAAAGAAACTCCTTGAGCATGACCCCCCGCGTTGCGGCCTGATTTAGCTCCTTGGCGCTGGCGGGACGGGAGGAGGCGCCGAGGTCCGCCGAGCCGTCCAGCAACCCGACGAAGGCGGTGCCCGAGCCGAGTGCTTCGACGATGACCCTGGTTCCCGGGTGGAGCGCCTGAAAGGCCGCGCCGAGGTCGGGCGCGAGAGCCCCGCCGATGGTGTCGGACCCCTTGATGCGGACCGTGTCGGCCGCAGCGGCGGCGACCGCCACGAGCGCGGCGGCGAGGCATGCCTGACGCCAGCGACGCATAAAGGTTCCCCCTTTCCAAGCCTCGGTCACTGGAAGGACACCGGCCAATTGATCCACACCGGCACGGGCTGGCCGCCACGAGTCGCGGGAGTGAAGCGGTAGGTCCGCACCGCCTTGAGGGCGGCTTCCTCAAACGGCGCGAGATCGAGGCGCGACTGGTAGACCTGCGCGTCATGAACGCCACCGTCAATGCCGATGAGGATGCGACACACGATTGTCGGCCGGAGGGCCAGGTCGGGGAGCGGCGAAAGGGGAGGTTTGCCCTCACGCAGCATCGGCCGCGTGTCGTCGGGTTGCGTGAGCTCGCTGGCTTCCAGCGCGCCGCTCGGCGGTGCAACGCTTCCGCTTGCCGCGCCGGCGTGCTTTTCCACTGCGGAGCGCTGGGCAAGGGCGAAGTAGCCGCCCACCGCGGCAATGACGGCGAGGCCCGCCACCACCGCGGCGAGGGGTAGCCGCCGCGAGGTAGCGGCGGCCCGGGGCCTCGGCGCCGGCCGCGCCGGAAGGGGCGCCGTTGGCATGGCGGCTTGCCCGGGAAGCAGGGAGATGCGGGTGGCTGGTGCAGCCGCCGGCGCAGCTGCAGTCCGCACCTGGGCGGGGGGCGTCGCCAGCGCCAGCGGCAGCCTGCCCTCATCCTGAAGCCGCATGGCTTCCAGGGCGAGGTTTTCCCACTTTTCGTGCACCGTGCGCCGCGGAGCCTTCAACCCTGTCTCCACCTGAAAGAACACCTCGCCGGCTCCGACCAGGGCGAAAAAAGCCTCGCGGCCCTCGAGAGCCCCGTAGGCGGCGTGAACGACGGCGCCGTCCGCCAGATACAGCACGCCGCTGCCCGCCGCGCCCGCCACCGTGATGCGGCAGGCGTTGCGGGCCAGCAAGTTGGCTTGCACCAGGTCGATCAGCGAAAGGTCGGACGAGTTGCCGGTAATCGGCATCACCCACCTCCTCACTGGCGCTACGACCCAGCTGGTCGCAGCTCCTTGACAAGCCTTCCTGTCGTCGGTGAATGTCTCGTGAAGACGGCGTGATGACAGGGCGGGGCAGCGAGGCGGCATCGCAGAGGGCCGCCGCACCCGCGATCGGTCTTTTCCTCCACGCACCGCGGAGTGTCACGCCGGCTCACGCAAGGCGACGATCGAGGGGTCCAGGGCGATCTGGAGAGCGCGGCCGCGGCCGTCTTCCATGAGCCGCTCGAGCTCGGCCTCGCCAAGGGCGGCTCCCAGGAGCGCGATGCAGCTTTCACGCGCGGGCGCTTCGGCGGCCGGGAGGGGGGTGCCGACAGTGCGGCGCACGCCCTCGGCGGCGCCGAGAAGTCTGGCGGCGTCCGTCGCGCGCCCTGTCGCGGCGGCGGTGCGCGCCAGGCCGTCGAGGACGCTCGCCATCCGCCAGCGGTCCCCGAGATCGTGGTGGATGCGCAACGCCTCCTTGAGCAGCGCGAGGGCGCGCCCGCAATCGCCGCCCTCCAGGGCGACGCGGCCAAGGATATCGAGCGACCACGCCATGCCCTCGCGGTAGCCCGCCTGGCGCGAAGCCTCGAGGCTTTCCTTGCCGAGCTTCTCGGCCTGCGCGAGTTCCCCCCCGTGGTAGGCCGCAGCGCCAAGGTTGAGAAGCGACCAGACGATCCCCTCCAGATCCCCGAGACGGCGAAAGGTTGCCAGGCTGTCGAGGCAGGCACGGACGGGCTCGCGTTTTCCCGCGAGCCATGACGCGAAGGCGATGTAGTTCTGCGAGCGTGCCACGCCCCGCTCATCGCCGAGGGCGCTGAAGATGGCGAGGCTCGCCTGATGGTGCGCAATCGCCTCGTCGTAGCGCCCCTTCTCGCGGCAGACCGATCCGAGAAACTGCTGCGCCCACGCCATCCGCTGCTCATCGCCCATCCGCCGAGCGAGATCGACGCAGCTCTCCAGGAGATCCCAGGCCCGAGGGTAGTCGCACTGCAAGAACGCGAGCACCCCCGCTCCGAGCAACACCTTGTCACGGGCGGCGGGAGAAGCCGCTTCGCCATGCGCGAGGGCGGCCTCCAGCCACCGGCGTCCCTCGCGATAGTGGCCGCGCAGGTACCAGAACCACCAAAGCTCGCCGGCCAGCGAAACGCCGTCGCCGGGATCGGGGGCGGTCATGAGACGAACCAGCGCCTCCCGCAGGTTGTCGTGGTCGAGATCGAGCCGCTCAAGCCACTCTGCCTGTCCCTGTGCGGCGAGCTGCGGGGCGGCGCGGCGGGCCAGTTCGAAAAACCACTCCGCGTGGCGATCGCGAACACGGCCTTCCTCGCCGCTCTCCGCCAGGCGCTCGAGCCCGAACTCGCGAAGCACCTCGAGCATTCGGAAGCGCGCCTGGCCCGCCCCGTCGCGGACAGCCACGAGCAGGCTCTTGTCAAACAGCGATGCGACCCCGTCCAGGACACTGATCGCCAACCCTTCCTCACACACACTCTCCGCGGCCTCCAGCGAGAAGCTGCCGGAAAACACGGCAAGCCGGCGAAAGAGGCGCCGCTCCGCTTCCTCGAGGAGACCGTAGCTCCACCCGATCGCGTCACGCATCGTCCTTTGCCGCGCCGGAAGGTCGCGGGCTCCGGTGGTGAGGATCGAGAGGCGCTTCCCGAGCCGATTGAGGAGCGCCTCCGGCGGAAGGATCTTCACCCGCGCCGCGGCGAGTTCGATGGCGAGCGGCAGCCCGTCCAGCCGGGCGCAGATCTCGGCAATGTGCCGAGCGTTATCGGCAGTGAGCGCGAAGCCGGGCAGGACGGCCGCCGCGCGGGCCACAAACAGCCCCACTGAAGCACACCGCGCAAGATCCTCCGGCGCGGGCAACGCCGCGAAATCCTGGACTGTTTCGAGAGGTGGCACCACGATCTCGTACTCTTCGCGGAGGTGGAGCCTTTCTCGGCTGGTCACCAGAACCTTCACCCCCCCTGCCGCCGACAGCACATCCGCGACCACCGTCGCCCCCGTCACCAGCTGCTCGAAGTTGTCGAGCACCAGCAGCAACCTCCGGTTGCAAAGCGCATTGGCAAGTCCCTGCACCGGTGTGGCGACGCCTCCCTCGGCCACGCCGAGGGCGCTCGCCACGGCGGACGGCACGAGGGACGGATCGTGAATTGCAGCGAGCGGCACCCAACAGGCGGTGACGCCGGTTTCCGCCTCGAAGCGCTCCGCGATGGCAACCGCCAGGCGGGTCTTGCCGACGCCTCCCGGTCCGGTCAGCGTGACGAGCCTCGCGTCGCCGCAGAGCTTTGACACGGCACGCCTCACGGTGTCCTCGCGCCCCACCAGCGGCGTGCTTTGCGGCGGCAGCGCCGCGTGGGGCGGAGGCTTGAGGGGGATCCCGTCGGACGGCAGCGCGGGCGACCAGTCGGAGAACGCGAACGACCCGGTGCGGCTGGGCCGAGAGATGAGCCGGACCCGCGCCAGCTCCGCTTTGATCTCCCGCGCGGAGCTCGGTCGCTTTTCACGGTTTTTGCACAAGCAGCGAGACGCGACGCGCCAGAGCTCCCACGCAATTCCTTCCGCGGCGCTGTCCGCGAAAGGCGGGGGCTCATCGGAGAGGATTCGCTGGATCACCTCCGGCAGCGTTCGCCCGGCAAAGGGCTGACGACCCGCAGCCATCTCGTAGATCATGACGCCCAGACTCCAGACATCGGACCTCGCATCCAGCGGCTGACCCGTGAGCAGCTCCGGTGCCATGTAGGGAGGTGTGCCGAGCGGCCCGTCGGGGTGGGAGCCCTCGTCCCTCGGTAGAGGCTCCGTCGCCGAGCCTGGGGCCGTGACCTCGTCCGGCGCGGGCGACCTTGCGCCATGGGTCACGACCCTCCGATGGGCGGATGTGAGCTGCCGGGCGATGCCGAAGTCGAGGACCTTGACGTAGCCATCACTGCGCAGCATCACGTTCTCCGGTTTGATGTCGCCGTGCACGATGCCGTGCTCGTGAGCCACCGCCAGGGCAGAGGCTACCTGCAGCACGATCGCGACGGTGTCGGCGGGCGGCAAAGCCACATTTCCCATTCGATGGCGCAGGGTTTCGCCGTCGACGAACTCCATGGCGATAAAAGGCAGCCCCTCCACGTTCCCGATGTCATAAACCGTCAAGATGTTGGGGTGGTTGAGCGCGGACGCCGCCCGCGCCTCCCGGGTGAGCAGCGCCGCGGCGTCGGGGATGTTGGAAAGCCGCTCGGCAAGGACCTTGAGCGCAACATTGCGGGCCAGCTCCCGATCATAGGCGAGATACACCTCGCCCATCCCGCCCGCTCCCAAAAGCCGCCGTATCGTGTACCTACCGAGAATTCGCCCCGGCGCCATCTGGTTGGCAGAGATACGCTTAGAACCGGGGAGTGGAGGCTGGTCGCTCACGCCGAAATGCTGACAGAGAGAAGAACGGGCATTCGGGCGTCAGGGCAGCGGTCGCCTGAGGCAGCCCGCGGCAGGGGAGGGACTGGAACACCTGGGTGACGCACGAAGGTTGACATGGCGAGTCCTTTCCGGCCTCTCGACGGCGGGCCCCGGGGGGTCGAGGGCGTGCTTACCCGGGGTTTTGGGACGAGAGGTTTCCAGCAACGCAATGATGGCCCACCGCTTTGATTGTTGCCAGTCACATGGGGACTGAGGAAAAACCCTCGCGCGTACCCACGGCGACGCCTCCACCCGCCAAACCTCTCTCTTTCGTCGACCCGCGAAATGTGGGCGGTGAGAAAAGCGGGTTAGGTGACCTCTTGACAGTGGGCCGCACGCTTCTTTGCCTGTGGGATGCTCACTGACGACCTGCAGCGTCCCGCCCACCTGCTGCAACATTTTTGTCGCCCATCTCCAAGGGGTTTGGGTATGCGCTCCTTGGGCTGCCACACGATCCGTTTCATCGCTCCCACCTGCGGCCCGGTGGGGTCGAGGAAAAGGCCTGCGCCCGGGGGTGGTGGAGCGGGCCACGGCGTCGGGCACGAGGTCGGCTACTCCTTGGCGCGGAATTTGATGGTCTTGGCGCGGAATTTGATGGTGCAGCCTAGCGCCTTGGTCTGTTGCAGCGGGGGAACCCGTCCGGCCGCGATGGCTGCCAGCGCGTCCTTTAGGTAAGTCTTGGTTACCCCCGCAGGATTTTCTGCGTTGTCGTCCACCGCCCCTCGGTAGACGAGCTTGCCGGCCGCGTCGAACAGGAAGACCTCCGGGGTTTTGGTGGCCCCGAATGCGCGTGCCACGTCGGAGGTGGCGTCCACGACGTACGGCACTTCGAGCCCGAGTTTGGCGGCCCTGGTTTGCATGTTCTCGTAACTGTCCTCCTCATACCTCGCCGGGTCATTGGAGTTGATGAAGATCGCGCCGATGCCTTCCTTCTGAAAAGAGTTGGCCAGCTCGGTGAGGCGTTCTTCCCAGGCTTTCACATACGGGCAATGGTTGCAAGTGAACACGACGAGCGTGCCCTTGGTGCCCTTGATTTGGGCAATCGACACCTGGTTGCCGTCCACGTTTTTCATCTTCACGTCGGCCATCGGGATACTGTCGCCCAGGTCGAGCACCGTTGGTGACGTCAACGCGGCAGAGAACATCAGCATCGTGAGGGTTCCTTTCATTGTTGTCCTCCTTAAGCACTTCGGGCGGCGGCAAGCGGGGCTGGGCACTTCTCGGGACCCTTTTCGCCGAGAAGCGGCTCCACCACCTTTCGGAACTCCTCGTAGGTGGCAGCGCCTGGCCAGAAACCACGCCTCTGCCCGTTTTGCCCGAGCACCAGCGTGGCCGGCAGCGAGCCGCTCCACGCAGGATCGAAAGCCTCAATGAACGCCTCGAGGCTGCCGGTGGTGGAGAACGCGGGGAAGTCGACCCCTTGGCCGGCCAAAAACGTGCGCGCTTGCTCGCGCCACGCCTGTAGGTCGGCCGAAATGAGCACCAGTTCGAGGCCGTGCGGCGCAAATTCGCGATAAAGCCGCATGAGATCGGGAAACTCCTCCTGGCACGGCAGGCATAGACTCGACCACGCCTGGGCGAGCACCACCTTGCCGTGTTTGGACATCAACAGCTCCTTGATCTGCTCGGGTGCAAGCGGCGTAAAAGCGGGTGTGACGACCAACGGGTGCGACGCCGATGTGGGGGCCTCGCCGTCAGTACATCCTTCAACCGCCGGGGCACGGGCGCTGAGGGTGGGGTGCGCATCCCTCATCGCCTTTTTACAAGGCAACGAGCGACCAAATTATTCCCATCCCATGGCCGCTTTTCGCCGCCGTCCGGTCAACTCCGCGCAGTTCTCTCGTTGGCGGCCGCCCGCGGGGGCAGGAATCCGCAGGGGAGCGCGTCGATGCCCCGAAGGCGTGCCCGTGCCCCTGCTCGCATTTAGGGAGAGGCGCTTGCCGCAGCCCGGTCGGCGGCGGCGCGGCCCGGGGGACGAACGACGTTCGATCGACTGCCGGGCCGACTCGAAACCCCGAGGGGGGGGCAGGGGTGGGGGTACGAAACGAGGGGCGGCCGGCTTTGCCCACGGCGCAAATGGGGCGCGAATTGGCCACTTTCACGACCTTAACACCCCGGAGGCGCCCCGTAAGTTCTTGAAGGTAAATGGTGGAGCCGAAGGGGATCGAACCCTCGACCTCTAGAGTGCGATTCTAGCGCTCTCCCAGCTGAGCTACGGCCCCAACCGCGACGGCGAGAATCATACCACGGCCGTCCGGAGGCTGGGCCGGGTGGGTGATAGCATGCGGCTGGGAGGAGCAGAGATTGGCGCGGTTCAACCCGTGTGAGTTGGAGATTGAACTGTTCTGCCGAGGTCTACGGATCGATTCATCGTGCATGCTGGCGGAGGACGCGCGGGGTTTCCGCCGCACCCGCGCCGGACTGGGGTCGGGGCTGGAGCTGGTGATTCCCGGTGACCTCAAGGACGTGTGGTGCAACGTCCCAGTGGAAGAAGAATTTGTGGCGATGTCTCCGCTGTTGTTAAAAAAAGAGGCGGGCCAATACCTGGTGGTGGACCGACGCAGCGACGAGGCTTACCCGGTGCACCTGCCGCCGGAGCCCGACTGGTACGCCCGCACCACGTCCCGGGGCACGCCCATGTCCTCCATCGGGGTGCTACAGGGAACGTATTTGGGGATTTATATTTCCGAAACCTGTCGGTTCTGGGATCCGGGCAACGACCGGCACTGCAAGTTTTGCACATCCGGGTTGAACGTGGGCAAAGCCGAGGTGCTGCGCAAGCGAGTGGACGAGGTGGTGGAGGTGGCGCAGGCGGCCAAGGAAGAGTCGGGGGTAACCTTCGTTCACTTCAACGCCGGCTACCAGCGGGAGGATCGCCCGGAAGCTTCGGCGGTGCACGGGCTGAACCTGGCGGCACCCTATGTCAAGGCGATCCGGGAGCAGGTCGGGGGGTTCATCGGCGTGCAGGTGGCTCCGGTGCTCGCCCATGACTTCTGGAAGTACGACTGGCTCATCGCCCTGGGTGCGGACCACTTCTCCTTCTGCTACGAGTTCCACAACCCCGAGTACTTCGAGAGATTCTGTCCCGGCAAGTGCCACGCCCTGGGCCAGCGGGCGTTCTTCGAGGCCATGGAGTACACCGCCTCCAAACTGGGGAGGGGGGCAGTTTCCGGCGAGATCATCGCCGGTTTGGAGCCCATCCAGGACACCCTGGCGGCCATCGATTACATCACCTCGGTGGGGGCCTTCCCCACGGTGTGCATCTTCAGGCCGCTGAAGGGATCTCTACTGGAAGGGTTTCCCTCGCCCGATCCCGATGACATGCGGCGGGTATTTGCCCATGTGTGGGAGGCCATGGTCCGCCACGGGATTCCTTCCGAGGTGATCCCCAACATTCAGGTTTCCCTGGTGGTCAACCCCGGAGATACCGCCTACCTGGGAACGCGGGACCTGCGCTTTCGCCTCTACCGCGCCAGGATGGCAGCCATGCGGCTGCTGGCAAAGCCGGTTGTCGCCAGAAAGATGAAGCCCCGGCCGGTAGCCGTTTCGGCGACCGAGCCGCCGGGCCCCCGCGGTCGTTGAGCGTCCTCCGGTGGCGGTTGTTCGCGCCCAAGCGATCCCGGATCAGGACAGATCGATCCGACCCGAGGTGGTGGTGATGGTGAGAAGTGGCTTGCGACCGAAGAGGACGAAACGGCCGCCTTCCTGGCTGGCTTCGCCCCCGTAGGAAGAGCGGATTTCTCCGCGGGAGCTGGCCAAGGTGCCGCCCGGCTCGGCGCCGGGCGGCAACATCACGCTCACCCGACCGGAGGAGGTGGTTACGCGAATTTCGTCGCCCACCGCCAGCGAGTCGAACTGCAGCGTCACGTTTCCCGAAGTGGTGGCGACTCCAGCCGGGCCAGCGAGGGCGTGCAGGCGCACGCTCCCTGAACCGTTGTCGCACCGCGCCAGTCGAGCCCCGCCGGCGAGCGCCACGTTGCCGGAGGCAGAGCGGGCGAGAAACTCCTCCAACGGTCGGCTGGCGCGCACCTCGAGGCTGCCGGAGGTGCTGCGCAGCTCCACGCGGGGTGCCCAGCCGGCAAAAAAGACATCGCCCGAGGCGGTTCGCAGGCGCAGCGGGCGGGCATCGGGAAACTCTCCCTCCACGCGCAGGTTGCCGGAGCTGGTGGTGAGGTCCGGTAGCGCTCGGAAGGGCAGAACGACCTCCAGGCGGGCCCGCGAGGCGACGACGCCGCGCAACAGACCGAAGCGGCGAGCCTCCGGCACGGTCAGGCGAAAGGCGTCGGCGCCGTCCTCGATCTGCGGTCGGTGGGCCTCGATCCAGGCCAGCGCCTGGGCCTCTTTTAGGGCACCAGCGGCCAGTTCGGCGTTGATGCGGATTTCCGGAACGTCGGCGGCGCGCACGAAGAGGTCCAGCGGTCCGGCGTCGATGAGGACGAGGCGGCCGGGGTCCGTCCGGAAGGTCTGCTGGATGAGCTCTCGCCGTTCGGCGGCGAGCAGGGTGGTTGCCATCAGCAGGCCAGCCACGGCCAGCCGTAATGATCGCTTCGTGCCCCTACCCCTGTCAGCTTCGCCACTCGCGCCCATGGAAGTGCACCCGTCCCGGCGACCATCCTAGTGGTTCCCCGGCCGGTGGGCAACCTCTCGGCGGCACGACCGGCGCTGTGAGGGGCGAGAATCGAACTCGGCCTTGACAGTCCCTCCACCGCAGGCTACCTTTTCCTAGCTGGGTAGGCCGTGAGCGGGCATAACTCAGCTGGTAGAGTGTCAGCTTCCCAAGCTGAAAGTCGCGGGTTCGAATCCCGTTGCCCGCTCCAGCACTCCCGACAGCTCCATGACGGCTTTTGGCAAAGTCTCCCTCTCTCGCTCCTCCGATGCTCGCCCGGGCGAGTTGACCGTGATTGCTCGCGACACGGTCCTCAGTGGGGAACTGAGCGGAAACACCCCAGTGCGCGTGGAAGGGAAGGTGGTGGGCAAGCTCACCCTCGGCGCCGCGCTGGAGGTGGCGCCAGGCGCCACGGTGGAGGCCGAGGTGAGCGCCACGCGGGTGGTCATTTCGGGCACGGTGGTGGGCAACCTCTCGGCCAACGAGTTGGTGTCGATCGAATCTTCCGGCCACCTGCGCGGGGATGTGACATGCACCGCCCTGCAGGTGGTGGAGGGTGCGATCCTGGAGGGTAGGGTGACGATGCGTCAGGACTCCCGGGCCGCCAAATCCTCCTGACCGGCCCTTGAGGCCAACAGACATCTGCTTTTCTCGCAGTGGTTTTTTCTTGCGTTGACGAACGTTGTATACTGACCCGGAGAGGTGCGAATGGCGGCAAGCACCCGTGCATCGGTGGAGGTTTTCGGTCGACGCTACGAGCTGCGTAGCACGCAGTCGAGCGAGCACTTGCAGGAGCTCGCCAGCTTCGTGGATCGGCGCATGCGAGAGCTCGCCGAAGTTTCCCCGCACGTCGACACCGCCAAGCTGGCGGTGCTGACAGCTCTCAACATCGCGGATGAGCTGTTTCGAGAACAGAGGACGGAACCAGGTACACGAACGGAGAGAGTTCGGCAAAGGCTGGAAGGGCTGATAGCGCGGCTGGACGAGGCCATTGACGAGGCCCCGTGAGGTGAAGGGAAGGAAACGAAAGGAGGCCCCTGCGCGGTTAGTGATGAGCGAAACTATTGGTGAACCAACACCTATTTGTCGGGAGCCGGGTCTTGCCGGGCGGAGCGAGCCCTCCGGCGAGCGAAGCACGGCGGGTAGGTTCCCACCTGTGGAGAACAGGTTCAAATAGGATTGCTCACACGGCCGAGGGCGGGGGCCTTTTCCCCTTCTCTTCACCGGTAAGACTCTTCGCCGTGGTGTACCCCATGTTCCTTGAAAGGGGAGCCCATGGCCACAACCATTGTGCTGGCCGCATTGGCGGCGGGCGTAGTGACGGTTGCGGTGATTCTGTTGCTGGGCCGTCGTGCCCGTGCCGACATCGCCCGGTTACAAGCGGAGTCCGAGAGCTCGGCTCGCCGGCTGCTGGCGGTGGCCGAGCAGGAGGCAGAGCGGCGGCTGAAGGACGCGGCCCTGGAGGCGCGCGAGAAGCTTCTGGCAGCGCGCAGTGAGTTCGAACGTGAAACCCATCAGTACCGGCAGGAACTTCTCCTGCAGGAGCGCCGCCTTGAGCAACGGGAGGCGGCTCTCGTCCTCAAGCAGGAGGAACTGGCGGCACAGGAGCGCGCGCTGGCCGACCTGCGGCGGGCATTGGATGAGCGAGACGTCGGCATCTCCCTTCGCGAGGACGAGATCGCTGGTCTCATCGCCGAGCAGCGCCAGCAGTTGCAGCGGATCGCTGGCCTTACTGCGGAGCAGGCCAAGGCGGAACTGGTGCGCGAGATGGAGAACCAGGCGCGCATGGATGCGGCGAAACTGATCAAGCGCATCGAAGAAGAGGCCCTCCAGGAGGGCACCAATCGGGCCAAACGGATCATTTCCCTCGCCATTCAACGGGTGGCCTCGGACCACGTGGTGGAAAGCACCGTCTCGGTGGTGGATCTGCCCAGCGACGAGATGAAGGGCCGCATCATCGGGCGGGAAGGCCGCAACATCCGCGCCCTGGAGACCGCCACCGGGGTGGATCTGATCGTCGACGATACGCCGGGGGCGGTACTGCTTTCCTGCTTCGATCCGATTCGCCGGGAGGTGGCTCGCCTGGCGCTGGAGCGGCTCATGCAGGACGGTCGCATCCATCCCGGCCGAATCGAGGAGATCGTGGCGAAGGTGCGGGCCGAGCTGGATGAGAAAATCTTCCGCGACGGCGAGGCGGCAGCCATCGAGCTGGGGTTCCCCGATGTCCACCCCGAGCTGCTCAGGCTTTTGGGCCGCCTGCAGTACCGCTCGTCGTACGGGCAGAACGTCTTGAGCCATTCCAAAGAGGTTGCCCAGCTGGCCGGCTACATGGCCACCGAACTACGGGTCAACGCGCGCGTCGCCCGGCGCGCCGGCCTGCTCCACGACGTGGGCAAGGCGGTGGATCGGGAGTTGGAGGGGACCCACCTATCCCTGGGCCGCGAGCTCCTGCGCAAGTACGGCGAGTCCGAGGAGGTCATTCACGCCATGGAGTGCCATCACGGGGACCACGATCCGCGCACCGTGGAGGCGGTGTTGGTGACGGCCGCCGACGCGCTCTCGGCGGCGCGTCCCGGGGCTCGCCGCGAGATTCTGGAGAGTTACCTCAAGCGGCTGGAGAGCCTGGAAGCCATCGCCGCCGATTTCAAGGGGGTGCAGAAGGCGTTTGCCATCCAGGCCGGTCGCGAGCTGCGCATCATCGTGGAGTCGGACCACGTGTCCGACGAGGAGGCGATTTGGATGTCCCGGGATATCGCCAGACGCATCGAGAATGAGCTTACCTATCCCGGTCAGATCAAGGTGACCGTCATCCGCGAGACGCGCGCGGTGGAATTCGCACGCTGAACCGGTCGGGCGTTGGGATCGGGAGGTGGAAAACATGGCGCGACAGGAATTCACCGCAGCGGCACCGGGCATGGGGCTGATGCGCTCCATAACCTGGGGGGTCATCAACGGGATCATCGCTCTGTGCGGCATCGTATGGCTGATCATGGGGCTTGCCAAAACGGGCGGCAAGGACATCTTCGTCGGCCTGACGTGGATCGTCGTCGGGGGGGTGAACCTGGTCTCCTGGTACCGCCTGCGTCAGCCCTTGGTGATCATCGAAGACGACGCGGTGGTGTGGCGCAGCGGGATGCGCATGCGCCGCCACGCCCTGGCGGACCTCGCTCTCTCCCCCGACCCGTTCGACGTCACGGTGCTCCGGCTGCAAACCCGGGGCGGCAGGTTTCTCCGCCTTCCGCGCGACGGGGTGGCCAAGGCTGCCGAGCTGGAGGGTTTGCTCCAAGCGCGCCTGCAACGCAAAGAAAGCGCGGTTTCGACACCGGCGCCAGCCGACACCACGTCCGACCCCACGGCCGGGCCGGCGAGCTGAAAGCCGGGGAGTGACCATGGACCAACGGCGCCGACCGCGGCTTGACGGCAGTGGGGGCGAAGTCTAAAATAATAACGAACGATCGGTAGGTTTACATGAACCAACAACTCCGTTCCCAGCGCAGTCGCGAGCAAATCCTGGAAGCGGCGCTGACTCTCTTCTCTCAGCGCGGGTTTCGTGCCACCAGCGTGCGCGACATCGCCACCACGGCGGGGGTGTCCACCGGCAGCGTCTACCATCACTTCGCCGACAAGGAGGCGATCTACCGAACGTTGCTGGACCAATACTGGCAGGCCATCGACGATCCCGACTTGCCGTTCAATCGAGCGTTGGCCAGCGGGACCTTCCCGGAGAACCTGGAGGCCCTCGGTCATGCATCCCGGCAGCTGGTGGAGACCTACCGCCGCTACGTGGCCCTGGTGTACGTGGATGTGGTGGAGTTCGAGGGTCTGCACATCCGCAAGTTCTACGCCGACATGCCCCGGCGTTTCGCCGAGTTCATGCAGCGCTACGGACGGGCGGAGGAGCTGACGCGGCGTCTACGCCCGGGGATTTCCCCCGTCCTGGCGGTGATGATGGCCAGCCGCTTCTTCCTCAACTACTTTGCCGTGGAAATCCTGTTCGGGGTGCCCAACCACTTTGGCGAGGACACCGATACGGTCATTCGGGAGACTGCCGAGATCCTGCGCTATGGTATGCTGAGAGTCGAACCGCAGCGCTGAGCACAGGTATTTGTGGTGGCAAATGTTCCTAATCCCCGCCAGGCATACCGAGGGAAAAGGTGCCGTCGGCTTCCCGTCGGGCGAGACAGCGGAACGCCACCAGTGTCGTGGTGCGTTCAACCCCCTCGAGCGCAGCGATTTCGCCGGTGACCAGCTCCTCCAGGCGCTCGTTGCGCGCCGTCCGTAGGATGGCGACCAGGTCGAAGGCGCCGGCAACGGAGTACAGCTTTTCGATCCCCTCCCGGGCCAGCAGGGCGTCCTCGACGCGGCGCATCTGGCCCGGCTTGACGTTGATGAGGACCACGGCTTCCAGCATGGTGCGCCCGCCTCTCCTCGATGGGATTACAGCTCGTCGGCCTTGGTGGAGATGGGACCACGATAGTTCCGCCGCAGTCGCACCTGCGCAACCACCGGGCCGAAGCCTCGATAGGCCTGCTTGATCCGGGTCAAAGCGTTGGATTTCCAGTCCACGTAGGGGTTGTCGATTTGCACCGGGTCGAGGCAGCCGGCGAGGACGACCTTGGAGGAAGCGCAGAAGCGGCTCATGAGGGTTTTCGCCAGGTGCCGATCGCCGTTCTGGAGCTCGTCCACGAGCACCAGGGAGTTCTCGATATCCAGGCCGCGTAGCAGCGATGTGGACAGCAAAGTGAGACGTCCGGTCGCCTCCAGCTGGCCCTGAAAGTCGTGGCCGTTGGCCAGGGAAACGCCGCGAATCGCCTGGAAAAACGGTTCCAGCCACGGAGAGAGCTTCTCGTTGTGGTCCCCCGGCAGGAACCCCATTTCGAACCGGGAGGACGAATACTCCGGACGCAACAGGATGAGCCCACCTTCGAAGGTGCCGCCGTTTTCTCCCAGCGGCTGGGAACGGCGGTGCAGCTTCATGGCGGTCGGCTGTCCACAAAGCAGGTATAGGGCGGCAATGACCATCAGCCGGGTCTTGCCCGAACCCGCCGGTCCGTCCAGCACGAGGAGCTGAATGGAGGGGTCGAGGAGGAACTCCATGGCGAGAATCTGCCGCGGATCGGCCGGGGTGAACGACAGGATGGTGCGGGCAACCCAGGTGGAGCGACGCGAATCCCAGTACTGCGCGTGACGCAGCTCTCTGGCCACGCCGCCATCAAGATCGACGCGGGCGAGCACCTCGACCGCTCCGGCGCGCAGAACCAGCCCTTGGTTCCACTGCGGGTCGGGCAGCTGCTCGGCGAGCGCCGCCAGGGGCAAGAACCGCTCGCCCGGTTCCCCAGAGGCCGAAAACCTCTCCACGAGCTCTAGTGGGACCTCGAGCTCGGCGACTCCGTCGTAAACGTCAGCCAGACTGGCGAGGTCGAGCTTTCCGTAGCGCAGGGGCTCGGCCAGCAGGCCGACGGCGTCGCAGCGCAGCAGCATATTGGAATCCTCGGAGATAACCACCAACCGGTAGCGCCCGTTGCCGTTGCCTAAGGCTTGCAAACGGCGTACCGCCTCGATGATCGCTCCGTCACCATCGCCGTCGCCGGGGCATGAGTTCCCCGGCGGCTCCCAGGCCAGCACCCCACCCCCCGGGGTGGGGGGGAACGCCTCCAGAGGGGCTTCCCCTGCGAGCAGACGGTGGATGTCATGGTGAATCACCGACAGGGTGCGATAGCCGAGGATCTTGCGCGTGGCAGTGCGCGCTGCCATGCGCACCCCCTCAGACTTAGCCCGGCTCGACTGCAGTCGGCCGAGCTCGTCGAGCACCTGCCGCAGCAGGATAACGACATTGCCCGGCTGCAGGAGCCGGTCGAGGACATCGGGGTTTTCCACGATGGCACTGGTGTCCGGAATGTAGATGTGGGCGGGGACCATGTCGTGAGTCAATCTACCACGTCCATCCTGCGCAGTGATCCCGGTGGGCCGGCTACCCCAGGGCGTGGTGAGGCGACGCCAGCAAGGAGGCGAAGTAGCCGGACCGGCTGCGCAGCGATGCCAGCGGGATGGTCATGCCGGCGCTCCCACGGCTTAAACCCTGGTAGAGAGTCGCCAGCTCGTCCCGGCGGCGGAAAAGCCACGCCTCCACGGGTTCATCTACCGACGCCTTGGCAAGGGGCAAGGGGTGCGCGTTCAGGACAGCGTCCCGTTCCCGGCTGTAGATGCCCACGTACCAGCGGCGCAGCGCGTAGTCGTCGAGGGCGCTGACGACGCAGAGATCCGGAGGGATAGCGACGCCCTCCGCTGCCTGCAGGTGGAAGCCGGTTTCTTCCACGCGGCCCGCCAGTCGGTGCAGGGTCTGCACCAGGGAGCCACCTGGTTTTAGCGGCTCGCTATCCGAGGGGGGCTGATCCAGCACCACCATTTCCACCAGCGGACCCGGGTCGATCCCCTTGAGGCGGGCGCTACCCAGCAGCCGCAAGCCGATCCATGGCTTCTCCGGCTGCGCTGCGTCGAAGGGCAAGAGCAACCACTGCAGGCCGTAGGCTTCGGTGCGCCGCAACGGGGTCTCGACGAGTTCCGTCTCGAGATCGGCGAGAAACGACTCGGTGACCACGCCGCCGAGGTTGATCAACTCGCCGTTTTCGGCCAGAAAGGCGGCGTAGGGGCGCTCACGGGCGTGCTCGGGCAGGCGCGACTCGTGCCGGACCGGTTCCAGAAACTCCAGCACGCGGTTGATGTCGTACCCGGCAGCAAGGAGAAAATCAGTGATGTCGTCGACTTCCTTGGTGGTCTTGCCGGTGGTGAGGCGCGCCAGCTCGACGAGGGCGTGCCCGAAGAACTCGAAGTGGGGGCGGGTTTCCTTGCCCGTGCCCATGGGGACCAGGTGGTAAGTACCAACGTTGGCGGCGAGCCGGAGGCCGCGGTCGAAGGGAAACCCCTGTCGACGCAGACGCTCGTAGAGGATCCTCAGCTCGGCGGCGGCCAGGAGGACGGGACGGGCCGAGCGCGCCGAGTAGAACGCTCCATCCCCCAGGAACTTCTCGAACTTGAGCCGATGTCGGGCGCGGATCTCTTCGACCTGCTGAAGAAATTTCGTCATCGACAGCAGCGCCTGTTGCTCCCACTGTCTTCCCCGTCGCCGTTGTTCCTCCAGCTGTTGGGTGAAATCGGCCAGGTCGTACAGCAGCCCGTAACGCCTCACCGCCGAGTCGGTGACCCCGGGGTGGGTGAAATCCAGCGGGCGAGTGGCGGGCGAGAGCGTAAAAAACTGCGTCCCCAGACGCGTGACGATGCGCTCATTCTGCGCGGCCACGGGAAAGATGGCACGCCGCAGGGCTGCCACCACCTCAAAGCGCGTGAGCAGGCCCTCGAGTCGCTGCAGGATCTGCACTTCCAGGGCAATGAGAGACGGCGCCTCGGGGTGTTGCCAGTGGGAGAGCAGGGTCAAAGCCCCCGAATGCAGGAGCAATCGAGCAGGTGCAAGGGTTTCCAGGTCCTTTTCCAGCAGGCTCAAGGCGGCGCGGAAATTGTGATCTCGCGCCATCAGTCGCTCCAACCGGGGAGCCACCTCTTGCAGCAGCCGCACGAACTGCTGGCGGGAGAGGCGCAGCGAGCGTTCCACGTACGCCGCCAGGCCCGTGAAGGAATCGCCGACCTCGTCGAAGGCCCACGGCAGCAAGTCCCGGCGCAGC
Organism: uncultured bacterium; assembly: GCA_937924755.1. GTDB lineage: Bacteria > Acidobacteriota > Thermoanaerobaculia > Thermoanaerobaculales > Thermoanaerobaculaceae > CALEVZ01. Next base: position 60,534 of record CALEVZ010000031.1, read on the forward strand.
AGTTCGGCCACGGCCAGGGGATCGCCGCCCGGTGCAAGTAACCCGCGCCGCTCCAGGCGGGCCACAGCCTCAACCTCGGCCCGCCGGCAGATCTCGGCCAGCCGCTCGCCGATGGTGAGCCGGATGACTTCGACCTCCTCGCGTTTCCCCTGTGGAACCCTGGAGGCCACGTCACGGATCACCTGGGCGATGGCGGCGGTGGCCTCCCGCGTGATTACCAACCACAGCAGCTCCGGCAGCCGCTGTCCGTGGTCGTGGGTGAGCGCATTCTCCAGCGACTGGGAGAACCCCTCCGCAAAGGCCCGCCGCTGTTCCACCAGGCCGACCTTGTCGAAACGCTCCTCGCGCAGGAGGGCAACACGGTACTCCGCCTCGGTTGACACCAGGCGCCCCAGTTGACGGCAGAAAGCTTCCCACTCCCGCGACACCCGCAGGGGAAACCCCAGCGCCACCGGTCGCACCTCATCGTCGCCAAACAGCCAGTAGGGGTGGGGCAAACGGTCGGCGAGGGTGCCCCAGGCCTCTCGCCATCCCCCGGCTCGCTGCTGCGCGGTGAGAAAGCCGCCGCGGCGGCGGCTCGATTCCAGCAGGTGCTCGATGGTGGTGGGCTCCGCTCCGTGCATCCCCGGATATTGTACGCTGACGCCCTCACCCGCAGACCTCCCGGTATCGCGCAAACCTTTGATATTAGCCTTGTTCGGCCGCCACACGAGGAGGAATCCTGGCCGGCGCAGCGCCTACGCCGAACGCCGGTGCTCCAAGGTACGGTAGGCGATGGCCTCGGCCAAGTGGCGGGGCAGCAGGCCATCGGAGCCATCCAGATCGGCAATGGTGCGGGCAACCTTGAGAACGCGGTTGACGCCGCGCGCCGACAGGGCCAGTCGATCCATCGCGGTTTCCAGCAGACGAGTCCCCTCACGGTCAAGAGCGCAATGGCGACGGAGGTCAGCGGGGGTCATGTCGGCGTTGGTGCGCCGCCTGCCACCGCCGAAACGCTGGAGCTGGACCCCTCGCGCCGCGGTGACTCGCCTCGCCACCGCCGCGGAGCCCTCTCGCGGCGCCGAAGAGGCGAGGTCACGGTAGGGGACAGCGGGGACTTCCAGTTGCAGATCGATGCGATCCAACAGGGGCCCGGAAAGGCGGGCGCGGTAACGAGCTATCTCCCGGGGGGAACACCGGCACTCCCGCCGGGCGTCGCCTAGAAACCCACAGGGGCAGGGGTTGGCCGCAGCCACCAGCTGGAAGCGAGCCGGGAAGGTGAGGCTGGCGGCCGCACGGGTGAGGACCACCTGCCCCGACTCCAGGGGCTGACGCAGCATCTCGAGGACATCCCGGCGGAACTCCGTGATCTCGTCCAGGAACAGCACGCCGTTGTGGGCCAACGACACCTCGCCGGGGCGAGGGATCGACCCCCCTCCCACCAGGCCGGCGGTGGAGATGGAGTGGTGCGGCGCGCGGAAGGGCCGCCGCCAGATGAGCCCCTGGGGTCGCTCGACGCCGACGGCCACCGAATAGATCTTGGTGGTGGCCAGCGCTTCCTCTTCGGTCAAAGGTGGGAGTATCCCGGGCAGGCGCTGCGCCAGCATCGTCTTGCCGGTACCGGGGGGGCCGAGGAGCAAGAGGTTGTGGCCGCCGCTGGCGGCGATCTCCAGGGCGCGCTTCGCCTGCTCCTGGCCGGCGACATCGGCCAGGTCCAGGTCGCCGAATCGGGGTGGGGAGGGATGGTGGCCATCGCGCCCCACCACCGGGGTGATCAGGCATTCTCCCCGCAGGTGTGCCACCAGCTGGGAGAGCGCGACGATGGGGTACACCCGGGCACCGCGAACGACCACCGCTTCCGACAGGTTGTCGGCCGGAACCACTAGCGCGGCGCCCGTCTTGGTGGCCGCTTCGGCAATCGGCAAGATGCCGCGAACCGGCCGCACCCCGCCGTCGAGGGACAGCTCTCCCACCAACCACAGGCCGGAGGTGGCCTCCTGGGGCAGCAGGCCGGCGGCGGTCAGAACGCCGGCGGCGATGGGTAGGTCGAGGAGAGATCCCTCCTTGCGCTCCTCGGCGGGGGAGAGGTTAACGACAATCGACCGGGCGTCGAGGGTGGCTCCCAGCTGCCGGATGGCGGTGAGCACTCGTTCCCGCGCCTCGCGCACGGCGGTGTCCGGCAAGCCCACCACAGCCAGAAGTGGAATTCCCTGGTGGGCTTCCACTTCCACTTGAACAGGCAGGGCCTCCACGCCGCGGGGCACGGCCGATGAGACTTTGGCGATCATGACCGACCTCCCGGGGGGAGGTGGCGGAACGGGATACTTCAAGTATGGGGTGCCCTGCCGCGGTCGTCAAGCTATACTGGGCTGTGAGCGATCGCCCTTCGCCCCCGCCCGGTCAGGTCTCCCCCCAGCCTTCCCTGGACGAACTGAAGGCCATGCTGGAGAGACAGCTGGATCGTCAGCTCGGGCCGCCAAGCCTGGGGTGCTGGCCGTTGCTAGTTGCTCTGTTGGGGATCGTGTTGGGGTTGGTGTTACTGATGCTACTCCTGCGCTGAGTCCGCCGGCTGGCGCTCACTCCTGTGCCGTGCCTACGCCCCGGGCTGCCTACGACGCTGTCACCTCATTAATTGGGGCGCGGGGGGATTACGTTTTCCTGCTGCAACATCAGCACCTGGCGTCCCACCTGCTGGAGCCGCTGCGCTCCGCTCGCTGGGGGGGAGTAGCCCCGTTCGCCTGCCAGGGCCAGAAGCAGGGCGGTCAGAGCCAGCGCTGCCCCGCCGGCCACGAGCGCGCCGCCAAGGCGGTCGACCCAGCCCAGGCGGATTTTCTCCAGACCGAGACGGAGCCCGCGTCCCGCGATCAGGACCACCACGGCGGCCGACGCTGCCGCCAGCACCGCACCCCCGGCCTTGGCTCCCGGCGGGGGATCACCGCCGCCGGCCACCAGGGCGGCGGTTGCAGGCCCGGCCCAGCGACCGGCGAAGCCGGCAGCGGCGAGGGCAAAGATCCAGGCGGCGAGGCGAACGGCCCCCCAGAACCCTCCCGCCAGCGCGCACCCGATCACGACCACGGCGATGAGGATGTCCACCAAGCAATGGTAACGCACTGCTATGGCCCACTTGCTCGCTCGGGAAGCAACGGACGAGTGCCCTTGTTGATCGGGCCGGAACGTCGTCCGAGGCCCTCGCGTTCTCGGTGGAGGTGTTGTCATGTCGGTCCTGCCCGACCCACTGCACCCGGCGGTGGTGCACTTTCCCATCGCTCTGACCTTCGTAGCTCTCCTTTTCGAAGCGCTGTCGAGGACGGGGCGCTGGCGGAGCCTCGAGGGCGCCGCTGTGTTCCTCGTGGTACTGGCGGCGATGGGCTCCGTGCCGGCGTTCGTAACTGGGAAGCTGGCCCACGAAGAGGCGGTGGTGTCCCCCGAGGTGCGGCAGCTGCTGGAGCAACACGAGTCCCTCGGGGTGTCGGTGATGGTTGGGTTGCTACTGCTCGCCGGGGCGCGACTCGTGTTGGCCTGGGCCGATCGACACCACGGCTGGCCGGCGTGGTTATACCTGGGGGTCCTGGCGCTGGCGGCGGCGCTGGTCGCCTACCAGGCCCACCTGGGAGGTCGGCTGGTGTACGACCACGGCGTCGGCACGGCGCCGTCGTTCTCCGTGCCGCTTCCGCCGCCCCCCGGTCCCCACCCGTCGTAGCCGGGTAAACGCCGGAGCGTCAACCCCTCCTTTTGGGAGCGGTGCGCCGGCGCACAAACTGGTCGTCATGGCCAGGGTTGCAGGGCATGCCCATGCTAGCATCCGCCCGCATGGGGAAGCGAGCCCGTCTCAAAAGCGTCCTTGCCGCGGGCTTGCTCCTTGCGGCGGCCAGGCCCGGTGGCACGGCCGATGGGGGCCTGCGTTGGGAAATCGTTGAGATCTCCACGCCGCGCTACATTTGGGCGGGGGAAGAGACCCGGGTGCGCGCGGTGATTCGCAACGTTGGCAGTGAGGTGTGGTCATCGCCCGATTTCGCCGATCATTTTGGGTATCACTGGCTGTCGCCCGACGGGCGCATGGTGCAACGCGACGGGATGCGGACAGCCTACCCCCACCCGGTGCACCCCGGCGAGGTGGTTGAGCTGCAGGCGCGGCTGGGACCGCCTCCTGCCCCGGGGAAGTGGCTGGTGGAGTGGGAGCCCGTGCGAGAAAGTGTGCGTTGGCTGGGACCGCCGGCCAACTCGGCGCGGGTGGTGCATCGAACCCGGACGGTGGAGCGCATCGCCGTCTACCAGTCCGCCTTCTTCGGTCTCACCGTTGTGCTGGTCGTCGTCGGGCTGCTGTTGCGCCGTCGCCCTACCTGGGCATGGTGGTTCCTGCTGGGGGTGCCGGTGGTCTCGTGCGTCCTGGGTGTGGTCGTTCAGGCCCAGGGTTTCTTGCTGCGGGCAGGGTTCGGAGTTTTGCGGGAGACGATGACCCTGGAGCTGGCCGCTGCCGCCATGCTGGCTCTGCCCGTGGCGCTGGTGCCGGTGCGCTGGCGCCGCTGGCTGGCTGCGGGGCTGGTGATGTTCGCCGCCCTCACCGCCTACGCTGACGTGGTCTACTTTCGCTACTTCGGGTCGCTGGTGCCACTGACGGCGCTCCACGCCGCCCGGCAGACCGGGCAGGTGGCGGACTCGGTGCGCGCCCTCACCCGTTCGGCCGATGGCTGGTTCGCCCTGGGGGGCGCAGCGGCGCTGCTGTTCGCGCTGGCCCTGTGGCCCGGCAGGCCTTCGCCCCCGGCCGCGCGCCTGGCTCGCTGGCGCGGGGTTGGTGCGGTAGCCCTGGCCACCGGACTGGCGGCCTGGCCGGCCGTGGGTTCGCTTCGCGAGGCCTTGGCGCCCGGCGGGCTCGCCTCGCAAGTCTTCTCCCACGACCAGATGCTGCGCCACTGGGGAGTTGGCCTGACGCACCTGGTGGACGTGGTGCGGACGGGCCGCGAACAGATGGCCAGGCGGCGCCCCGACCCAGCGACGCGGGAGAAGGTCCTTGCCTTCTTCCGAGCCCGCCAGGAGGTGTCGCTGCCTGCCTCTCCTTGCAGCGCCGTGGCGGCGGGCAAGAACTTGATCCTAATCCAAGTGGAGTCGTTGCAACAGTGGGTGGTGGGGGCGCGGGTGGAAGGCAAGGAGGTCACCCCCTTCCTCAATCGGTTGCGGGATCAGGCCCTGTACTTCCCCTTCGTCTTTGACCAGAGCGACCAGGGACGCAGCTCCGACGGCGAGTTCATCGCCCTCAACTCCCTCCATGCGTTGGACCGCGGGGCGGTGGCTTTCCGCCGCGCCCGTAACCACTTCCACGCCCTCCCCGCGGTGCTGGTCGAGGCGGGCTACACCACGGTGTCAGCGCACGCCTTCGACCGCGGCTTTTGGAACCGCGCCACCTTGCACCCCCGCTACGGCTTCCAGACCTCGTTTTTCAGGCGCGAGCTCGGCCCGGGCGAGGAGATCGGTTGGGGGCTGGCGGATCACGTTTTCTTCGAGCGCATGGTACCCCGACTGGCGGCTCAGCCGCAGCCGTTCATGGCTCTCCTCATCACCCTCGGCTTGCACCACCCCTTTGAGGGCTTCCCGGCCAGCTATCGGGAACTCCAGGTGGGCGAGCTGGAGGGCAAGCCCCTGGGCAACTACCTGCACTCCATGCGCTTCGTGGACCGTGCCCTGGCACGGTTTGTGGATCAGCTGGCACGGGCGGGTCTGGGGGAAAACACCGTGATCGCCGTCTACGGCGACCACGATGCCGGTTTCGACCCGGAGGAGAGGCTGCTGGCGCTGGCCGGCTGGCCCCCGCGCAGCGAATCCACCTGGCCGCGTATCGATCGCGTACCCTTTTTCGTGCTTCTCCCTAAAGCCAGGGAGGAGTGCCGCGGGCAACAGAGCAGGGAAGGAGGGCATCTGGATATCGCTCCGACCCTGCTGGACGTGCTGGGGGTAACCCCGCCGCCGGCATTTCTCGGCTCCTCGCTGCTGCGCGAGCGGCGCTGGCCGGTGGCTGGCCCCTACGGCACGGCGGCGATGAACGGAGCCGTTCTGGCGCTGGGCGGCCACGGCCTGGTGAGCCAGACCGGTTGTTGGGAACTGGAAAGTGGCCGCGAGCTGCCCCTAGAGGGGTGCCAACCGCTGCTGCAGCCGGCGCGGGAGGAACGGGCCATCTCCAACCTGGTGCTCCTTTACGACATGGTAGCAGACATCAATGGGAGCTTGCGGCGATGAGGCCGCCTTCACCGTCACTGGACTACGGGGACCGACTGGCCCGCGATCCGCGCGCCATCCGCGCCATGTTCTCCTCCGTGGCGCGCCGCTATGACCTGCTCAACCGCCTTCTCTCCCTGGGCCAGGATGTGGGCTGGCGGCGGCATCTGGTGGCGGCGTTGGCCAAGGCGCCGCCGGGCCCGGTTTTAGATCTCGCCTGCGGCACCGGCGACGTGGCGCTGGCAGTCAGGGATCGCCGGGCCGTGGGAGCGGATTTCTGCCTGGACATGCTGGTGCTGGCCCGCCGCAAAGGGCGCCGACGGCGCCATGGGGCCGCCTGGGTGGCTGCCGACGCCCTCGCTCTGCCCTTCCGCACCGGCGCTTTTGCGGCGGTGACGGTCGCTTTCGGGGTACGCAATTTCGCTGACCTGGATAAGGGCCTGAGCGAAATCGCGCGGGTGCTGCGGCCGAAGGGCATCCTGGGGGCGCTGGAGTTTCACCAGCCGCGTCGGGTCATCGTCGCGCGGCTGGCGGCGCTGTGGAACCGCTGGGTGGTGACGCCGGTGGGGGGGTTGATCTCCGATGACGGGGCGGCCTACGCGTATCTGCCGGCCTCGGTGGGAAGTTTCGCCGACGCTTCCGGTTTTGCTGCCGCCTGCCGGCGCGCCGGTTTTCCGCTTCCGGAGCAGCGGCACCTGTCGGGAGGTATCGCGGTGTTGACGGTGGCGAGAAAGGGAGGGTGAGGATGAGTGCCAGGGTCATGGATGGAGCGGCCGTGGCGGCGCGGATTCGCGGCGCCGTGGCGGAAGACGTCGCCCGGTTGTCGGGGCATGGCGTCGTGCCCCGGCTGGAGGTGGTGTTGGTGGGAGACGACCCCGCCTCGCGGGTGTACGTGGCAGCCAAGGGCAAAGCGGCGCATGAAGTGGGGATACGAGCGGCGACCCACGCCCTGCCCGCCGCCACCACGGCGGAGGAACTGCGCGAGCTAATCGTCCAGCTCAACTGCAACGGGGATGTGGACGGCATTCTGCTGCAGCTTCCCCTCCCTTCCCACCTCAACAGCCGGGCATTTCTGGACCTGGTGGATCCGGCCAAGGACGTGGACGGCTTTCACCCGCTGAACGTGGGGCTGTTGCACCAGGGCAGGCCCTCGTTTGTGCCGTGTACTCCGGCCGGGATCATGGAGTTGCTGGACGCCGAGGGGGTGGGTCTGAGCGGCCGGCGCGCGGTCGTCCTGGGGCGCTCCGAGATCGTGGGCAAACCCATGGCGGCACTCCTGCTGGCCCGCCACGCCACGGTCACGGTCTGCCACTCGCGCACCGCCGATCTGGCCGGAGTCTGTCGCCAGGCGGATGTGCTGGTGGCGGCGATCGGCAAGGCGGCGCTGGTGAGCGCCGAGTTCGTCAAGCCCGGGGCAGTCGTGGTCGATGTGGGCATCAACCGGGTGGAGGACCCTGGTTTGGTGGCGCGTTTGTACCCGGGCGACGAAGGCAGGCGGGGGCAGGTCGCCAAGCGCGGGTACACCCTGGTGGGGGACGTGGACTTCACGGCGGTGCGGGAGGTGGCGGCGGCCATCACGCCGGTTCCTGGCGGGGTCGGGCCGTTGACCATCGCCGGGCTGCTGCGCAACACGGTGCGCGCCGCGCGGCGCCGGCGCGGGATGGAGTGAGGTGCTGCGGGTAGGGCTGACGGGCGGGGTGGCGAGCGGCAAGAGCACCGTCGCTGGCCTTCTCATGGCGCTGGGCGCGGCGGTCCTCGACGCCGACGAGGTGGTGGAGGCCGCGTACCGACCTGGCGGCGCCGGCGCCATCGCGGTGGAACGCGAGTTCGGCTGTGGCGTTCTGGGCCCCGATGGGGCGGTGAACCGGCGGGCGCTGGCGGAGAGGGTGCTGTCCGACCCCCAGGCCCGCCGCCGGCTGGAGGCGCTCATCCACCCCCTGGTGCAGGGCGAGGTGGCCAACTGGCTCCACGTTCAGGCTGCAACCCCGACGCCGGTGGCCGTGGTGGAAGCGGCTTTATTGGTGGAGACCGGGAGCTGGCGGCACTATCACCGGCTGGTGGTGGTGGAGGCGCCCTTGCACCTGCGTCGGCGGCGGGCCCTGGCGGCGGGGTGGAGCGAGGCTGCCTTCACGGCGGTGGTGGCGGCGCAGCTCGATGATGCGGCCCGTCGGGCGGTGGCCAGCTACGTGCTGCGCAACGACGGCGACGAGACCATCCTGAGGGCGCGGGTCGTCCGGCTGTGGCAGCTGCTGCTGGCGGATCGCCAGCGGTGCGCCGCCGGGCTGCCGCTGCCCCGGGAGGTCATGGTGGTGGAGTGAGGCACTCCGCGGGAAGCTGTTGAGCGAGGCTGTGAAAGGCCAGGGCGCGGTGGGAGCGGGCGTTTTTCTCGTCGGGGCTCATCTCCGCGTAAGTTCTGCCATCGCCCCACGTCGGCGCGAACACCACGTCCCAGCCGAACCCCGAGGTGCCGCGGGGGACCTTGACGATGCTCCCCTCCACGCTCCCCTCGCCGATCCATTCGCGACTGCCATCGAACAGCAGCGCGACGCAGCGGGCGGTGGCGTGGCGGTCCTGGTAGCCGTCCAGGATTCTCGCCAGGGATTCGGGACCGGCGGCGTCCAGCAGCCAACGCACCAGTGGTCCGGGAAAACCGCCCAGGGCCCGCAGTTCCAGGGAAGTGTCCTCGACCAGCACCGCCTGGTGCAGCATAAGGTGGGCAAGCCGCGCCTTTCTCCTCGCCACCTCGAGGACGTTCAAGCTCTGCGGCTCGACGAGATCGAGGTGCTGTCGAGTGAGGGGAATCCCCAGGATTGCCTCCGCCTCCCGATGCTTGGGGGCGCTGGAGGTGACAAAGATGACCCGCGTCAGGGCCGTCACTCGCCCGCTCCGGTGAGCTCCTCGGTGAGAACGCGGAACACCGGCAGCTTGGCCTTTAGGCCGCGCAACTCGATGTTGCCCAGATGCTCGGTGGGGAAAATGTGGGCCACCGCTTTCTGCGTCGCCGCACCCAGCACCACCTGGCCCGGCTTGGCGACGGCGTCCTCGATGCGCGCCGCGACGTTGACCGTGTTCCCCAGCACCGTGTAGTCCACGCGCGTGGCGGAGCCAATGTCGCCCACCACCACCAACCCTGAGTTGATGGCCACCCGCACCTCGACGGCGTCCAGCCCGGCCAGCAGGCGCTCCCGGTTCCACCTTTTCAAGCGTCGGCGGATGGCCAGGCCGGCCAGCACCGCCCGCTCGGCGTGGTCGGGCTGCGCCAGGGGCGCCCCGAAGAAGGCCATGATGGCGTCGCCGATGAACTTGTCCACGGTGCCTCCGAACTCGAACACCGAGTCGGTGGCCAAAGAGAAGAACTGCGTCAGGAAGGCCGCTACTTCCGTAGGTTCCATCCCCTCGCAGCGCTGGGTGAAGCCGACAATGTCCGCGAACAACACCGACACTTCGCGCGTTTCGTGGCGGTCCGGACTGGAGCCCGAGCGGTGGTGGCCGACGATGGCCTCCACCACGGCCGGGGAGTGGTAGCGCTCCAGGCGCTCGCGAATGCGCTTCTGCTCGCGGATGGAGTCGTTGAGCTTGGCGCGCTCGATGGCGACGGCGGCGTAATTGGCGAGAGCTGTCAGCAAGTCCAAGTGCTCGGCGTGAAAACACCCGCTGGCCAAAGGGGTGTCCACGTAGAGCACGCCAATGACCGCGTCCCGGTACCACAGCGGCGCGCACATGGCGGAGCGGATCTGGTGCATGCGCACCGACAGGCCGGCGGCAAAGCGCTCGTCCACCTGCGCATCCGAGGTCAAAATGGCCACCTTCTGGCGAGTCACCAGCTCCAGCATGGTCTGGGAAACCGGCGCCTTGGTGAGGGGCTTGCCGCCGCGGGAGCGGGCCATCCGCAGCTCGCTGCGGTCGGGGCCGGTAATCAGCAACAGGTAGGCGCGGTCGGCCGGCAGCTGGGCGAAGACGGCCTCCATCACCTTTTCCAGCACCGGCTCCAGCTCCTCCACCTCCAGCAGCGTGCGGGCCACGCGGGCCAACGCCTCCAGCACGCGCTCGCGGGCGGAGGCGGCGGCTGGCGCGGCCGACGGTTCCACCTCCAGGGGGAAACTCTCGCAGAACTCGTCGATGGAGCGGATGAGGGTGGACGAAACCACCGACTCCCTCTCGGCCGAGTCTGCGCTGTGGAATACGATGGTGAAATTGCCCACCTGGATGCGGTCGCCGTCGGACAGGGGGGCTTCCGGCTGGTATCGGCCGTTGATTTTGACGCCGTTGGTGGAGCCCAGGTCCACTACCCACCAAGAGGAACCTCGACGTTCCACCCGGGCATGGTGGCGGGACACCGAGAAGTCCTTCATGACGATGTCGTTGTCCGATGCGCGGCCGATCCCGACGGGCTCGCCTTCCAGACGGAGCGACCGCAGCTCCTCTCCGGCACGCCACCGCAATTCCGGCATGGGGGAATTGTAGCGCGTTTTCCACGTTTACAGCGGTTCTGTCGCCGCTGTTGGCGCTGGTAGCAGGTCGCACAGCGCCGCCGCGTCGCCGGCTGCGTCCTGTTCCAGGGAGGGAAGGCGCAGCACCCCCTGGGGGGAGAGGGTGGCGCCGGCCACGCGGCGCAGCAGAGACAGCGCCACGCCGTGAGCCGCCGGGTGCGCGGCATCGAGGGTGAGCTCGAGACCGAGCTGGTTGCGGCGGATCCGCGTCACCCCGGCAGCTTCGCTGCGCCGTCTCAAAGATTGGTGCAGGATCAGGTTGGCGAGCTGGGGTGGGGGGTGGCCGAAGCGGTCGACCAGCTCGGCGCGCAAATCAGCGAGGTCGGCGTCGTCCCTCGCCGAGGCGATGCGGCGGTAGGTGGCGAGGCGGAGGGCCTCGTCCGGGAGGTACGCCTCGGGGAGCTTGAGGTCCAGGCCCAGGCGCAGCTCGACGGCGTGGACCGGCGCCGCTGCCTCCTCCCCCTTGAGCTCGTGCACCACCTCCTCCAGCAGGCGGCAATAGGTCTCGTACCCCACCGCGCGAAGGTGGCCATGCTGCTCGGCGCCCAGGAGGTTGCCCGCGCCGCGGATTTCCAGGTCGCGGGCGGCAATGCGAAAACCCGAGCCCAGCTCGGCAAACTCCACGAGGGCGGCCAGGCGGGCCCGCGCCTCCTCGGACAGAGACGTCTCGGGCGGTACCAGGAAGTAGGCGAAGGCCAGGCGGTCGGAGCGCCCGACCCGGCCGCGCAGCTGGTACAGCTGCGCCAGGCCGAAACGCTCGGCGCGGTTGACGATGAGGGTGTTGGCGTTGGGGATGTCGAGGCCGTTCTCAATGATGGAGGTGGCCAACAGCACGTCGGCGTGGCCATCCACGAAGGCGCTCATCGCCCGGTCCAGCTGACGTTCCGGCATCTGGCCGTGCGCCACCACCAGGCGAGCCTCCGGGACGGTGTCGCGCAGGAAGGTGGCGAGTCCGCCGATGGAGGCGACGCGGTTGTGGACGAAGAACGTCTGCCCGCCGCGCGCCATCTCGGTGATGATGGCTTCGCGCAGCAACTCCCGGGAGAACGGCAACACGTGGGTCTGCACCGCCAGGCGGTCGCGGGGGGGGGTCTCGATGATCGACACGTCCCGCAACCCCAGCAGGCCGAGGTTTAAGGTGCGCGGGATGGGGGTCGCGGACAGCGACAGGACGTCGACACCGGCAACCAGCTGCTTGAGTCGCTCTTTCTGCGCTACGCCGAAACGCTGCTCTTCGTCGATCACCACCAGCCCCAGATCGCGGAAGCGGACGTCGGCGGCCAGCAGCCGATGGGTGCCGATGACCACGTCCACCGTTCCGTCGGCCAGTCCGGCGAGGGTGGCGCGCTGCTCGTCGGCGGACAGGAAGCGGGAAAGGCCCCGCAGCTCCACTGGAAAGCCGGCGAAACGCCGGGTGAAGGTGCGCAGGTGCTGGGCGGCGAGCACCGTGGTGGGGGCCAGCACCGCCACCTGCTTGCCGTCCAGCACCGCCTTGAAGGCGGCCCGCATCGCCACCTCCGTCTTGCCGTAGCCGACGTCGCCGACCAGCAGCCGCTCCATGGGGCGGGCAGACTCCATGTCCCGCTTGACCTCCCGGACCGCCGCCTCCTGATCGGGTGTCAACTCGTACTCGAACGCCGCCTCGAACTCCCGCTGCCACGGCGAGTCCTTGGAAAACGCGAAGCCTCGGGACAGCTCGCGGGCGGCGTGGGTGCGCAGGAGCTCCCCGGCCAGATCCTTAAGAGAGTTCTTGACCCGCGCTTTGGTGCGCGCCCACGTGCCTCCGCCCAGACGATCCAGCTTTGGAGCCGTGCCCTCGCTCGCCGCGGCGTACTTCTCCAGCACGTCGGCGCGGTCCAGGGGCACCAGCAACTTACCGCGGCCGGCGTACTCCAGTTCGACGCACTCGTGGGTCCCCCCATCGTGGAGAATGGTGCGGAACCCCAAAAATTTGCCGATGCCGTGGTCGGCGTGGACGACGAAATCCCCCACCCGGAGGTCGCGCATCTCGGCGAGCACCACGGCCAGGGAGCGCCGCTGCCGGCCAGGGGGCGGCAGGGTGGTAAGATCGCCGCGACCGTAGACGACGAGGTTCGCCTCACGCCAGAGGAACCCGCGCGGCAGGGTGCCCGCCTGGATGCCAATCTCCCCTTCGCCCGGCCAGCCGCGAGAAAGGCGCAGCTCCGCACTGGCGAGCAGATGCTCCAGTCGCTGCTCCTCGCCCGTGGAGGCGGCGAGCAGGATCTGCCGGCGACGCTCGGCGACGCCACGGCGCAGCTCCTCCAGCAGCAGGCGGGGTTGGCTGGCGTGGGAGGGGGCCGGGGCGGTATGGATCGTCACGGTCGGTGCGGCTTGGGTAAGCGCCAGCTCGACCACGCGATCGGCGTCGGCCAGGGCATCGGCGCAGACCTGGCGGTCGAAGAGCACCCTGTCGGGAGGGGGCAAGGCGTGCCCGCGGAGCGCCAGGGTGGACCAGCTGTGCTGCGCCGCCTTAATCGCTCGTTCGATCTCGCCCAAAACGTCGGCGGGCTCGCACACCACCACGCGGTCCACCATGGACCACAGCGGTTGGCACTCGTGAACCAGGGGGAGCATCCCCTCCCAGACCTCGCGGTGCTGCTCCTCTCGTACCAACGCCGCCACCTGGCCGAAGCCGTCCGACTGCAGGCGGGCGGCGAGGCGATGCCGAGCGGCTGCGTCGGTCGGAAAGAGCCGTAAGGGGGACACCGTGAACTCGGCCAGGGGTCGTGAGTCCGACCGCTGGGTGGCGGGGTCGAAGGTGCGCAGGGAATCGATGCGGTCGACATCGAGGACCAGCCGGACGCCGCCCTCGAGGGTGCAGACGTCGCAAATCTCGCCGCGCACCGCCACCTCTCCGGCTTCCACCGCCACCGCCACCCGGCGGTAGCCTTCGGCCACAAGGCGGGCGGTGAAATCGTCCCTGCTCAGTCGACTTCCCTGGCGCAGCACGATGGTGCGTTCCGCCATGAGGTGGGGCGGTGGGAGGGGGTGCAGCAGCAAACGGGCCGGGGCAATGAGGAGCTGAAGCTGGCGCCGGGCCAGGCGAGCCAGGTCGATGGCGGCGGCAGCGCTGGCGCCTAGGGAAAGGGGCCGCGTCCCGTAGGCTTCTGCCGCGTCCGCGGCCAGGCACGCCGCCGGGAGTTGCGGCGCCACGAAGGCGAGGCCGGCGTGCAGAGCTTCCGCGTCGGCGAGGCTGGGCACCACCACCAGCAGCGACTGCTCGACACTGGCCAGGGCGGCCACGGGAATGGGGCGGGCGGCGGCGCACACCCCGGCGATGATTCGAGGCGGCGAATGCGCGGCCAACGTGCCGCGCAACGCGTCAAGTGCCTGGGTCAGTGAGGTTGGCGTGAGCGTATCTCGTCCTCCGCGCCCAGTGTAGTGCCCGTCAGCGGCTCACCGGCGGTGCAGCCTGGCCAGGGCGGCGCGCACCAGTTCGGCCGCCTTCTCCACCTCCGCGGCGGTCGTCGGCCGACCAAGGGAGAAGCGGAGGGAGGCCTGAGCCTCGCGAGAGGTCCGTCCCATGGCGAGGAGGACGTGGGAGGGGGCGGGATCCGCGGAGGTGCACGCCGAGCCCGAGGAGATGGCCAAGGCCGGCAAGCTGGCCAGCAAGGCGTTGCCCTCCACGTCGCGAAAGGTGAGGTTCAAGGTGTTGGGCAGTCGATGTTGCGGGTCGCCGTTCTCCTCCACCCCGGGGATGCTGTTGAGAAGGAGGCGGCGCAGCTCGTCGCGCAGAGCAGCGAGACGAGACCCCTCGCATTCCAGGTCGGAGCAGCACAGCTCCAGGGCGCGCTGCAAGCCGACGATCAGCGGCACGGCCAGGGTGCCGGAGCGCAGCCCCTGCTCGTGCCCGCCCCCGTCGAGGAGGGGAACCAGGGGCACTCCGCGCCGCCGCCACAGGGCACCGATCCCTTTTGGGCCATAGAACTTGTGAGCGGAGAGGGAGAGCAGATCCACCCCCAGTTCGTGAACGTTCACCGGAATCTTTCCCACCGCCTGGGTGGCGTCGGTGTGCAGCAGTACGCCGCGCTGCCGGCAGATTTGTGCCACCTCGGGGAGTGGATGCAGGGTGCCCGTCTCGTTGTTGGCCAGCATCAGGGATACCAGCGCGGTGTCCGGTCGCAGCGCCTTATGGACCTGCTGTGGGTCGATCCTGCCACAGCGGTCCACCGGCAGAATAGTAAGTTCGACCTCACCATCCCGAGCCAGACGTCGGCATGGGTCTAGCACCGCCTTGTGCTCGGTGGCGCAGGTGATCACGTGGCAGGTCTTTCCTGTCCTGCCCCAAACCACCCCCTTGATGGCCAGGTTGTTGGCCTCGGTGGCGCCGGCGGTGAAGATGAACTCATCCGGGTTGCCCCCCAGCAGCGAAGCCAGTGAGGCGCGGGCCTTCTCCACCAGACGGGCTGCCGCCCAGCCGTAGGGGTGGGTGCGGGAGGCAGGATTGCCGAAGTGCTCTTCGAAGGCGGGCCGCATCGCCTCCACCACCCGCGGGTCTACCGGGGTGGTGGCGTTGTAGTCCATGTAGATGGGCATGGCCATGGGGCTCCCCTCCGCGATCTAGAATGGATCTCTGCCCACGCCGCGCAGCTCCACCCAACGGCCCAGTTCCGGGGGCAGGGTTCCATCCCGGGTGACCACCACGGCAGCGGCAGCCACGGCGGTGAGTTCTCGGCGAACGGCGGTGCTGGCCCAGACGAGAAGGATTTCCACTCCCTCCTGGACACCGGTAATCCAGAGGAAAGAGAGTCTCCCACGCCCGTCTATCGACCAGCTGACGCCGGTCAGGGGGGGCGATCCGGTTGCCAGAACGCCCCGCCGCTCCCGCTGTAGGAAGGCGATGTCTCGACGCGCGGGGTAACTATAGGAGGAAATGGCATTGGCCTGAGCCGCGGTGAGCGGAGCGGGAAGGGCTTCCCAGAGAAGTTCCACCGCCTGAGCCCGCCAGGGAGGAGGGAACTCGGCACTGTAGCGAACCGCCGTTCTCGGCGCTGCCACCACCGGTGGCAGCGAGACGTTCTGCACCAGGTGAGCGGCCACTTCGTGGGTGGAGACCAGCCAGCCGCCTTGCGCTGCGATGCCGATGCCGATATGGGTGGAGGTGGGGTCCAACAGGGTGGCCCGATGACCGTCGTCAGGTGGCTGCTCCGCCAGCATGCGGTCGACGCTGGCCAGCAACGCCTCGAGGATATCCGGCTCCGCCAGCGACGCAGACGATACCAGCGCCGCCACGTTCTGGCGGTGGTAGCCGGTGCCGCCGGCCAACAGGTAGCGCAGGTACGGTGGTGTGCCGCTTGAGGAGTAATGACCCAGCACCCCGTCACCGATCAGGTCGTGACCGTGCCGGTCGCCGAGACGAGCCAGCAGCTCGTGGTGGGCCAGAGGCGCCACTCCGTGGGCGGTGCGAGCAGCGTTGATGCGGGCGAGCACCAAGGCGCGCATTCTCTGCCAAGGGTCGCCAGAGGGCCCCGGCCAGGGGCTGCCAAAGGCGCTGGGGGAACTGGCCGACCCCAACGCCAGGACGGCGGCCATACTCAGGGCGACGAGGGTGTGGTAGCCTCGGGGGCGACGGCGATGATCCACCTCTCCACCTCCGGGTGGCGCGGCGTGGTCGGGCAGGAGCTCACGTTCCGCAACGTCCGACTGCTGCTGGAGGCCACGGTGCAGGTACTGCGCCGGCGCCGGCTGGCCGGTGAGGTAGTGGTCTCCTACGACACCCGGTTGCTGTCGGAGAAGTTCGCCCAGGAGGCGGTCTCGGTCTTTACCCATCATGGCTTTTTAACCGTTGTCTCGGAGCGCGATCTTCCCTCGCCGTGCCTGGCCTGGGCCGTGCGCGAGCGCGGCGCGGTGCTGGGGGTGACTTTCACCGCCTCCCACAACCCCGCAGAGTACAACGGGGTCAAGCTCTACGTCGCCAGTGGCGCACCGGCCCCCCTGGAGCTGTGCCAGGAGGTCCAAGGCCAGGCGCTGGCGCTGCGAGACGCCCCGGAGCCATTTTACGTGCCCCAGCGTGAGCTGGGACGGCGGGCCACCTTGACGGAGGGGTACCTGGGCGCACTGGAGCGGGAGGTGGACTGGGACGCCATTCGTGCCAGGGGCCTGAAGGTGGCGGTGGACCCGCTGTATGGGACGAGCCGAGAATTCCTCGACCGCGTGCTGCTCGCCCACGGTGTGCCCACCGTCGCTCTCCACGGCACCAAGGATCCCTACTTCGGCGGCTACGCCCCCGAGTGCACCCCGGCGAATCTGGAGGGACTGCGAGAGCTGGTGCGCACCTCCGGCGCCCATCTGGGCCTGGCCACCGACGGGGATGCGGACCGTTTCGGCATCGTCAACCACGCCTGCCGGGCGGTGGCGCCGTCGGTGGCCATCGCATTGCTGGTGGACTACCTGGTGCGGCGGCGCGGGGTGGGTGGTGGGGTGGCGCGCACCACCGGCACCAGTCGTCTGGTGGATCGTATCGCCGCCCGCCATGGTCGTGAGCTGGTCGAGACCCCGGTGGGGTTCCACTTTCTGGCCCAGGAGATGCTGTCGGGACGGGTGGGGGTGGCGGCGGAGGAGTCGGCCGGTTTGGGTATCTCGACCCACTTGCCGGAACGCGATGGCATCCTGGCGGCACTGCTGACCGCCGAAATGGTGGCGGTGGAGGGGGCGACCATCCCGGAGCTGATCCGGCGGCTGTACGAGCGCTATGGGGCGCTTTTTTTTCGCCGTGTGCAGCTCCCCTTTACGGAGAAGAACCGCACCGCTTTCAAGCGGCTGTTGCGCCAGCGGCGCATCACCATGCTGGGCCAGCCGGTTCGCCGCATCGAGGTGACCGATGGGCTCTTTCTGGGAGTGTCCGAGGATGCCTGGGTGTTGTTGCGGCAGGCGACCACAGAGCCCCGCTTGCGGGTTTATGCCGAGGCGCCCACCACAGGACAACTCCATATCCTCGTCCGAGAGGCACGCCGTTTGCTAGCGAGCAGTGGAAATGGGAGGTGAGGCCGTGTTCGAGATCGAGGCGGTCATTGGCAGAGAAATCCTGGACTCGCGGGGAAATCCTACGGTCGAGGCGGAGGTGGTGCTGTCGGGGGGGGCGGTGGGGCACGCCATGGTCCCCTCCGGGGCTTCCACCGGCAGTCGTGAGGCGCTGGAGCTGCGCGACGGCGACGCCGGCCGCTTCCGGGGCAAGGGGGTGCTGCGCGCGGTTGCCCACGTCAACGGCGAGATCGCCGAGCGCCTGCTCGGAGTCGACGCCCGCGACCAGGGCGGCATCGATCTGGCGCTGCGCACCCTGGACGGTACTGAGGACAAGAGTCGGCTGGGCGCCAACGCCATCCTGGCGGTGTCGCTGGCGGTGGCGCGGGCGGCCGCGGAAGCCTCGAACCTGCCGCTGTACCGCTACCTCGGCGGCGCTGGGGCTGCTGTCTTGCCGGTGCCGTGCCTCAACCTCATCAACGGCGGTGCCCACGCGGATAACTCCTTGGACATTCAGGAGTTCATGGTGGTACCCTCAGGCTTCGACTCGTTCGCCACGGCGCTGCGTGCGGGCGTGGAGGTTTTTCACAGTTTGCGGGAGCGTCTTAAGAAGGACAAGCACATCACGGCGGTGGGCGACGAGGGCGGCTTCGCCCCCAACCTGCCCTCCAACCGGGCGGCGCTGGACTACCTGGTAAACGCCATCACCGACGCCGGCTACACCCCCGGGGAGCAGGTAGCTATCGCCCTGGATGCTGCCGGCAGCGAGTTGCGCACCGGCGAGGGGTACTTTCTCCCCGGTGAAGGGCGTCACGGGCTCTCCTCCCGCGATCTCATCGCCCTGTACAGCGAGTGGGTCGACGCCTATCCCATTGTGTCCATCGAGGACGGGTTGGCGGAGGGTGACTGGGAGGGGTGGGAAGAACTGAACGCTCGCCTGGGCCATCGGGTTCTCCTGGTGGGGGATGACATCTTCGTCACCAACCCGCAGGTCATTGGCGAGGGAATTCGCCGGCGGGTGGCCAACGCGGTGCTCATCAAGCTCAACCAGATTGGCACGGTATCCGAGACCCTGGCGGCGGTGAATCTGGCTCTGCACAGCGGATGGCGAGCGATGGTTTCCCACCGTTCCGGCGAGACTGAGGACACGAGTATCGCTGACCTGGTGGTGGCGTGCGGCTGCGGCCTCATCAAGACGGGCTCGGCCTCGCGCGGCGAGCGCATCGCCAAGTACAACCGCCTGCTTCGCATCGAAGAGGAACTGGGGGTAGCGGCGCAATTCGCGGGGAGGGCGCCCTTCTCCAGACTATGACCACCCCGGGCAGAAAGCTGCTGGTGCGAGGGTTGCTGGTGCTGGCGCCGGCGGTGGCCGTGCTCGTCGCGTGGGGGTGGTGGGCCGGTTTTTCCAGCTTGCGCGAGGCGCAGAGTGAGCTGCATCGACTGGTTGAACGTCGTGACGCGCTGGCGAGAACCAATCGACAACTCTGGCGCCAACTGGCCGGGTTGCGGCACGAGCGCGAGGCCCAGGGGCGGGCCGCCCGGGAGGTGTTGCTCGCCGCCGCCCCGGGCGAAGTGGTGGTGGTGCTGCCCTCCCCCACGCCGGGTTTTGGGCAGTAGGGGGGGGCGATGGAGCGTCCGACTCACCCCCCGAAACTGGGTCGCTACATCATCGAACGCGTCCTCGGCAAGGGCGCCATGGGAGTGGTGTACTTGGCCCGGGATCCGGTGATCGGCCGGCAGGTGGCGCTGAAGACCTTGTCGGTGCCTTCCGACGCCGAGGAGGCGGAGGAGTTTCGCCAGCGCTTCCTGCGCGAGGCCCAGGCCGCCGGGATCCTCACCCATCCCGGCATCGTCACCGTGCACGACGCCGGCGTCGATGGGGAGAGCGGGCTTTCCTTCATTGCCATGGAGTTCATCGAAGGTCGAAGTCTCAAAGACGTCATGCGCAGCGGCCGACCGTTCACCTACTCCGAGGTGGCGGCGGTGGGAGGGGCCCTGGCCGGGGCCCTGGCCTACGCCCACTCCAAGGGGGTGGTGCACCGGGACATCAAGCCGGCCAACATCATCATCACCACCCAGGGGTTGGTGAAGATCACCGATTTCGGGGTGGCGCGATTGGAGAGCTCCAACCTCACCACCACCGGCCAGTTCATTGGTACCCCCAACTACATGTCCCCGGAGCAAGTCACCGGAGCGCCGGTGGATGGTCGCAGCGACCTTTTTTCCCTGGGCGTTGTCCTTTTCGAGCTGCTCACCGGCCAGCGCCCCTTCGCGGGCGGCTCGCTCTCCGAGGTGGCCTACCGCATCGTCCACGAGCGGCCCGCCATTCCTTCGCAGCTGCGCAGTGGGCTGCCGGCGGCGTTCAACCCGATCGTTCTCAAACTTTTGGAGAAGGACCCGGAGCGCCGGTACCAGCGCGGCGAGGATGTGGCGCGGGCGCTGGAGGCGTTGCGACGAGTGCTCACCGGTGCCAGCGCCGAAGTCCCACGGGCCAGCGAGCCGGCGCCGGCGCCGACGCCGCCCGCGGACCTGGAGGCGTCCCAGTCCGTCTCCTCTGCACAAACCGTCACTCGGGCCACCTCGCTGGAACGGCCGCCGCGGCCACGGCCAGTGCTGCCGCCAGTGTTTCGGCTGCCCATCAACCCCCGCTGGGTTGCCGTTTTGCTGGCCATCCTGGTGCTGCCGCTGGCCGCTACCCTGGGGGTTCTGTCAAGAAAGATCGACCGCGGGCCGTTCCCCGGGGTACCGGCGGGGGAGGCCGAGCGCCGCCACCGCGTTGCCGCCGCCCAGCGCGCCGCGGCGGAAGCGGTGCAGCGGGGCGATCCGGTCGCTGCCCTGCGTCACCTGGAACTGGTGTGGGACCAGGCGCCCCACTCGGAGGTGGCGCGGGCACTGGCGGCGCAGGCGCGGGAGCTGGAGGCGACCCAGCGGGAGCTGCTGTCCCGCCGCGAGCGGGCCCAGAGATTGCGGGAGGAAGGTCGTGAATCGCTTCGCCAGGGCCGGTGGCGGCAGGCCCAGGCCCGCTTCGAGGCGGCGCTGGAACTGGAAGATGATCCTTTGTCCCGGGAGTATCTGGAGCTGGCCCGCGACCGGGTGCGCGCTGCCGAGCAGCGGGGAAGCTGGACGAGGCCCGTCCCGAGCCCCGTGGAACCTACCCCCACGCCGGTCACCGGCGTTGCCCGCCTGGAGGTCTACTTCAACTCGCCCCTCTCCTCCGGCGCCGTCGAGCTGGAGGTGGACGGCGAGAGGTTGGGCCGGAAGCCCTTTGATTTCTCCCAGAAGGGCTTTTTGGGAATCGGCCGCAAGAAGGGGGCGGGCGTGTTCCGGGATTCGTTCACTGTGCGCGCTGGGTCGCGCACCGTCACCGTCCGGCTGTGGGGAGAAGGCGGCGCGGCGTTGGCGGAACAGACCATCCCGGCCTGGTTTGCCACCGACTCCCGGCACGTGCTAAAGATCGAGATGGAGAGCGACAGCGCGGTGCCGCGCTTTACCCTCACCGCCCTGGGCGGACGTTAAATTAAGGAGGTTGCAGTGATGGTCCCGATGATCGTCGCGGCGATGGTGTTGACCCTGAGTACCCCTGCGCAGCCGACCAAGGGAGCTCCGCGGGTGCGCCTGGAGACCTCCAAAGGGATCATCGTGGTGGAGCTGGAGGCGGAGAAGGCGCCCAAAACGGTGGCCAATTTCCTTCATTACGTGCGCACCGGCTTTTACAACGGAACGATCTTCCACCGGGTCATCCCCACCTTCATGATCCAGGGCGGCGGCATGACCGCCGATTTGATGCGCAAGCCCACCAACCCGCCGGTGGTCAACGAGGCCGCCAACGGCTTGAAGAATCTGCGGGGCACGGTGGCCATGGCGCGCACCGCCGAGGTGGACTCGGCGACATCGCAGTTCTTCATCAACCTCAAGGACAATCCACACCTGGATCACCGCGGCCCGACGCCGAGGGAGTTCGGCTACTGCGTCTTCGGTCGGGTGGTGGAGGGCATGGAGGTGGTGGACGCCATTGCCGCCATCCCCACCGCGGCGCAGGGGCCGTTCCCTGCGGATGTGCCCACGGAGACAGTGACCATCCTCAAGGCGGTATTACTGGCGCCCTGAGTGGGGGGCGGGGCGAGGTCGCTGCCGGGGCGACGGGCCAGCGTACTCGCAGCTCCAGTGTGGAGCCGCCGGCCACCCACACCAGCGGGGGGCCGTCCGCCTCCTCACCGTCAAGGGCAATCAGGCGCGGCACTGCTCGCTGCAGGACCCGCTCCAGGGCTCGCCGGCCCGCCACGGTCCGCCCGCGGATCACCCAGGCGAGGGCCCAGCGGCCGGGATCGGCGGTGTTTTCCACGAGCTTAAGACGGTCCCCATCCCATTCCCGGGCGAGCCGAGCGGCTTCTTCTTTGGGCAGCGTCTGGCCAAGCCAGAACTGCAGCGCCCACTCCCCCACTGTGTCGGTGAGCACCTCGGCCCAGCCCGCCGGGGTGACGGGCAGCTGCTCGTCGCCCATTGGCCGTGGCCGGCGCCGGGGGTCGCGCAGCGCCGCCGTGGACTCCGGGGGTGAGGCCAGCAGGCGGTCCACGGCCGCCCAGCCGCCGGCGCGGTAGGCGTCCAGCACTGTCTGCAGCCCCCGGGTGTAGGGAAACAGCAGATCCGCCACAAAAAACTCGGGAACCCCCGCAGCCGCCGGAATCGGCACGCCGGTGCCGCTGGCCATGCGCTGCGCCGCCGCCAAGGCCGCCGGTTCTTCGCCGGGGGGGACGCTGAGCAGGAGCATCACCAACATGGCGTCTCCCTCGGCGATGGCCGAGGCGGCCCGCTGCCGATCGCTGTTGGAACGCACAGCCAGCAGGCGGCTGGGCAGGGAAAAACGCTTCTCCTGGGCCGCGTGGGCGAGCTCGTGGGCCCACAGGAGGGAGGCCTGGGCGTCTCGTGCCGCCGGCGTGTCCACCAGCACCATCTCATCGGTGAACGGCTCATAAAAGCCGAGGACCTGGCCGGTGTAGAAATCCAAAAGACGCCCGTACATGACTTGCGGATCGCCAGTGGCGAAGCCCAGCCGCACCAGGACCTGGAGGTACTTCTCCGGCGGCAGGGGCAGGTCCCGCCGCAGCTTGCGATCCAGTTCGGCGCGCAGCATCGTCGGCGAGATCATCCGGCAAGCGGGGGACAAGCCGCCGGGCACGGCTCGCAGCTGGGCGACGGCCCGGGCGGTGTCCACCAGGGCAGCGGGGCAGGGGGTGCCGCCGGCGGCGGGCCAAGCGCCGGCCACCAGGGCTGCGGCGAGGCACCATGCCGCCCGGACCAGGACCCGCCGGCCACCGTCCCTCCCCCGGGGCGCTGAGTGCGTCCTGCTATACTGCGTCGACATGGTGCGGCAGGCCCAAATGCAGCTGTTGTCGTCGTTCGAGAATATCGAGATCGCCGATGGCATGCTGCAGGAGCTGTGTTCCACCGCCGGCGTGGAGGAAGAGACCACCTACTGGGTAGGCATGGCCCTGCGGGAAGCTCTGGCAAACGCCATCAAGCACGGAAACAAGCTTAACCCGGAAAAGCGGGTCCACGTCCTGGTACGGGTCGATCCCGGCCGTGAGCTGTGTATCGAGGTGGAAGACGAAGGCGAGGGGTTCGCCCCGGCGGATGTCGTCGATCCCACCAGCCCGGAGAACCTGTTGCGCGACAGCGGGCGGGGGATCTTCTACATTCGCCATTTCATGGACACCGTCCATTTCTCCCCCGGCGAGCGGGGGGGAACGCGGGTCGAGCTGATCAAGCGGTTGGACAAGGCGGGACAAGGAGGCTTTGATGAAGAGCGCGATTAGAGAAGTACAAGATGTGCGAGTTTTGGATCTCGAGGGCAAGATCACCATTGGCAGCGGCGATGTCCAGCTGCGTCAGCTGGTGGAGGAGTCGCTGCAGAGCGGTCGCACGAAGATTCTCCTGAACCTCAAGGGAGTTACCCACATTGACTCGTCGGGCATCGGTGAAATGGTGGGTTGCTACACCACCGTGGCGCGCCGCGGAGGGGCCATGAAGCTGCTCAACCTGCCACCCAAGATCAACGATCTGCTGCAGGTGACCCAGCTCATCACGGTGTTCGACGTCTTCGACAATGAGGGCGAGGCCGTCGCCAGTTTCAACGCCTGACAGCAGCCTGGCAGCGGCGCTTGCCCGACTGGCGGGAAAGGTCGAGCAGCGGCTGGACGCCTTGATGGCCTGCGATAGGCAGGATCCCTTGGCGCTGGCGATGCAGCAGGCGGTCTGTGGCGGTGGCAAGCGAATGCGCCCGGTGTTCGTGCTGCTCGTCCACGAGGTCCTGGGGCGGACCGGACGCCAGCCGGTGGACGTGGCCTGCGCGGTGGAGATGATTCACGCCGCCTCGCTGGTGCTGGATGACCTGCCGTGCATGGACGACGCGGCGATCCGGCGGGGGCGGCCGACACTGCACCGCGTTTGGGGGGAAGCCACGGCCATCCTGGCAGCCTTCGCGCTGCTGGCCCGCGCCGGCGAGGTGCTGCGCTCTGGACTGGTGGCGGCGGGAGTGGCCCCGGCCCACCGCGACGCGCTCACCGCTCGCCTGGCCCAGGTAGTGGAGACGCTCTGCCGCGGTCAGCTGCTCGATTTGGGCCTGGTCGAACAGAGCTGCGATCTCGACCGGCTAGAGGCGGTCCACGCCCAGAAAACCGGGGCGCTGTTCGCCTTTGCCGCCGAGCTGGGGGCCGCCTGCGCCGGCGTCTGGGGCGAAGAGCGCGAGGCGCTGCTGGCCTATGCTCGCAACCTGGGGTTGGCGTTTCAGGTGAAGGATGATCTTCTGGATGTCACGGCTTCCCAGCAGCAGACCGGCAAGGCTCAAGGCCGGGACGCCGCCCTGGGGCGCACCACCTTTGTCAGCGTCTTCGGGGTGGAGGGGGCACAGGCGTTGTGCGATGAGCTCATTGCCACCGCCCGGGACGCCATCGCCCCGCTGGGGGGAGCGGTGGCGCTACTGACGGAATTCGCCGACTATGTCCGAACCCGCGCGGCCTAGCGCGGATCTGCTCTCGGCGCGCCGACAGCTGGAGCGCAAGGGCTATCTCCGGGGGGGGCTGCCTCCCTCGCCGCCCGGACCGTGGCGGCGGGCCGTCGACGGGGCGCTGTGGTGGGCGGCCGCCACGGCGACCTTGGTGGGTGGAGTGCTGGCCGGCAGCGGCGCCAGCTGGTCCGATGTCGCTGCGTTGGCGCTGGCTGTGGCTCCGGTGGTCGGGTTGGCGATACTCGCCGCCGCCGGGGCGGGTCGGCGGCTGGCGGCCTGGTGGGTGGGCTGGGGGGGCTCGCCCCAGGGGGTGGCGGCGGCCCTCGGTGGGGTGGCGGTGCTGGCGGCCGCGCTGGGTTTGGGTGCCGGCGTGTGGTTCGGTGAAATCGCTTCTGATCACGTCAGACTGCTGGCGGGACTCAATGGGATCATCTGCGCCGGTATCGCCGGGCTGGCGGCGCGGCGGGGTTTGCAACGCGCGCTGGGTGTCACGGCTGCGAGCGTCAGCTCAGTCCGCACCCGCAGCTGCGAAGTGATCGCTCTGCTCGCCGTGAGCGCCGCAGGAACCGGGCTGGCCATGGCGCCGCCGGTTCGACCTTCCCTCTTCCCGACTCCCGCGGGGTTTGCTGCCCCTCCCGCCAGCGGCCGCGTCGCCGTGGTCGGCGTGGACGGTCTGGGCCGGGGGGACCTCGAAGCGCTGGCGACGCTTTTTCCCGGCGAAGGATGGGAGCAGGTCGCCGGGTGGGGCTGGGTCGAGGTGGAGGGGGTGGCGGCCCCGCTGGCGGCGGTGACCTGGACGTCCATCGCGTGCGGAGCCCCACCGCGTCAACACGGCGTGTCGGTCCTGGAGGAGGTGCAGCTGTTTGGCCGTTCTTCAGGGGTGGGACTGCCGGCCCTGCTGCGGGGGCCGGTGGTTGCCTTGTGGTCGCCCTTGTCGCTGGCCAGGGTGGTGGCTCGCCCGGCTCTCGACCGGCGTCTGCCCACCCTTTGGGAAATGGCCTCGCGGGCGGGGTGTCCGGTGCTGGTGGGGGGGTGGTGGGGGAGCTGGCCGGTGCGACAGGTGCTGGGCGAGGTAGTGAGCGAACGGGCCTGGCTGGGCGGGGCCACCGGTGTCGACGCGGTGACCCCGGCGCTGGCCGAGGTGGTGCAGGCGGCCTGGGAGCGAGGGCGGCAGGCGCCGGCGGCTACCGATCTGCTGGCCGCCGAGCTGGTGCGGCGCGCGGTGGCTGCGCAGGGTCCTGCTCTGGTCGTGCTGTGGCTGCCGGGCCTGGATCTTTCGGCGCGGTTGCCGGGGGACACCGGCCCGCTGGCGGTGGCCGCCCGGCTGCATCCCCACCTGCAGGTGCTGCGCGGGCTGCTGGAGCGGCTGGCGGAGGCCGGGTACACCCTCTGGCTGGTGGCGCGGCCACTGGGTTCGGGGGCCCCCTTTGCCGCTTCGGCTTCGGTCAGTGACCGCGGGCGGCGCCGCGCCAGCAGCGCTGATCTGGTGGCCACGTGGCTGAACCAGCTCGGGTTGCCGCCTCCCGTCGGAGGCACGCCGCTGTCGTGCAATCAGGGCGGCGAAGGCGAGACGCTGAAAACGGCGGACTATGGCCCGCCACCGCCGCCGGTGGAGCGCCCCTCGGTTGCCAGTGCCACGGTGCAGCGCGAGGTGCTCAGAAACCTTGGCTATCTTCGTTAGGTGATACAATATTATCGTGGAGTGTCAGATGCGTGTTCTGGTAGCCGACGACAGCCGGGTGTTTCGGGCGCTGGTGGCGGAAATCCTGCGCGAGCGAGGTCACGATGTGCTCGAGGCGGGTAACGGTCGAGAGGCGCTGGAGATGGCATTGGCAGCGCGGCCTGCCCTGCTGGTTCTGGACGCTCTCATGCCGCTGCTGTCGGGGTTCGACGTACTCGCCAAGCTTCGGGAGAAGCTCCCCACCTATCGTCCTAAAGTCTTCATGGTGACCGCGGTGTACAAGAGCCGGCGGTGGGAGTCGGAAGCGCGCAACCAATTTGAAGTAGAGGAGTATATGGAAAAGCCGCTGGAACCGCAGACGCTCCTCGCCGCGCTGGAAAAACACTTCCCCGAGTCGACCTAGGCTCGCTGCGCGTTTCCTGAGACCCTCAGGCCTCGTCTTCCCGCTGCATCTTTTTCAGCGCCCCCTCGATGGTG
Source organism: uncultured bacterium (assembly GCA_937924755.1). Taxonomy (GTDB): domain Bacteria; phylum Acidobacteriota; class Thermoanaerobaculia; order Thermoanaerobaculales; family Thermoanaerobaculaceae; genus CALEVZ01. The sequence continues at coordinate 87,352 of CALEVZ010000031.1, forward strand.
CTCAGGGCCTGCTCGATGTCCTTCACGCCGTGGGCGTGGGAGAGGAAGCAGGCCTGCGGGGAGCGCGCCGGCAGCAGCACCCCCGCCTCGCGCACGGAACGCACGAGGCGGCTCCAGGAGTCCTGGTCGACGCGGGCGAAGCTGCCGCCGTCGGTCACCCGCTGACGGGCGAAGGCGAGGGAGAAGATCGACCCCACGCGGTTGCAGCGCAACGGGCGCGAGAAGCGCTCGGCCAGCGCCTCGATGCCGTTGGCCAGCTGCGCGCCGCGCTCCTCGAGGCGCTGGTGAACGGCGTCGTTGCGCAGCACCGAGAGGGTCGCCAGGGCGGCGACCAAGGCCAGGGGCGGCGGTGGTGGCGGCAGATCGTCGGGGGGCAGCGCGCCCAGGGACCTGTGCCAGGCCACCGCGCCCATGGGTGACACGCCTCCACCGAGGGCACCCCCGTAGACGCACACATCGGGCTGCAGGCCGAACACCTCGGCAGCCCCGCCACGGGCGAGGCGCAGCCCGGAGACCGTTTCGTCCAGCACCAACCGCGCGCCCGCAGCCCTGCAGCCGTCGACTACCGACTGCAGGAACTGCGGCGACGGGGGGATGACGCCGTACTGCAGGGCCAGGGGGTCCAGGATGACAGCGGCGGTGTCCACGCCCACCTCGGTCAACACGGCGGCGAAGGTGTCCCCATCGCCCCAGGGCACCACCCGGACCAGGCGAGCCAGCTCCGCCGGCGCGCCCGCCACCAGGGACTGGGAGATGCCCAGCGGTCCGGTGGCCACCACGTTGAAGGCCTCCAGCGCCCCACGGCGGTTGCCGTCGAAGACGATGACGCGCTGGCGGCCGGTGTCGCGCCGGCACCAACGCAACGCCAGCTCCCAGGCCTCGGTCTCGGACGAGGTCAGAACCCAGGGTGCCAGCGACGGGATGATCTCGCCCAGTTCCTCGGCGAGTTCCACCTCCGCGGCAACGTGGAGGCCGGTGACCAGTCCCAGCCCGGCGGCGCGCCGGACGGCGTCCAGCACGTACTGGTTGGCGTACCCTAAAAGGTTGCCGCCGTCACCGCCGACCAGGTCGAGGAAGGCGACGTTGTCGGCATCGAAGACGCGGCATCCCGAGGCCTTGGCAAGCAGGAGAGTCTCCTCCCCTCGGCGTGCCGCCAGCGGCAGCCGTCGCCGGGCCTGCGCAAGGATCTCTTCACCGCGCTGTCCCACCTGTCGCTCGTGCCTCCCAGGGGCGGGTATTGTAGAGAATGCTCACGATCTTCTCAACCCTCGCCGTCGTTGTCCTCTTCCTCGTCGAGTTCGCCGTGGAAGAAGTGCTCACCGCAGCGGGCGGAACAGAACAGACGCCCGTACGCCTGATAAGCGCAGCGGTGGCATATGCTTGTCGCGCACATCGGGCAGGTGGTCATCGCCCACCCGGCCACCTCGCGCCCGCACCGTGGGCAGACCAGGGCTTTCGGGTTCAGCATCACAGCAGTATGGTCTCTGGCGCCACCGGGCGCAAGCGCCCTGGCCGGATGCGGGTGACTTTCCAGAGGGCATCGCAGAGTCTAAAATACCCCCTGCCTGGGGTGCCGGCGTAGCTCAGAGGCAGAGCAGGGGTCTCATAAGCCCCGTGTCGGTGGTTCGAGTCCACCCGCCGGCATGACCACGATGACACCGTCTCGCTTTGCGGTCGACTTCCGAGCCCGCTTCCCGGATCTGCAGGGCTCGCGAGCGTTGGTAGCTCTTTCCGGCGGAGCAGATTCGGTGGCCCTGCTCCTTCTCCTTCACCACGCCGCGCCCGAGCTGTCACTCTCCCTTCGTGCCGCCCACGTCCATCACCACCTGCGCGGCGAGGAGGCCGACGAGGATGCCCGGTGGTGTACGCGGTTGTGTGAGGAACTTAAGATTCCCTTCGAGGTGCTGCACCTCGGCGAGCCGATGCCGCCTCGCGGGGTGTCGCCGGAGTCGTGGTGGCGGCGAGAGCGCTACCGTCTGCTCGCCGCCGAGGCGGCTCGAGCAGGCTGCGCCGCGGTACTCACCGCCCATACCCTGGACGATCAGGCCGAAACCGTGCTGCTCAAACTCCTCACCGGAGCGGGACCGCGGGGGGTGGCCGGCATTCGGCCCCGTGCGGGTGTGGTGGTCCGGCCGCTGCTGGAGGTGCGCCGGGCCGAACTGCGGGCATTTCTGGCGGCTGCCGGCAGGGCCTGGCGGGAGGACGCCACCAACCAGGATACCCGGCGGCCGCGCGCCTGGGTTCGGCACCGGCTGTTACCCCTGCTGGAGGCGCGCTTTCCCCGCGCCAGCGAGCACCTCTCCGGGCTGGCCGGGGATGTGGCACGGGACGAGGAGCTGCTGGGGGAGCTGCTCGGCCGCCAGGCGCCGTGGCTACAGCCGGGTGAGAGCGTTCCATCAACGCAGCTTCGCCAGCTGCCGGAAGCCTTGCTGGCGCGCTGGACACTGCAGATCGCCAGCGGTTTGCCGTTGCGGGAGCCACCCTCCAGGAGGCAACTGAAGCTGGTGGCAGCGATGATTCACGGCGGCAGACCGGCGGCGGTGGACCTGGGGCGCCGTTGGGTGCTGCGTCGCCACGGCGACCGGGTCTCGCTGCTGCCGCCTCCCTGCCCGCCGTTCGAGTCCCAACCGGCCGGCGGTCGGGTAACCTTGCCCGGTGGGTGGCGGGCGACGCTGGGCGAGGCGCCGGAGCCGCAGGCCACCTACCGGGTGTGGTTGGACCCACGGATTCTTGCCGCCTCTCCGGTGTGGCGCTCCCTCCGCAAGGGCGAGGGGTGGCAGGAGGCAGGATGCAAAAGTCTGGCGCGGCGGCTGGCGGCGGCCGGGGTGCCGGGGCCGTGGCGGGCTGCGTGGCCAGTTCTGGAGGCGGGTGGTAGGATTGTTTGGGTTCCCGCGGTGGGGGTGGCGGTGGCGTGGGCAGGGACGGGGGAGGCGGGAGTCGCGGCAACGCTGGAGGAGCCATGGCAACGCCGGTGGAAATAGTGCCACCCGAGGTCATCGCGGCGAGGATCAAGGAAGTGGGTGAGCGCATCACCCGCGACTTCCCCGATCACGATCTGGTGTTGGTGGGCATGTTGAAGGGGGCGGCGGTGTTCCTGGCGGATCTGCTGCGGGCAATTTCCCGCCAGGTGCGCCTCGAACTAGTGACGGTGGCGCGGCAAGGGGCCCCCCGCGGGGAAATCATCGAGCTCGCCTACGCCACCCAGGTGAACATCCAGGGGGCGCACGCCATCATCCTCAAGGACATCTGCCATTCGGGGGTGACCGAGAACTACCTCCTCACTCACCTGGCCCAGCAGGACCCGCGCACCTTGGAGGTGGCGGCGCTGGTCAATCGCCCGATGCTGCGGCGCGTGGCGCTGCAGCCGCGCTACGTGGTTCTGGACGACCTCCCCAATGGGCGACTGGTTGGTTACGGCATGGAGTTTCAGGGTCGGTGGGGGAATCTTCCCGGAGTGCACCTGCTTGAGGGTGGCTAGGAGGCGGCCCGGTCGCCGCCGAACGGAGCCGCAGTGAATCAGAACGTCAAGAATGCGCTGCTCTTCATCGTAGTCGTGGTATCGGTGGTGATTCTGTGGAACTGGATCACCACGTCCCGCACGGGGACGCAGGAGATCGCCTTCTCCGAGTTTCTCGACCGCGTCGAGCAGGGCAAGGTGGGCGAGGTGCTCATCCGGGGCAACGAGATTCTGGGGCGCGGTGATGTTGCCGATCCCCGTGTGCCGGCCACCCGACCGTACGAATTCATGACCTATTCGCCGGGTTACGAGGGGCTGGTCCCGCGGCTGCGGGAGAAGGGGGTCCGCATCAAGGCCGAGGAGCCGGCCCAGGGTTCGGTGTGGACCGTGCTGCTGGGTTGGCTGCCCTTCGTCGCCCTGATCGCTCTGTGGTTCTTCTTCTACCGGCAGATGCAGGTGGGGGGCAACAAGGCGATGTCGTTCGGCAAGTCGCGCGCCCGCATGCTCACCGCCAGTCAGAAACGTGTCACCTTCAAGGAGGTGGCCGGGGTCGAGGAGGCCAAGGAGGAACTCAAGGAAATCATCGAGTTCCTGCGCGATCCGCAGAAGTTCCAGAAGTTGGGAGGCAAGATCCCCAAAGGGGTGCTGCTCATGGGGCCGCCGGGCACCGGCAAGACGCTACTGGCGCGCGCCGTGGCGGGAGAGGCGGAAGTACCCTTCTTTTCCATCTCAGGGTCGGATTTTGTAGAGATGTTCGTGGGCGTGGGAGCGTCGCGGGTGCGCGACCTCTTCGAGCAGGGCAAGAAGAACGCCCCCTGCATCATCTTCATCGATGAGATCGACGCCGTCGGCCGCCACCGGGGAGCCGGGCTGGGCGGGGGGCACGATGAGCGGGAGCAGACCCTCAATGCCCTGCTGGTGGAAATGGACGGGTTCGAATCCACCGAGGGGGTGATTCTCATCGCCGCCACCAACCGCCCCGACGTATTGGACCCGGCGCTGCTGCGGCCGGGGCGGTTCGACCGCCGGATCGTGGTGAATCGGCCGGACGTCAATGGACGGATGGAGATTCTCACCGTCCACACCCAGAAGATCAAGCTGAAAGAGGACGTGGATCTGTCGGTGGTGGCGCGCTCCACCCCGGGGTTTTCAGGGGCGGATCTGGCCAACCTGGTCAACGAGGCGGCGTTGCGCGCCGCCCGCTACGACAAGTCGGCCGTCGACATGGACGACTTCGAGTTCGCCAAGGACAAGGTGATGATGGGGTCCGAGCGGCGCTCGCTGGCCATGTCGGAGGAGGAGAAGCGCATCGTCGCCTTCCACGAGGGCGGCCACGCTTTGGTGGCCGCTGTGTTGCCCAACGCCGACCCGTTGCACAAGGTGACCATCATCCCCCGCGGCCTGGCGCTGGGCCTCACCCAGCAGCTGCCCGAGGAGGATCGTTTCCTTTACGGCAAGAAGTACCTGGAGGACGAACTCGCGGTGCTGATGGGCGGGCGCCTGGCGGAGCAGATCGTCTTCGGCGACGAGAGCATCACCACGGGCGCTGGCAACGACTTGGAGCGGGCCACCGAGCTGGCGCGCAAGATGGTGTGTGAGTGGGGGATGTCGCGCCTCGGGCCGCTCACTTTCGGCAGGAAGGAGGGGGAGATCTTCCTGGGCAAGGAGTTCGCCCGCCACCAGGACTACTCGGAAGCCACTGCCGTGGAGATCGACACCGAGATCAAGCGCCTGATCCAGGAGGCCCACGACCGCTGCCGCACCATCCTGATGGACCACCGGCCGGTGCTGGACCGCATCGCCGAGGCGCTGCTGGATCGGGAGGTGCTGGACGGGGAAGAGGTTTACCTCATGGTCTCGGAGCACTCGGGGGTGCCGGTGGAAAGGCTGCGCGGCTCTCGCTCCAAGCGCCTTGCCGTGGAGTCAGCGTAAATGGCCGGCTGGCTCCTCAAGAGCGATCCGGACGACTACTCTTTCGCCGATTTGCGGCGCCAGCGGCGCACGGTCTGGGATGGGGTGTCGAACCCACTGGCCCGCAAGTACCTCCGTGCCATGTGTCGGGGCGACGAGGCGCTCATCTATCACACCGGCAGCGAGCGGGCCATCGTTGGCATCGCCCGGGTGATCAGCGACCCTTATACCGTCATCGGAGATCGGGGCGAGGCCGCACCGGTGGTCGAGCTGGAGGCGCTGCGCCCGCTGGCGCGGCCGGTGACCCTGGCGGAGATCAAGGGGAGCGCCGCCTTCGCCGACTTCGAGCTGGTGCGCCTGCCACGCCTGTCGGTGATGCCGGTGCCGCCGCAGCTCTGGCAGGCCATCCTGGATCTGGCGGGGCGGTAGGGCGGCTGGCCGTCGGGTACAATCCGCCCGTGCTGGTTCTGCGCTTCCTAATCACCGCCTTTGCCGCCCTGATCACCACCGTCGACACGGTGATCCTGGGGTCCTACGGTACTCTGGTGGGGTTGGTGCCGCCGCGCGGCGACTGGACCCGAAAAGGGGCCCGCCTGTGGGCGCGGATCATCCTGTGGTCGGCCCTGGTGCGCCTGAGGGTGGAGGGGGCGTCGCGGGTTGGGGCGGGCCCCGTGGTGTTCATGGCCAACCACGAGTCGTGGCTGGATATCCCGGCGTTGCTGGTGGCCATTCCGGGTCAGGTGCGCTTTTTGGCGAAGCGAAGCCTGTTTGGCATCCCGTTTCTGGGCTGGGCGATGCGCGCCATGGGGTTCATCCCGGTGGACCGGGAGAACCGGCGCACGGCCATCAAGTCCTTCGATGAGGCGGCAGCGAGAATCCGCGCCGGCCGCTCGGTGTTGGTGTTTCCGGAGGAAACCCGCACTCCGGATGGGTCGTTGTTGCCGTTCCAGCGCGGCGGCTTTCTCATCGCGCTGAAGGCTGGCCTGCCCATCGTCCCGGTGGGGATCGAGGGGGCGCGGCGGGTGCTCGCGAAGGGCTCGTACCTCGTCCGGCCGGGCAGGATCGTGGTCCGCTTCGGGGAGCCCCTCCCCACCGCAGGGTTGGGGGTCACCTCCAAAGGCGAGCTGATGGAGCGGGTTCGGGCGGCCATCCTCGAGCTGCGCGGAGGACCGGCGGCCCAGCCGGCGATGTGAAGAGGCCCGCGAGCGCGGGTGAGGGGAGGACAGGCTGGTATGGTCACGGAGCAGGAGGTGTGGCGGGCGCTGGAGCGGGTGATGGACCCCGAGGTGCCCTTTTCCGTGGTGGAACTGGGGCTGGTGTACGGGGTGGAGGTGGATGCCGGTGGTGCCGTGCGGGTGTACCTGACGCTCACCACCCGCGGCTGTCCACTGGTGCACCGCATCACCAAGGATGCCGAAGAGGCAATCCGAATGGCCACCGGCGCCCCTTCGGTGAGCGTCCAGGTGGTGTGGGATCCGCCGTGGAATCCGGGGATGGCGTCCGAGACGGTGCAACGCCACTTCGGCTGGGGGCAGTGAGGCAAACGCCGTTCCCGCCCCGGCGGGGACAACGCCGACGATGGGCAATCTCGAGGAGGTCAGAGTGGCGCTGACGCAGGAGCAGGTTCGTGAGGCGTTGAAGCAGGTGAAATTCCCGGGTCTGAGCCGGGACATCGTGTCCTTCGGTTTCGTCAAGGGAATTTCGGTGAGCGGTGGCGAGGTGCAGGTGGAGATCTCCTTCGCCAGCGCCAACCCGGAGGCCGGGCCGCGCATCGAGGCCGACGCCCGGCGGGCGGTGGAGGCGCTCCCCGGGGTCACCAAGGTGGAGGTCCAACTGAGCGTTCAGGCCCCCCAGGAGGCCATCCCTCGGCGCCGGCTGCTGGCGGGGGTGAAACTGAAGGTGGCGGTGGCCTCGGGCAAGGGCGGCGTGGGCAAGTCCACCGTGGCCGCCAATCTGGCGCTGGCCCTGCAGCAGCAGGGACTCACGGTCGGCCTCCTGGATGCCGACATTTACGGTCCCTCCCAGCAGATGATGATGGGGGCCAGCGAACCGCCGCGGGTCACCGCCGAGGGGCGGGTGTTGCCGGTGGAGGTGGCGGGGATCAGGGTGATGTCGTTGGGGTTTCTGATGGACCCCGACACTCCGGTGATCTGGCGCGGCCCGATGGTGATGAAGGCGATACAGCAATTTCTGGAGGACGTGGAATGGGGCGAGCTGGACTGCCTGGTGGTGGACCTTCCCCCCGGCACCGGCGATGCCCAGCTTACCCTCACCCAGCAGGTGCCGCTGGACGGCGCGGTGATTGTCACCACCCCCCAGGACGTGGCGCTGATCGACGCGCGCAAGGGCCTCAACATGTTTCGCAAGGTCAACGTGCCGGTGCTGGGGGTGGTGGAGAACATGTCGGTGTTTGTCTGCCCGGCCTGCGGCCATCGCAGCGAGATCTTCAAAAAGGACGGCGGACGGCGCACCGCGGAGCAGCTCGAGGCGCCGTTTTTGGGCGCCGTGCCCATCGACCCCGAGATCGTCGTCGCCAGCGACGCCGGGGTGCCTATCGTCCTGTCGCGGCCCGACTCCCAGGCGGCCCGGGCCTTTCAGGAGATCGCCCAGGCGGTCCTGCGTCAGCTGGGGTCAGGGCGCAGCTAAACCATTTATCGGCGGAACCCCGCTGCCGCCTTTTCGGGGATGCCACCGGCGGCCAGAATCGCGTTCAATCGCGCCACTGCGCTCTCCGGGTCCGAGAGGTTGATCATTTCCCCGTTGACGAAGTAGGTGGGCGTTCCCATCACCCCCATGCGCTGGGCCAGCCCCATCTGCGCGTGGACCCTGTCGATGGCCGGGTCCTTGAGGTAGCAGGCGCGGAACGCCGCCTCGTTCAACCCTCGCTGGGCGGCGAAGGCGAAGGCGGCGTCGTCCACGGTGGAAGGGGTGAGGGTGCTCTGCAGGCGGTACATCTCCTCCTTGAGGGCGAGCACCAGCGCCTCGTCCTGCTGACCTACGCACACGCCGGCCACGGCGGCGCGAAAAGCCCAGGGGTGGCCGCTGACCAGGGGGTAATTGACCAGCCCGTGGCGGACCTTGTCCCCCATTCGTTCCAGCACCATCTTGACGTCGGCCCACCCCCGCTTGCAGGCCGGGCACTGGTAGTCGGAAAACTCCACCAGCTGCAGGGGCGCCGAGGGGGACCCGGGGCTCCACTGGATCGGCGCGTTCTCAAGCATCTCGCGGCGCACCGCGCGGGGGTCGCGGTCTAGCGGCCAGGTGGGTCCGAGCACCAGCACCCGGGCGTCGGCGCTCAAAGCAAGAGGCACCGGGGCGTTGCCGTAACCGGTGGACATCTGGGCGAGGAGGGATACCACCCCGGACGGGCGCATGGGAATGGCCGGCCAGGCCACCCGCAGCCGGGTGCCCAGCATCTGCTGGAGCACGCTTGGCAACACCTGTTCGGCAAAGGCGGGGAGGGTCGCCGGGGTGACGGGCGGGTCGGGGGCGTTGAGGGGGAAGGCGAAACCGACGCTCACCAGCCGCGTCTCGGGGTCGAAGAGAAGACTCAGTTGCTCCTTCTGCCCCCCTGGCGTCGAGCGGTTGGCCGTCAGGGCCACGTACCCCTTGCCCGGCTCGGTAGCGCGGCGATCCACCCGCAACTCCACCGACGCCCCGGGCGATTGGCTCGTGTAGGCCAACACGAAGCGCCGCAGGGCGGCCTCCTCTGGCACCTGCGCCAGCGCCGTGGTCGCCACAAGCAAACCCGCCGCTATCCCCGATCGACGTGTCATCGCAGGACCCTCCCCCGTGACCTGGGCAGGATAGCAAACACCTGCCGGCCGCTGAAGGAATCGTCTTTCCCCCCTTACTTTTTGCTGCAGCCGAGCTTGCCCCTGGCCCTTCAGCCGGTCTGCTTGGCTGACCCGTCCCGTCTTTAGTAAAGTGCACCTATGCTGGAAGAACGACTGGCCCGCCTGTGGCGGCGACGCCGGCCGGCGGTGATGGGGATCGTCAACGTGACCCCGGACTCGTTCTACGATGGCGGTCGTCTGTCCAGCGTGGAGGCAGCCGCTGCCTTTGGCCTCGCCCTGCGCGACCAGGGCGCCGATGTGCTGGACGTGGGGGGGCAATCCACCCGGCCCGGGGCCGAGGAGGTGGACGCCGAGGTGGAGCTGGCCCGGGTGGTGCCGGTGATCGGGGAGCTGCGCCGGCGGGACGGGGAGATGCTGCTGTCGGTCGATACCTCCAAGCCGGAGGTGGCTGCCGCTGCGCTGGCGGCTGGGGCCGACCTGATCAACGACGTCACCGCCGGCGCCGCCCCAGGGATGCTGGACCTGGTCGCCCATGGCGGGGCTGGGATCGTGCTCATGCACATGCGCGGCACGCCGGCCACCATGCAGCGGGACACCCGCTACGCCGACGTGGTGGCGGAGGTTCACGCCTATCTCGCCGGGCGCGCCGCCGCCGCGCTGGCGGCCGGGGTCTCGCCGCAGTGCGTGTTCCTCGACCCAGGGATCGGCTTCGGCAAGGATGTCGACGGCAACCTGCGTCTCCTCAGCGCCGTGGGTGATTTGGCGTCCCTCGGCCACCCCGTGGTGGTGGGGGCCTCGCGCAAAAGCTTCATCGGCGCCCTCGCCGGTGCCGACGTCAACGGCCGGCTGCCGGGCTCCCTGGCGGCGCTGGTGCCCGCCGCTGCCTGCCCGCGGGTGATGGTGCGGGTGCACGATGTGGCGGCCACGGTGCAGTTTCTGACCGTCCTCGCGGCGCTGGAGGAGGCGTCGTGAGGGCTGTCCTCGAGTTCTTGGGCGACCTCACCCAGGTCGAGGTGGGCGTGCGAGATCTGGTCGACATCGCCCTGGTGGCCATCGTCTTCTACCTGCTGTTGGCGGTGGTCAAGGGAACCCGTGCGGTGTCGATGTTGTGGGGCATCCTGGTGCTGGCCGGAGCGTACTTGGGGGCGCTGGCGCTGGGCTTCATCACCCTCGCCACCATCCTGCGCGAGGTGCTGTTCTACCTGCCGTTCGTCATCGTCGTGGTGTTCCAGCAGGAGATCCGCCACATCCTGGCCGCCCTGGGAAGGACACCGCTGCTGCGCTGGACCTCGACCCTCTCCCCCCGCCAGGTGTTGATCAACGACGTGGTGCTGGCGTGCGACACGCTGGTGGCGCGCCGCTACGGCGCCCTCATCGTCATCGAGCGGGACGAGGGGTTGCGTACCTACGTGGATACCGGCATTCCCCTGGATGCCCAGCTCTCCTACGACCTGCTGGTCAACCTCTTCACCCCCGGAACTCCGTTGCACGACGGCGCTACGGTAGTGCGGGGCAACAGAATTGTGGCCGCTGGGTGTTTCTTGCCGCTGTCGACGCGATCGGACCTGTCCTCGGATTTCGGCTCGCGGCATCGCGCCGCGCTGGGCATTTCCGAGGAAACCGACGCGGTGGCAGTGGTGGTTTCCGAGGAACGCGGTGCCATGGCGGTGGCGGTGGGCGGGGTCCTGCACACCGAGCTGGACCGACGTGGCCTGCGCGATCTGCTGGTGGAACTGGTGGTGCTGGGGGAGGGAGGAACGCCCCGGTGAGATTGCTGCCCCGTTACCCGTGGATGCTGCTGCTGGCGTTGGGGCTGGCCTGCCTGATGTGGTACGGCACCGCCTACCAGCGCCGCGAGCGCATCTCCGAAAAGCAGGTGGAGGCGTCGCTGACCCTGGTCAACGTGCCGCAGGACCTGGTGATCACCTCCGACGTTCCACCGTCGCTGTCACTGCGGGTGCGCGGGGCCTTAAGCCGGTTGCGCTCTCTGGAATCCTCGCAGACTGGGGTGGTGCTCGACCTCTCGCGGGCGTCGGAGGGAGACCTGGATTTGCCTGTCCTGGCCGAAGATGTGATCGTTCCCAACGGTGTTGAGGTGGTGGCCATCTCACCCCTGCAGGTGACCTTGCGGCTGGAGCGGATCGTGCAACAGCGACTGCCCATCCTTCCCCGGGTGACGGGTCAGCCCGCAGCTGGTTCGGAGGTGGGGGCGGTGTCGGTTCAGCCGCCCACCGCCCTGGTCTCGGGCCCCCGGCAGCAACTGGGCGCCTTGCCCGGGGTGGTGACCGATCCAGTGACGGTGGAAGGAGCTGCCACCACCGTTCAGGCCAGCGTGGCGGTGCGCTCCCCCGGCCCCCAGGTGCGCATCGTGCAGCCGGCGACGGCCAGGGTGGTGGTGGAAATCGTGCCAGCGAACTCTCAGGGAATTGGAGGGGAAAGGCGTTGAGTCGGCTTTTCGGGACTGACGGCATACGCGGGGTGGCCTTCGAGCCCCCCTTGGACCGAAGCACCGTGGCCCGCCTGGGAAGTGCTCTGGCGTACCACTTGCGGGGGCGGGGGCTGCCTGACCGGGTACTGCTGGCAGGGGACACGCGGGCCTCGACGCCGGTGCTGGCCGCCTGGCTCGCCCAGGCGTTTGCCGCTTCCGGGGGAGAGGTTGTCTGGGCAGGGGTGCTGCCCACCCCGGCGGTGTCGCACCTCCTGCGCCAGGGCAACGGGTTCGGCGCCGGCGTGGTGGTCTCCGCCTCCCACAACCCGGCCGCCGACAACGGCATCAAGCTGGTGTCGGCGAGCGGCGCCAAGTGGCCGGTGAACGAGGAGATGAGGCTGGAGGGGGACCTGGCTGCGACGCCGGTCCCCGAGGTGAGTGGCTGGCTGCCTCGAGAGGCGGAAGAACTGCGACCTCGCTACCTGGAGGTGCTTGCCCAGGAGCTGGTTGGCCAGCCGCTGGCCGGTATGCGGCTGCTGGTCGACGCCGCTCAAGGGGCGGCGTCGCCGGTGGCCGCGGCGTTCTTCTCCCGCCTGGGCGCCGACGTGGAGGTGCTCAACGCTTCCCCCGACGGGTTGAACATCAACGCCGCCTGCGGCGCTTTGCACCCGGAAGGGCTGGCGCGGGCGGTGGTGCAGCGCGGCGCCGACGCCGGTGTGGCCTTCGACGGTGACGCCGACCGAGCGGTTCTGGTGACCCACACCGGCCGGGTGCTGAATGGCGACGATCTACTGTACATCTGGGGGCGCCACCTGGACGTCGCCGGCATGCTGCCCGGACGGGCCGTGGTCGCCACGGTGATGTCCAACCTGGGACTGGAGGTGGCGCTGGCGCGGCGGGGGATCAAGCTGCTACGCTGCGCCGTTGGCGACCGTGAGGTGTGGGAAACCATGCAGCGAGAGGGCGTTGCCCTGGGCGGCGAGCAATCCGGGCACATCATCTGCGCTCACCACGCGGTCACCGGCGATGGCCTGCTCACCGCCGCCCACGTGCTGGCCATCGCCCGGGCTCAGCAGCTCACCCTGGAGGAAATGGCCGATCTCACTCACTTTCCTCAGGTGTTGCTCAATGTCCGGGTGTCCCGGCGGAGGCCCTTGAATGAGGTGCCGGAGCTGGATGGCGCCATTGCCCGGGCGCACGCGGCGCTGGGTGAACTGGGCCGGGTCCTGGTGCGGTTCTCGGGGACCGAGCCGCTACTGCGGATCATGGTGGAGGCTGCCACCGACGAGCTGGCGCACACCACGGCGGAGCAACTGGCAGAGGTGGCCCGGCGGCAGCTGGGCTGACACCGGCACGGGTTGCCCCCTGTCCCCGGTGGCCGGAACGCGCTACACTTCCTCGCCGCAGTTGGGGCAAATTCTCTCTTTCACGAGGGCGGATGATGACCACAGCGACAATCACCTGGACCAAGGTTGACGAGGCGCCGGCGCTGGCTACCTACGCTTTGCTCCCCATCGTGCAGGCCTACACGCGGGGGACCGGCATTGCCGTGGACATGGCGGACATCTCCCTGGCCGGGCGGATCATCGCCACCTTCCCCGAGCGCCAACGGGAGGAGCTGCGGGTGGGCGACGACCTGGCCCGCCTGGGAGCGCTGGCCCAGCAGCGCGAGGCCAACATCATCAAGTTGCCCAACATTTCCGCGACCGTCCCGCAGTTGAAGGCGGCCATCGCGGAGCTACAGGGAAAGGGCTACGATCTGCCCGACTACCCGGAGGAACCCGCCTCAGAGGCCGAGCGGGCGGTGCAGCAGCGCTACTCCAAGTGCCTGGGCTCGGCGGTCAACCCAGTGCTGCGGGAGGGCAACTCCGATCGCCGACCGGCGTCGGCGGTGAAGAGATTTGCCCAAAAAAATCCCCACAAAATGATGAAACCCTGGCCGAAATCCGGCTCCAAGACCCGCGTGGCTCACATGCGGGAGGGGGACTTCTACGGTAGCGAGACCTCCACCACGGTGCCCGCAGCCACCCAGGTGCGCATCGTCTTCATCGACAGTGACGGCGGTACGAGAGTTTTCAAGGACAAACTGGAGCTGCAAGCCGGTGAGGTCATTGACTCCGCCGTCATGAGAGTGCGGGCTCTGCGCGCATTCTATGCCGAGCAGATCGAGGCCGCCCGGCGCGACGGCGTGTTGCTGTCGCTGCACTTGAAGGCCACCATGATGAAAGTTTCTGACCCCGTCATGTTTGGCCACTGTGTGGCGGTGTATTTCGCCGAGGCTCTCGACAAGCACGCCGAGACGCTGAAAACCGTTGGCGCCAACGTCAACAACGGCCTGGCCGACGTACTGGCCAAACTGGAGCGCCTGCCGGCGGACAAGCGCGCCGAAATCGAGGCGGATATCGCCAAGGTTTTCGAAAAACAGCCCCCGCTGGCCATGGTGGACTCCCGCCGCGGTATCACCAACTTGCACGTCCCCAACGACGTCATCATCGACGCCTCCATGCCGGTGGTGATCCGCGACGGCGGTAAGATGTGGAACGCCAAGGACGAACTGCAAGACTGCATCGCCATGATCCCGGACCGGTGCTACGCCCCCATCTACGGGGAGGTGATCGAGGACTGCAAGCGCCACGGTCAGTTTGATCCCGCCACCATGGGCAACGTCTCCAATGTCGGCCTGATGGCCCAGAAGGCCGAGGAGTACGGCTCCCACGACAAAACCTTCGTGGCGCCGGGTGATGGCCTGGTGTGCGTGGTCGACGAGGCCGGCACCGTCCTGCTGCAACAGCAGGTGGAAGCGGGCGACATCTTCCGCATGTGTCAAACCAAGGACGCCCCCATCCGCAACTGGGTGGGCCTGGCGGTGTCCCGGGCGCGGGCTACCGGTGCTCCGGCCATTTTCTGGCTCGATGGAGACCGGGCCCACGACCGCGAGATCATCAAGAAGGTCGAGAAGTACCTGCCTGAACACGACACCAGCGGCCTGGACATCCGCATCATGAGACCCGTGGAGGCGATGCGCTTCTCGCTCGCCCGCATCCGCCGCGGCGAGGACACCATCTCGGTGACTGGCAACGTGCTGCGCGACTACCTCACGGACCTCTTCCCCATCCTCGAGCTGGGCACCAGCGCGCGCATGCTCTCCATCGTGCGACTGATGAACGGTGGCGGCCTGTTCGAGACCGGCGCCGGCGGCTCCGCCCCCAAGCACGTTCAGCAGTTCGTGCAGGAGGGGCACCTGCGGTGGGATTCCCTGGGGGAGTACTGCGCCCTGGTGCCGTCGCTGGAGCTGGCCGCTGAGATCTCCGGCAACCGCAAGGCCAGGGTCCTGGCCGCGTCGCTGGAGGAGGCAATCGCCAGGTACCTGGAGAACGGCAAACTACCCTCCCGCAAGGTGGGCGAGCTGGACAACCGGGGCTCCACCTTCTACCTGGCGCTCTACTGGGCGCAGGCGTTGGCGGCCCAGGGCGAGGACGGCGAGCTGGCCGCTCGCTTTGCCCCTGTAGCGCAGCAGCTCGCCGCCCAGGAGGCCACCATCGCCGCCGAGCTGCTGGCGGCCCAGGGAAGCCCGGTGGACCTGGGCGGCTATTACCTCTTCGATGACGCCAAGGCTGCCGCCGCCATGCGCCCCAGTCCGACGCTGAACGCCATCATCGACGGCATGGGCTAAGGCTTGCGGCGAGCGGGGCCTCGCGGGCAGGGGGGCTCACTCGATCCCTTGTCATCCGAGCTTTGCTGGCCCTTGGCTGGTTGCCAACCTTCCGTATGATCCAGCTCCGAACGGGGGCGTTACTCAGCCCGCACCTCGCGACCTCCGGCGTTGGTGAAAAGAGGTAGGGCGAAGGCGAAGCTGGCGGGGTGGACGAGACTCGCACGCGCGGGGGTTGGGAGGGGGCGCGTCGCGGGCTGGGGCGGGAGGCGGCTGGAGACGTGGGGGTGGGGTGGGGGCTGGGGAGAGCGGGAGGAGGTGATCGGGCGGTGTTCCCGCACCTCGCGACCTCCGGCGTTGGTGAAAAGAGGTAGGGCGAAGGCGAAGCTGGCGGGGTGGACGAGACTCGAACTCGCGACCTCCGGCGTGACAGGCCGGCGTTCTAACCAACTGAACTACCACCCCGCTCCGCACTATTGGGCGGCTCGCTCAGCAGCAGTGGTGGGAGGTGGGGGATTCGAACCCACGACCCCCTGCGTGTAAGGCAGGTGCTCTACCGCTGAGCTAACCTCCCGGGGATACGACGATCCCAGGGAAGGCGATGCTACCGGCCGCGCCCGGTCCTGTCAAGCTGTCATTACCCGCACTGCGGGGTGCGTCTATACTCCGGCCGTGCGTTCTGAGGGCCGCATCAACCTTCGCCAGGTGATCGTTTTCGTTGCCGTGGCCCTGGTGTTGAACGTGCAGTTCACCTGGTGGGTGATGCGCTCCCTGGCGGAGAACGAGGAGCGGCTGGGGTTGCAACACGCCGTGGTCGAGCTGCGGGCGCGGGCGGCGGCGCTGCATCTGAAAGCGACCCTGGCGCGGGCGGGCTGGGCCCTGGAGCGCCGGCTGCCGGAACGGGTCGAAGAGCCGTGGCTGGCCGCCCGCAAATTGTCCACATCGGCGGAGCCGGGGTTTCACCTGGAAGGGGAGGAGGTGAGGTACCGCGCGCCGCTGCCGGGGGGCGGGCACGTGGAGGCAGTCCTCGACCCGGAGGCTCCCGGACGTTGGCTGGCCGAATTTGATCCCGAGCTGCGTCTGCTGGCCGCCGGGAGCGAAGTGGGCGCTCCCGCCGCCTCCCTCGCGCCCCCCCTGGAGCGCTGGGTGGTGTCCCTGGAGAAGGCGAAATGGGAGGAGGTCTTGTCCCGTTACCGGCAGCGCACCGTGGTTGTCGTCGCCCAGGGGGCTTTATTGGTGACGGCAATGATCGTCGCCATCGTGCTGGTGTGGACGGCGGTGCGACGAGAGGGACAACGAGAGCGACAGCATCAGAATTTTGTGTCTGCGGTGACGCACGAGCTCAAGACGCCCCTGGCGGGTATTCGCTTGGCGCTGGAGACGGTGCTCTCGGGTCGGGTGGACGAGGAGGGGCGGGAGCGCTTCCTGCGCAACGCCCTGATCGATGCCGAGAGGTTGTCCGGACTGGTGCAGAAGGTGCTCGAGGTGACCCGGTTCGCGGGAGGGGCGCACCGGCTGGCAGTGGAGTTGGGGGATTTCTCGGAGCTGGTAGCCCAGGAGGTGGCCTCGGCGGCGCGGCGCGCCGAGGCCCGCGAGGTGATGCTGGAGGCAAAGCTGGAGGAGGGGGTGCAGGCCCCCTTCGACGACGAGGCGATGGCCATCGTGTGCTCCAACCTGCTCGAGAACGCCCTGAAGTACGCCGCCAGGGGCAACCCGCCGCGGGTGCGGGTGACCCTGTCCCTGGTGCGCGGCGAGGCGGTGCTGGAGGTGAGCGACAACGGTGTGGGGATCGAGGGGAAGGATCTCGAGGCGATTTTTCGACCGTTTTACCGGGCCAACGACGAGGTCACCCGGCGCACGCCGGGCACCGGCATCGGGCTTTACGTGGCGCGGGAGATCGTGGCTGCCCACGGGGGCAAGCTGACCGCCAGCAGTCGGGGCAGGGGGCAGGGGGCGACGTTTCGCCTCACCCTACCGGGGGCGAGTCGCTATGCGGATGAGGAGTTCACGGAGTAGAATTTCAACAGAAGAGCGAGGTGAAACATGGGAAGTCGAATCCTGATCGTGGAGGATGAGAAACACTTGGCTGAGGCGCTGGCCCATAACCTGAAGTTTGAAGGCTACACCCCGGTGGTGGCCGGAGATGGCGAGACGGCGCTCGAAAAGCTGGCCGGCGAGGAGTTCGATCTGGTCGTCCTCGACGTCATGCTCCCCGGGCTGTCCGGTTTCGAGGTGTGTGATCGCATCCGTGAGGCGGGCAACCGCGTGCCGGTGCTGTTTTTGACCGCCCGCAACACCGACGCGGATCGGCTGGCGGGGTTGCGCCACGGCGGCGATGACTACATGACCAAGCCGTTCCTGCTGGAAGAGCTGGTGTTGCGGATCCGTGGCATCCTCCGGCGGCAGGAGTGGTACCAGACGCCGGTGGCCGAGCGGGGCATTTTCAAGTTCGGGGACAACGAGGTCAACTTCCGCACTTTTAAGGCCAAGGGGCCGCGTGGCGAGGTGCAGCTCACCGAGAAGGAGTGCATGCTCATCAAGCTGCTGGTGGAGCGGCAGGGGCAGGTGGTGTCGCGGGAGCTCATCCTGGAGCGGGTGTGGGGGTACAAGTACGGCTCCTCCTCGCGCACCATCGATAACTTCATCGTGCGCCTGCGCCGCTACTTTGAACAGGACCCTCGCAACCCCAAGTTCATCCACTCAGTGCGCGGCGTGGGGTATCGCTTCACCCCCGAGGGTGAGGAGTAGCAGACCCTTACCCCGAAGTCCGTGGAAAAGCCCCAGCTTGACGTCAGCCGCAGGCATCTCTAGCATGGAAGTGTGGCCTCCAGGCCAACCCGTCTGCGCTCGTGCCCCACGAGAGAAGGAGAAGTTATGGCTGAGGTGAGTCAGGACAAGCTGAAGGCGTTGGATACCGCCATCTCGCAGATCGAGAGGCAGTTCGGCAAGGGCGCCATTATGCGGTTGGGGCAGCAGGAGGCGGTGACGGTCAACGTTATTCCCACCGGCTCCCTGGGGCTGGACGCGGCGTTGGGGGTGGGAGGCGTTCCCCGCGGGCGGGTGATCGAGATCTTCGGGCCGGAGTCGTCGGGAAAGACGACACTGGCGTTGCACGTCATCGCCCAGGCGCAGCAGGCCGGGGGGCTGGCCGCCTTCATCGACGCGGAGCATGCCCTCGATCCCGAGTACTGCGGCAAACTGGGCGTGGACGTGGAAAATCTGCTGGTCGCCCAGCCGGATAACGGCGAGCAGGCGCTGGAGATCGCCGAGACGCTGATCCGCTCCGCCTCGGTGGACGTGGTGGTGATCGACTCGGTGGCGGCGCTGGTGCCGCGGGCGGAGCTCGAAGGAGAGATGGGCGACGCCGCGGTGGGGTTGCAGGCGCGGCTGATGTCCCAGGCCATGCGCAAGCTCACCGCCATTGTCTCCAAGTCGAAGACCTGCGTCATCTTCATCAATCAGATCCGGGAGAAGATCGGGGTGATGTTTGGCAACCCCGAGACCACCACCGGCGGCCGGGCGCTGAAGTTCTACGCCTCGGTGCGGCTGGACATCCGCCGCATCGGTGCCATCAAGTCGGGCGAAGAGGTGGTGGGCAGCCGCACCAAGGTGAAGGTGGTCAAGAACAAAGTGGCGGCTCCCTTCCGCGTCGCCGAGTTCGACATCCTCTACGGAGAGGGGATCTCCAAGGCCGGCGAGCTGATCGATCTGGGCCTGGAGCATCGGCTCATCACCAAGTCGGGGACGTGGTTCTCCTACGGCGAAACGCGCCTCGGCCAAGGACGCGAGAACGCCCGCGCCTTTCTCAAGGAAAACCCCGAGCTGGCCGCCGAGCTGGAGGGCAAGCTGCGCGGGATGCTGCCGTCGCTGGTGCGCGTGGCCCCCGGCGACGAGTAGGAGGGGAAAGCTGCTGACGGGGCACTTCGGCGGTAAAGGCCAGCCGGACGGCGGCGAGCCGCTGGGGAGGGGGCGTTGAGAGCCTGGCTCGCCACCGCCTACGGGTCGCCGGAGGTGCTCTCGTTGCGCCAGCTGCCGGCGCCGCGCCCCGGCGCGGGCGAGGTGCTGGTGGCGGTGCGCGCCATTGGCCTCAACTTCGCCGACTGCGCGGCGCGGCTGGGCGTCTATCCCAACGTGCCGCGCCCGCCGTTTGTGCCGGGTATGGAGGTGAGCGGCGAGGTGACGGCTTTGGGCGAGGGGGTGCTGGCGCCCGCCGTGGGGACGCCCGTAGCCGCGGTGCCGATCTTTGGCGGCCACGCCGAACTGGTGCGGGTGGCTGCCACCCACGTGCGGCCGCTTCCAACCGGCATGGGCTTCGTCGAAGGCGCGGCCATGGGCGTGACCGGGCTGACCGCCGACCATGCCCTCTACACCGTCGGGCGGGTGCGGCCGGGGGAACGGGTGGTGATCACCGCGGCGGCCGGGGGGGTGGGCACCATGGCGGTGCAGCTGGCCGCCGGCGCCGGCGCCCGGGTGGTGGGGGTGGCCTCCACTGAGGGCAAGCGGCGTCTAGCGAAGGAGCTGGGAGCCGCCGAGGTTTACGGCTACGACCAGTACCGCGCCGCCGTGCAAGCGGGGGTGGACGTGGTGATGGATTCGGTGGGGGGAGCGCTGTTCCGGCCCGGTTGGCGGGCGCTTCGACCCGATGGGCGCTACGTACTGTTCGGCTTTGCCGCCGCCATGGGGGCACGGCGGGTTCGCTGGCTGCACGCCGCGGTGGAGCTCCTCCGCATGGGGGTGGTGCTGCCCCAGGCGCTGGTGGCGCCGTGCCGGACGTTGGCGGGGTTCAACCTCTCACTTGTGCCACATCTGGCGGGTGAACTGCAGGAGCGCTTCGCGCGCCTGGAGCAGCTGTGGGCGGCGGGTCGACTGCGGCCGGTGGTGGGGGAGATCCTGCCCTTTGCCGAGCTGCCCCACGCCCATGCCCTCTTGCAGGGGCGCCAGAGCGTCGGCAAGGTGGTGGTGACCCTCGGCGAGTGACGGCGGTAACCGAAAATCCGATAGACTTGCGCGGTGCGGGACGCGGGCCGTGTGCTGGTCATCGACGATGACCGGGCCATCCGGGTGGCCATGCGCGCCGTGTTGTCCGGCGCTGGCTACGAGGTCGTCGAGGCCGCCAACGCCTTCGAGGGGCTCGACCGCATCGATCGGGAGAGGCCCCACGCCGTGCTTTTGGACCTCAAGATGCCCGGCATGGACGGCCTCGCCCTGCTCGACAATTTGCGCCAGCGCGGCGTCGAGGTGCCGGTGGTGGTGCTCACCGGCCACGGCGACGAGTTTACCGCCGCGCGCTGCCTCGACGCCGGCGCCGCGGCGTTCCTGCACAAGCCGCCGGAGCGCGCCGAACTGCTGCTGGCGGTGGCCAACGCGGCGGCGCGGGGGCAGCTACAGGAAGAAAACCGCCGCTTGCGGCAACGGGAGGCCGAACCGCCGCCGCTGCTGGGAGACTCCCAGGAGATGGCCCGCCTGCGTGACGAGGTGGCGCGGGTGGCGCCCTCCCGGGCTACAGTCCTGATCACCGGCGAGTCAGGAACCGGCAAGGAGCTGGTAGCGCGCCGGATTCACCTGCTCTCCCCCCGCGCCCGGGCACCGTTTATACGCGTCAACTGCGCCGCCATCCCGGAGGAACTCATCGAATCGGAGCTGTTCGGCCATGAGAAGGGCTCCTTCACCGGCGCGGTGCGCCGGCAGCTGGGCAAGTTCGTGCAGGCCGACGGCGGCACGATTTTCCTCGACGAGGTGGGGGACATGTCCGAACGCACCCAGGCCAAGGTGCTGCGGGTGCTGCAGGACGGCGAGGTGGAGCCGGTGGGAGCGGGGGCGGTGCGGCACGTGGATGTACGGGTCATCGCCGCCACCAACAAGGACCTTTTGGCTGCGGTGCGCGACGGCAAGTTTCGCGAGGATCTCTACTTCCGTCTCTCCGTGGTGGTCTTGCGCACGCCCCCGCTGCGCTCACACCCGGAAGACATCCCGCTGCTCGTCGAGCACTACACCCGCCAGGCGTGCCAGGAGTACAGCCGGCGCTGCAAGCGCTGGAGCGAGCGGGCGCTACGCCAGCTGGCGGCCTATCCCTTCCCAGGCAACGTCAGAGAGCTGAAGAACATCGTCGAGCGGGCGGTGATCATGCAGCTGGAGGACGAGATCACCAGGGTGGATCTGCTCCCTGGAGCGGAGGGAGCCGGCGGCGAGCTCCAGCGGCTCCTGTCGGCACCGTCGCTGGCCGAGTTCCAGACGGCGGCCGAGCGCCTTTACATCGAGCACCAGCTGGAGCGACACGGGTGGAATGTCACCGCCACCGCACGCGCCATCAACACGCCGCGCTCGAACCTCTACAAGAAAATCGAGGCCTACGGGCTTCGCCGGGAGGAGTGATGGGCGGCATCACGATCGAGGACGTGGCCGCGGCCGGGGCGTTTCTGGAGGGGCATTTTCAGCTCTCCTCCGGCCTGCATTCCCCGCGCTATTTGCAGTGCGCCCTTTACCTGGCCGAGCCGGCGCGCGCCGAGGCGGCGGGGCGACAGCTGGCGGCGCGCCTGAAGGCCTGCGCCGCCAAGCTGGTGGTGGCGCCGGCGTTGGGGGGCGTCGTCATCGGCCACGAGGTGGCCCGCGCCCTGGATGTGCCGTTCTTTTTCACCGAACGGGCGGAAGGAGTGATGACCCTGCGGCGGGGGTTCACCATCGAGCCCGGCGCCCGGGTGCTGGTGGTGGAGGACGTGGTGACCACCGGCAAGTCCACCCGCGAAGTTATTGAGGTGGTGCGGGAGCGGGGTGGCGTGGTGGTGGGGGTGGGTGCGATCGTCAACCGCTCCGGCGAGGACAACCCCTTTGCACCGCTTCCCTTCACCACCCTCTTGACGGTGTCTATCCCCACCTACCAGCCGGCGGAGTGTCCCTTGTGCAAGCAGGGGGTGCCGGTCGTCAAGCCGGGTTCGCGGCCGCAGCCGTCGTCGTGAGGCTCAGCGGCCGTCGGCGGGGTTGGGAAGGAAGACGTCGGGCGTGAAGGTGCCGCCCTCGGTGACCTGCACGCTGGTGGTCGCCGGGATGTTCAACTCGTACAGCATGGGGTGGTGCTGCCGCAGGAGGGTGGTCACGGCCTGGCGACCGCCACGCCGGTACATGGGGGCGCCGGCGGCGGCCAGCAGCGAAACCAGGAGGGCGCCCCCAAGCCATGCCGCCGCCACGCGGGGGACGAGTCCGCTCCAGCGGGTGCGGGCGACGGCTCCTCCCCACAGCACCAGCATCAGGATGACCGTGGGGAGAATGGCAAACCCCTGCCACATCATCGGGGTGGTGGGTGAGGCGGCGAAGGAGAAGGCGGCAGCGGCAAAGGTGATAACGACGTAGCGGACGAACCACCGGCGGCCCTCGGCGGTGGGCCGGAAGATGCGGAACCTCTTCGCTCTGCGGAACAGCCAGCGCAGCGACATCAGGGGGAGGGCCAGGGAGGCCAACCCCACCAACCACGCCAGGGCGGTGGCCAGCGGCGCCAGCACGGCGTCGGCGCCTGGCCCCAGGAGCGCGGTGAAGTCATAGCGCTGCATGCGGGGCGTGATGAGGAGGGACGGGAAGCGCACCCACAACAGCAGGCCCCGCAGCAGTGGCAACACCAGCACCAGCCCGCGGAAAGGGAACCCCTTGCCGGCTGGCAGCAGCTGGGGGTTGGCGATCACCTCTTCGACCCAGGGAATGAGGGAAACCCCCGTCAGTGCCGCTGCGAGGGCGGCTCCGCCCCAGTGCACGCGAACCGTGCGGGTGAGGACCAGGGCCGCTGAAAGGATCACTAGCATGGCGGAGGAGGCGTGGATCTGGGCGCCGAGCCCCAGCGCCAGCACGTGCACCAGGGTCACCAGCAGGCGGGGCTGCCGGCGCATGGCGAAGCTGGAGGCCAGATGGATGGCTCCGAACAGCGGCATGAGGTTGGCGTTCCAGACGAACCCGGAGTGCAGCAGCCGCCACGGCCCCAGCCAGTAGGCGATGGCGAACAGCCGGCGCTCCATCTCCCCCAGGTGGCGACCCAGCAGCCGGTCGAGGAGGAGAAAGCCGAGAAGATGGGCCACTACGACCAGCAGGGCCACCGCCCGGTGGTCGGACCACAGCAGCAGCGGCACCCCCGCCAGCACGGAGAGGGCGCCGCCGGGAGCCTTGCCGTCGGCGGAGGTGGTCATGCCGATGGGCACCCATTCACCCTGGGTGAACAGCCACCCCCGCGCCAGCATGTTGAGCTGATCGCCGCTGACCTGGCTGCGCAGCGCCAGCGCCACCGAGATGGCGAGCCCCGCCAGCAGAACCGGCCGCACCGGCGGCAGACACCGCACCGGGATGGCCTGTAGCAGGTCCCGCAAACGACGCACCAGGAAGGGCCAGGGACCCACGCTCACCCTAGCGGTGGGCGATTACCCACACCCAGTTGGCGACCAGCAGGGTGAGAATGGCGGCGCGCACCGACCAGGGGAGGCGGCCCGGCAGCGCCGGCAGCGGGCCCCGGGCCCACGCCCAGGCCAGGGCCACGAGGCCGCCCACGACGAACCCCACCCCCGTCAGGGCTGCCAGGGGGTTGGCGAGCAGGGCGGCGGCGAGGTCTCCGTGCAGGAGGGCCAGCGCGGCCCGGGTGGTGCCGCAGGTGGGGCAAGGGATGCCGGTGAACGTTCGCATGGGACAGGCCGGGAGCACGGGAATCAGCGCCAGCCACAAGGGTCGCAGGGCTGCCGTCGCCGCAGCGGCAACGCCCCACAGCAGCGCTAGCTGCCGGGCCTCGCGGCTTGCCGGGACGAACCTCACCGGCTGCCCGCGATGGCGGCCCAGATGGCGGCGCCAAAGAAGGCCACGGCCAGGGCGATGCACACGCAGCACAGCATTATGGGCAGCAGCACGGCGAGCGCCGCCTTGCCGTAGCTGGTGCGGTGGGCGGCGGCCAGGCCGACGATGTACAGCACTAGCGCCCAGAGACCGCCGACGATACCGCCGCACAACGGCACCACCTGGGTGATCTGTACGGTGGAGGTGTAGCAGACGACTTTTACGGTGGTGGCTAGACTCCCTCCGGCCCCGCCCACCAGCAGCAGGAACAGGTGGAAGATGAGGGACGCGACAAATACCCCGATGAGAACGAGGATGGGGGCGATGACCATCATCGCCACACTGACCCCGGTAGAAAGCAGGTGGTCTTGGCCGCCGCCGAACCCCGGCAGCATCTTCCACAGCGCGCCGCGCAGGGCGATCTCGTAGATCTGCGAGGCGATGATGCCGATCCAGCCGAAGATCACGGCGTACAGCAGGGGACGGCCGAGATCGCCACCGGCGCGGACACGGCCGAACGCCTCGGCGGGCGAGGTGACGATGAGCTTGGCGGTCTCGTACAGCCCTTCGAGAAAGGGCACGCCCTCCTGCTCGAAGGGGAGGGGGAGCTCCTCGGCCGGCGCCGACGTGGGAGGCATGGGGGGGAGAGGCGGCGGCTCGTGGGTGGGGGGGCCAGCTGTGGGGTCGAAGGGAGGTGGGGTGGAGGCCATGGCGTCTCCTTAATAGGTGTGTGGTCGCTCGCTCGAGATGATAGCGCACGCCGGGACGCGCTGGGCTAGAGTTCGGCCTGGAGACGGTGCAAGCTGCGGCGCAGGAGTTCCAAGCCGTGGCCGATGTCCTCGGCGCAGACATCCAAAAACGGCCGGAAGCGGATGGAGCGGGCGCCGCAGGGCAGCACCAGCAAGCCCTCCTCGCGCGCCAGCGTCACGGCACGGGTGCGCAGCTCGCTGGAAGGGAGGTCCACGGCGCACATCAGGCCGCGCCCGCGCACCTGGGAGAGCAGGGTGGGGTACTCCTCCGCGATCTCGTGCAGGCCCGCCAGCAGGACCTCCCCCATGCGCCGGGCGTTGTCCACCAGCTGCTCCTGCTCGATGACCTCCAGGATTCGGGTGGCGCGCACCATATCGGTGAGGTTGCCCCCCCAGGTGGAGTTGATCCGCGAGGAGACACGGAAGACGTTGTCGGGCACCTCGTCGATGCGGGAGTTGGCGGCAACCCCCCCGAGCTGCACCTTCTTGCCGAAGGCGAAGAGGTCCGGCTCCACCCCCAGCCCCTGCCACGCCCACATGGAACCGGTCAGCCCCAGCCCGGTCTGCACCTCGTCGAAAACCAGCAGAAACTCGTGTTGATCAGCCAGCCGGCGCAGGGCTCGCAGGAACTCCGGTCGGAAGTGATTGTCCCCTCCTTCTGCCTGGATGGGCTCGATGATGAGGCAGGCGATGTCGTGACCCCAGCGACCGATGGCAGCGTCGATCTCCTCCAGCGCCCTGGCCTCCGCCGCCTCCACCTCGGCGACGTGCTGCTTTAGAGGGAACACGATCTTGGGGTTGGAGATGCGCGGCCAGTCGAACTTGGGAAACAGCTCGGTTTTGCGGGGATCGAAGGTGTTGGTGAGGGAGAGGGTGTACCCCGAGCGGCCGTGAAACGCCTGGCGGAAGTGTAGCACGCGCGTGCCTACCTCCTCGCCCCGCCCGGCGGTGCGGTTGCGGCGGATCTTCCAGTCGAAGGCCGCCTTGAGGGCGTTCTCCACTGCCAGGGCGCCGCCCTCGATGAAGAACAGGTGCCCGGCGTGGGAGGGGGGGACGGCGATGCGGGCGAAGGTGGCGACGAATTCGGCGTACAGGCAGGTGTAGAGGTCGGCGTTGGCCGGCTTGTGCGTCGCTGCAGCCAGCAACTTTTCCCGGAAGGTGGGGTCGGCCAGGGCGGGATGGTTCCAGCCTAAGGGTTGCGAGGCGAAGTTGGAGTAGAAGTCCAGGTATGAGCGGCCGTCCCGCTCGTCCACCAGCACCGCGCCGTGGGAGCGCGCCAGATCAGGAACGACGTGGTAACCGTCCACCAGGATGTGCTGTGCCAGGATCTTGTGAACCTCGGCGGGGGACACTCCTGCTCGAACAGTTGTGCAAGCCATCTGTTGCCCTCGTTTCTTGTCGCGCCGTCAGGTACCGCGGCGCAGGGGTGCCAGCACCATGGTGAGGTCGCGGCCCTCCAGCGCCCCGGCTTCGCGGTCGGCCCTGGCAATTCCCTCGAGCTCCTGGCGGACCCGGGCCAGTACCTCGAAACCGTTCTCCGGGCGGCGCATCTCGCGCCGGCGGAACATGACCGTGACCTTCACGTGTTTGCCCTGTTCCAAAAAGCGCCGCGCCATCGCCAGCTTGGTCTGGAAGTCGTTCTCCGCAACGCCGGGTCGGAACTTGACCTCCTTGACCTCGATCTGATGCTCCTTGCGGCGCGCCTCACGCGCTTTTTTCTCCTGTTCGTAGCGGTACTTCCCCCAATCCATGATCTTGCACACGATAGGGCGAGCCGTGGGTGCCACTTCCACGAGATCGAGCCCCTTGGCCCGAGCCATCTCCAGCGCCTGCTCGACGGGCACGATACCCACCTGTGTCCCGTCGGCATCCACAAGGCGAACCGGCGACAGGCGAATGGCCTCGTTGATCCGTGTGCGTTGACGATCTTCGGCGATGACCTCCTCCTTAGCGCCCCATCCGCTGACGGCGCGGAGGGCGCCAAGCGACCCGCTATTGACTTGAGTATAGCAAATGGCGATCTGCCGAGAAACCTCTTGTCAGCGCTCTTTGCGGCGCATGTGCTCGACTTTGAGGCAGCGGTCCTGCACTACCTTGAGGCCGGCGGCCATCGCCCGTGCTGCCGCCCCGTCGTGACGCAACCCGGACTGGAACCACACCACCGGTACCGCCCGGACGATGGCATCCTCCACGACGTCGGGCAGGTGCTCGACGCGGCGGAAGACGTCGGCGATGTCCACCGACACGGCGCCGGGGATGGCGGCAAGGGAGGGGTAGCACGGCTCCCCCAGGACCTCGCTGAGCCCTGGGTTGACCGGCACGATGCGGAAACCGGCCTCCTGCAGGTAGGCGGCGACGCGGTGGGAGTCGCGCTCCGGCTTGGCCGAGATACCCACCACGGCGATCGTCCGGGAAGCGGAGAGGATGCCGGCGATCTGGTCATCGGAGGCGTTGAGGCAGAGGTTTGGTTCCATGGCGAAGGCCATCTTAGTCCGGCCGGGAGGGACCCACCGGCGGCAGCGCTGCGGCGATGGCCGCCGCCGCCACCGCGCAGGCCGCGGCGGTGAGGGCGGGGGCGCCGAGACCCAGGTGGCCAAGGGCCAGCTGGCCCACCATGGGCCCCAGCACCCGCGCCAGCGAGGAGGTGGCCTGGTAGGCGCCGAGGGTTTCCCCCTGGCGCTCCCCGGGTGCCGTGTGGGAGACCAGCGCCGACAGGGACGGCATGACCATGGCCTGGCCGAAGGCCAGCACCGGCAGGACTGCGATCAGCGCCGGGAGCGAGTGCTGGGAGGCGATCAGGAGAAGACCCACGGCGGTCCCGCCCAGGCCCACCAGGAGCAGTCGTCGTTCCCCCAACCGCCGCGACAGCCGGCCCACCAGGGTCATCTGCATGGCGGCCGCCAGGAGGCCGGCGTAGGCGAAGAGGAAGGCGATATTGCCGGCGTGCAGCCCCCACCGCCGGTGGACCAGCTGAGCGAAGGTCACCTCGAAGGCGGCAAAGCCGGTCACCACGGCCAGGGCCACGGCCAGCAGGGGCGCCAGCTCCGGGGTGCGCCAAGCGTGCAGCAGGGCCAGCAGTCCGGCGCGCCGTTGCGATGCCCTCCCCCGGCGAGCGGGAGGCAGCGATTCGGGCAACAGCAGGACCGTCATCACCATGGCGGTGGCGGAAAAGGCGGCGGCGGCGATGCCCGGGGCGGCGGGGGAGATGCGTACCAGAACCCCGGCCAGCGCCGGACCGGCGATGAACCCCAAGCCGAACGCCGCGCCTATCAGTCCCATGCCCCGGGTTCGCTGCTCGGGCGGGGTGAGGTCGGCGATCACCGCCTGGGCGGTGGCGATGTTGGCGCCGGCGACGCCCGCCACGATCCGCGAGGCCAGCAGCAGCGGGAACGAGTCGGCGACGGCGAAGAGCAAATATCCGACCACCGCTCCAGCCAGCGAGACGAGCAGCACCGGCCGCCGTCCGACGCGGTCGGACAGGCGCCCCAGGAGGGGGGCGAAGAACAGTTGCATCAGGGAAAAGGAGGCCATCAGCAGGCCGAACTGCAGCGGCGACGGGTTCATCGTCTCGGCGTAGAGGGGAAGTAGGGGAATGACGATGCCGAAGCCGATGAGGTCGGTGAAAACGATGAGGAAGAGGGTGGCGAGGGAGCCTGGGGAAGCCACGTCGAGCCCGCAGTGTACAACCGTGCTGCGGCGGGGGACGATTCCGTCGCCGTGTACACTTCCAGCATGCGTCTGGTGTTTTACGGAACTCCCGAATTTGCCGTCCCTTCCTTGGAAGCGGTGGTGGCCGCCGGGCACCAGGTCCTGCTGGTCGTCTCCCGCCCCGACCAGCCCTCTGGGCGCCACTTGGAGCTCACCACGCCACCCATCGTGGAGGCGGCCCGGCGACTGCACCTCCCCCTGGCCCAGCCCAGGAAGGCCGGCGACGCCGAAGGGGTGGCGCGACTACGGGCGCTGGCACCGGAGGTGGCGGTGGTGGTGGCCTACGGGCGTCTGCTGCCGCCTCCTCTGCTGGCGGTGCCCCAGCATGGGTTCGTGAACCTGCATCCATCTTTGCTTCCCCGTCATCGGGGTCCCTCCCCCATCCAGTGGGCGATTGCCAGCGGCGACACCGTCACCGGTGTGACCACCATGCTGCTGGACGAGGGGATGGATACGGGGCCGCTGCTGCTGCAGCGCGAGACTCCCATCGGCTCCCGAGAGCGCTACCCCGAGCTGGAGGCGAGGCTGGCTCGCCTGGGCGCGGAGCTGCTGGTAGAGACTTTGGCCGCCCTCGCCGCCGGGCGGCTGCGGCCGCGCCCGCAGGAGCACGCTCTGGCCACGGTCACTCCCAAGCTGGAACGCAAGCTGGGGCGCATCGACTTTTCCCTCCCCGCCCGAGTGTGGGCGAATCGCTGTCGGGCCTTCGATCCGTGGCCGGGTCTGTACTGCACGCTGCGCGGTGGCAGAGTCAAAGTACTGGGCCTGGAGGACGCCGGTGCGGTGCCGGGCGATGAGGCCGGCGGTACGGTGCTGGGGTGCTCGACGGCGGGCATCCTGGTGCGCTTCGGGGAGGGCACCGCCGGCTTGCTGACCGAGCTGCAACGGGAGGGCAGGCGCCGCCTGCCGGCGGATGCGTTCCTCTTGGGGGAGCGTCTTGGGCGAGGCGAGCGCTTCGGCTGATCCCCGCCGCCGCGCCGTCCTCACCCTGGCGCGGGTGGAGGCGCGGCGAGCCTACGCCGCGCGCCTGCTGGGCGATGCCTCGCCCTTTCAGCGCGAGCTCGTGCTGGGTGTCCTGCGCTGGCAACTGGTGCTGGACCGGCTGCTGGAGCCGCACCTGCGGCAGCCCTTCGGCACCCTGGATCCGGAGGTCCGCGCCGCCCTGCGGGCGGGCCTTTATGAGGCGCTGCGCATGGAGACGCCGGCAGCGGTGGCGGTGGCCGAAGCGGTTCGTGTGACCCGGTTTCTGGTTCCGGCCGCGGCCGGCCTGGTCAACGCGGTGCTGCGGCGGGCGGTGGCCAGCGGGTGGCTCGACGACGCCCGCGCACCCCTGTGGCTGCGCCACTCCCACCCCCAGTGGCTGGTGGAGCGGTGGGCCAGCTGGCTGTCCGCCGAGCAGCTCGCGGGCGTCCTCGCCGCCAACCAGCGGCAAGCCCCCATGTACCTGCTGGCCGCCGTGTCTCCCACCGGGGAGCTGGCGGGGGAGGGGTGCGAGGTCGCTTCCCACCCCTACGTGCCGGGAGTGCTCCACGTGCGTCGCGGCGCCTCGGCGGTGGCCGCGTGGCTGGGGCGCGGGCAGGGGTACGCCATCGACCCGCACGCCGTCGCGGTGGCCAGGCTCCTGCCCGAGGTGGACGGCGTCGTCGCCGACTGGGCGGCGGCCCCCGGAGGAAAGAGCCTGGTGCTGGGACGCGAGCGGCCGGGCGCCCGGCGGCTCGCCTTCGACCGCCATCTGGGGCGTCTCCTGGCCATGCGGGAGGCCCTCCTCCATCATCTCGGCGCTCAGGCCCCCGGGGTGGTGGGAGCCGACGGTACAGCGCCTCCGGTGAGGCCCGCTTCGCTGGCGGCGGTACTGCTGGATGCACCCTGCTCGGGGACCGGCACCCTGCGCCGCCACCCGGAAATCCGCTGGCGACTCACCCCCGGCGAGCTGGAAGCGCTGGCTTCCCTGCAGCGGCAGTTGCTCGCTGCCGCCGCCGCCGCGGTGCGCCCTGAAGGCTGGGTGCTGTACGCCACCTGCTCGCTGGAGCCGGAGGAAAACGCCCAGGTGGTGGCCGGCGCCGCGCTGGAGATCGTGCCGATCAATCCAGCTCGGCTGCTGGGGATCCCCGTGCACCACCTGCCCGGCGGCGGCGTGGTGATCCTCCCCGGGGAGTGGGGGGACGGGTTCACCGTCCACCTGCTGCGCCGCCCGGCCCGCTAGCGACCCCCCAGGGGGCCGAAGGACCGACCCCGGGGCCTTGCGAGGCCGCCGCGTGTGGCGTACCCTCGCCGCGCAGGGAGTCGGCAATGCCAGGCAAGACCGAGCTGGTTGAGCGCATCGCCTTCGAGACCGGAATGCCCAAAGCGCACGCCGCGCGGGCCCTGGAGGTGGCCGTCGACGCCATCAACGAGTGGCTGGCGGCGGGCGAGCGGGTGGCCATCCCGGGGCTCGGAAGCTTTTACACCTCCGAGCGGCCGCAGCGGCGGGTGCGCAACCCCCGCACGGGTGCTATGACCACCGTTGCTCCCTCCCGCGCCGTGCGCTTCCGCCCCGGCAAGGAACTCAAGGACAGCGTCAAGGGGTGATCCGGGCAGGGCGGGAGTCTTCGACGGCACGTGCGAAGCGCCGGCCAGTGGTCGGTCAGTTGCCGAACGCCGAGCCGCCGATGAACTCCCGCAGCAGCGAGGTGTGCGGGACGTCGTCCTGGAAAACCGGCACGAACCAGGCGAGGAACTTGAGTAGACGGTAGGCTTCGGTGTAGGCCGGGTGCTCCCGCGGCACCTCCAGGAGGAAGCGCTCCGCGAACACCTTGAGCACCGCCGGCTCGTAGACCAGGGCGGAGTTGAACAGCACGTCGGCGCTCTCTTGGAAGGGGAAAATCCACCGCACCTCCCCTCGCCGGACCCCCGGCCACATCTCCAGGGTCTTGGTGGCGTGGTGATTGCGGAACAGGCGATCACGCACGATGCGGCGCAGCAGGCGGGCGTCGGAGGTGAAGATACGGTTGTGGTCGTCCAGGGTGAGCTGGGTCAAGGCAGAGATGAACACCTTAAACGTGCTTTCCGGGGGGACGGCGGCGGTGAGCTGGGGGTTGAGGGCGTGGATGCCCTCGATGAGCAACACCTGATGGGGAGCCAGGTGCAGGCGAGGCCAGCGATCGCTGGCCAGGCGCCGGCCGACGGTGAAGTCGTAGCGCGGGATGTGCGTTTCTTCGCCGCGCAGCAGCGCCGCCAGGTGGGCGTTGAACAGCTCCAGATCCAGCGCCAGCAGCGATTCGTAGTCGGGGTTGCCATCCTCGCCCAGGGGTGTGTGGGCGCGGTCCACGAAGTAGTTGTCGAGAGACAGCCCCACCGGTTGGATGCCGTTCACCCGCAGCTGGATCCCCAGCCGTTGGATGAAGGTGGTTTTGCCCGATGCCGAGGGACCGGCCACCAGCACCACCCGGACCTGGCCGGCCCGCGCGGCGATGGCGTCGGCAATCTGGGCGATGCGCTTCTCGTGGAACCCCTCGGCGATCTGGATCACCTGCGCCACCTCCCCCGACAGGCAGGCAGCGTTGAGGGAGCCGACGTGGGCTACCCCCACCACCTCGTTCCAGGCCCGGGTCTCCCGGTAGGCGGCGAACAGCTTGGGCTGGGGGCGCAGCTCGGGCAGCTCGCCGTCGCGAGGGAAGCGCAGCAGCAGCCCATCTTCGTACAGAGCCAGGGTGAACCCCTTGACCCGTCCGGTGGAGGGGGCACAGGGGCCGTGGGCGATATCCACCACTTCGCCGCAGCTCACCACCGGCACGGTGGAGGAGCGGTGGGTGGCGAGCAGCTGCAGGGTGGAGGTGTGCCCGTTGCCGCGGAAGAGCGCCTCCGCCTCCTCCAGAGTGACGGTGCGGCGGACGATGGGGCGATCCTCCTGGCAAATCTCCTCCATCCGCCGCTGCAGCGAGGCCACCACGTCGGAGGTGAGGGGGGCGTGGCACTTCCAGGAGTAGAAGTACCCCCCGCCGAGGGACTGGCCCACCACCAGGCGCGCCTCCGGGTAGAGCTCGTGGGCGGCTTCCAGCAGCACCAGCGAGATCGACCGCCGGATCACCGCCTGTCCCTCCCGCGAGGCCACCCGCACCGCCTCCACCTCCACCTGGATGCCGCGCAGGGGGAAGTCCAGGGACACCAGGCGGCGGTTGACCAGGGCCGCCACCACCTCTGGGGGGGCGCCGCCATGGCAGGCCTGCAACAGCTCCATGACCGTTGTGCCGGCGGCCACCTGCCGTCGCTGGCCGGCGTAGCGCACCGTGACCGAGCCCTGGGGCACGTTTACCTCCGCCCCGGGATTGTACCGGAGGGTTCTTCGCCGACGCCCGGGTAGAATGCGGCTTCGCATCCTGGGGTTGGCAGGAGAGAGGAGGCGTTGTGGCCGTCAACCAGCACAAGGAACGCCTGCTGCGGGCGATCGAGGGGATCACCCGGAGGGTGGAGGAGCGGGGGGAGCCCCTCTTCCACGGGGGCGAGGAGCCGCTGCCCCAGAAGAAGGAGGTCATCGCCATCCTGCGTGGGCTGCAGGAAGTCATTTACCCAGGCTACTTTGGCGATCAGGAGTTGTACCGGGAGTACCTGCGCGCGCATCTGGCGGATCAGCTCTACGCCCTTTCCCGCCGTCTGGAGGGCGAAGTGAGGAAGGGGCTGGCGGCCCCCTGCCGGTGCCCACGTCGGGAACAGAACCCGTCGGTGCCGGTCGACGCCCGGGAGATCGTCACTCGCTTTTACGAGCGCCTGCCGGAGGTGATGGATCTGGTGGCGGGGGACGTGCGGGCGGCCTACGAGGGGGACCCCGCCGCCTCCTGCCTGGAGGAGGTGATCCTCGCCTACCCCGGGGTGAAGGCCATCTTCACCTACCGCATCGCCCACCTGCTCAAGGAGTTGGGGGTGCCCCTAATCCCCCGCATCATGACCGAGTTCGCCCACAACGAGACGGGGGTGGACATCCACCCTGGCGCCCGGATCGGCCGGGAGTTCTTCATCGACCACGGCACCGGGGTGGTGATCGGCGAGACCACGGTGATTGGCGACCGGGTGAAGCTGTACCAGGGCGTCACCCTGGGGGCGCTGTCGCTGCCGCGGGATGCCAGCGGGTTACTGGTGCGGGGCGGCAAGCGTCACCCCACCCTCGAAGACGACGTGGTGGTGTACGCCGGGGCGACGATCCTCGGCGGCGACACGGTGGTGGGGCGGGGGTCGGTGATCGGTGGCAACGTCTGGCTGGTCACCTCGGTGCCGCCCTACTCCCGTGTCACCCTGTCCCGGGATCAGCTCGCCTACGAGATCACCCAGCGCCCGGGGCCGGCCGTTGATTGACCCTGGGGCCGAGCGTTTGCTACGGTGCCCGGCGATGCGAACCGGCACTGCCTCTCTTCTTCTTTTTTTTCTTCTCGCCTCCCCGGTCCGCGCGCAGGACCCCGTGCCGGCGGACCTCAAGGGCACGGAAAAGGTGGCGGCGGTACTGGCGCGGGTGGCCGAGGCCCAGGCAAAGGTGTCCACCATCACCGCCCGCTTCGATCAGGTGCGGGAAAGTCGGCTGCTGGCAGCCCCCAGCCACAGCCAGGGGGTGTTCTACTTCGCCGCCCCCGACTCGGCGCGCTGGCAGTATCAGTCGCCCCGACCCATGGAGGTGGTGATCGCCAACGGTGTGGCCATCACCTATCGCCCTGAGGAGAAGCGCGCCGAGCGGGTGGAAATCGGCCGCATGCAGCGGCGGGTGTTCCGCTTCCTCGGCGCCGCCGAGCCCCTGGAAACCCTCAAGCGCTACTTCACCTTCACCTTCAGCGACGGCGGGGAAGGGCGCGACTACCGCTTCCTGCTGGAGCCGGCAACCATCCAGCTCAAGCGGCGACTGCAGCGGGTGGAGGTGGTGATCGAACGCACCCGCTTCGTGCCCGTGGCGGTCTCCTACGTGGAAGCGGACGGCGACCGCACCGCCTACACCTTCCACGACGTCACCCTCAACCAGCCGGTGGCGGAGGCCATGTTCGCCCTCCAGCTGCCGCGCGACGTCAAGGTGGTGGACATCAAGCTCGCCAGCCGCGAGTAGCGTGATCGGCACCTTCACCGTCGTTGCCAAAGACGCCCACACCGCGGCGCGGGCGGGGGAGCTGACCACCGCCCATGGGGTGGTGCACACCCCGGCGTTCATGCCGGTGGGCACCGCCGGCAGCGTCAAGGGGCTGGCCCCCTGGGAGCTGGCCCGGCTGGCGCCGGAGATGATTTTGGCCAACACCTACCACCTGCTGGTGCGCCCCGGGGTGGAGGTCATCGAAAGCGTGGGCGGCCTGCACGCCTTTATGGGCTGGCCCGGGCCAATCCTCACCGATTCGGGCGGGTTCCAGGTGTACTCCCTGGCGGGGCGGCGGCGCTACGACGAGGACGGGGTGACCTTTCGCTCCCACCTGGACGGGGCCGAGCTCCGCCTCACCCCGGAAACATGCATGGAGGCGCAGCGCCGCTTGGGGGTCGATGTCGCCATGGCGCTGGACGTCTGCCCACCGTTGCCCTCACCGGGGACGGAGCTGGAGCGGGCGGTGGCGTTGACCTCGGCATGGGCCCGCCGCTGCCGAGCGGCGCTTGCCCGCGGCGGACCCACCCTGCTCTTTGGCATCGTCCAGGGAGGGTTGGAGGTGGAGTTGCGGCGCCGCGCCCTGGAGGCTCTTCTGCCGCTGGAATTCGATGGCTATGCTTTGGGGGGGTTCTCGGTGGGGGAGGAGCAGCCAGCCCTGTGGGACGGGGTGGCAGCTGCGGCACCGCTGCTGCCCGCCGAGCGTCCCCGCTATCTGATGGGGGTGGGTACGCCCGCCGATCTGCTGCACGCGGTGGCGTGCGGCATTGACCTGTTCGACTGCGTCATCCCCACCCGCAACGCCCGCAACGGGCTGCTGCACACCAGCCGGGGCCCGGTGGTGCTCAAGCACACCCGCTGGCGCAGCGATGCCGGGCCACCCGATCCGGAGTGCTCCTGCCTCACCTGCCAGAGCTGCTCCATGGCCTACCTCCGCCACCTCTACCTGGCCCGGGAGGCCGCCGCCGTGGTCTTGGCCACGGTGCACAACCTGCATTTCTATCTGGCCTTGATGCGGCGGCTGCGGTGGGCTATTATCAACGGCCGTTTTCTCGACCTGCGGCGCGAGCTGGGGCTGGCGCGCGGCGAGAGTTGAAAACGGCGACGAGGGAGTTCCCATGTCTCAGCAACCCAACGTGTTCATGCAGTTGGCGCCGCTCATCCTGATCTTCGTCATTTTCTACCTCGTAATGATCCTGCCCATGCGGCGGCGGCAGAAGCGGCACCAGGAGATGCTCGCCAAGCTCACCCGCGGCGACCGCATCGTCACCACCGGCGGCATCTTCGGCACGGTGGTGGACGTCCAGGGAGACGTGCTGCAGGTGCGCGTGGCCGACAACGTCAAGCTGCAGGTGGCGCGCTCGGCCGTGGCGGGGCTGGCCGGGGACGCGGCCAACGTGAACTTCGGCTCCGGTGAGTGAGGCCCGACGACCATGAAAAAGAACCTCACCTGGCGGTGGCTGCTCATCGGGGCGGTGACGGTGGCGTCCTTGGTGATGATGTGGCCGCCGAAAGACAGGATCAATCTTGGGCTAGACCTTAAGGGCGGCATCCATTTGGTGCTGCAGGTCAACACCGAGGACGCCGTACGCGCCGAGGTGGATGCCGCCATGGAGCGGGTGCGCACTGAGCTCACCAGCAAGGGTGTGACGGTGGCGGGGGCGCAGCGCGCAGAGGACGGCCAGGGGTTCACCATCAGGCTGAGCCCCGGCGCCGATCCCAAGGTGGTGGACCAGGTCATCGAAGATCGGCTGGTGGACTTCAGGGTCTCCCGCGGCGTCAACATCGAGGCCGTCCTCAAGCCGGAAGTCATACGCACCATTCGCGATATGGCGGTGCGGCAGGGACTGGAGACGATCCGCAACCGCATCGACCAGTTCGGCGTCGCCGAGCCGGTGATCCAGCGCCAGGGCATCGAGGGTGACCGCATCGTGGTGCAGCTACCCGGCGTGGACGACCCCGGCCGCGTGAAGGATCTCATCCGCGCCACGGCTTTTCTGGAGATCAAGCCGGTGGTCTCGGTAGCCCCGACGCGGGAAGCGCTGCTGGCGCCCCACGGTGGCGTGGTGCCCGACGACTGTGAGGTGGTGGTCGGGGACGTGGAGGACCTGGAAGGGCGGGTCACCGGTCGGGAGTACTTCCTCTTGAAGCGGGCCTCGGTGGTCACGGGGCGCGACCTGCGCAACGCGCGGCGCTCCCAGGACCGTTACAACCAGCCGGCGGTGAGTTTCACCCTCACCCCCGACGGGGGTAACAAGTTCGAGGAGTACACCCGCGCCCACATCGGCGAGCGCATGGCCATCGTGCTGGACAACCGGGTGCGCTCGGCGCCGGTGATCCGCGGCCAGATCCGCGACGAGGGGGTCATCGAGGGCTCCTTCACCGTCCAGCAGGCCGAAGACCTGGCGCTGGTGCTGCGCGCCGGGGCGCTGCCGGCGTCGATCACCTACCTGGAGGAGCGCACGGTGGGACCCAGCCTGGGGCGCGAGTCGGTCATCCGCGGCCTGCGCGCCGGTCTGGTGGGCATGGCGCTGGTGCTCATCTTCATGCTGCTGTACTACCGCGGCGCCGGCGTCAACGCCAACCTCGCGCTGGTGCTCAACGCCATCATCCTGCTGGGCGCCATGGCCGCTTTGAAGGCCACCCTCACCCTGCCCGGCATCGCCGGCATCATCCTCACCATCGGCATGGCGGTGGACGCCAACGTGCTGATTTTCGAGCGCATCCGGGAGGAGCTGGGGCTGGGTAAGACGGTGCGCTCGGCGGTGGAGCTGGGCTTCTCGCGGGCCTTCGGGACGATCGTCGACTCCAACCTGACCACCCTGATCGCCGCTCTCTTCCTGTTCCAGTTCGGCACCGGCCCCATCAAAGGGTTCGCCGTCACCCTCTCGCTGGGCATCATGATCTCCATGTTCACCGCGGTGTTCACGTCCCGGACCTTGTTCGAGACCATCCTGGCCCGCAAGGGTCGCGCACAGACGTTGTCCATCTAGGCGCCGGGAGTCACGAGTATGCGTTTTCTCGCCAACACCAACTTTCCCTTCATGCGCTACAAGTGGGCGTTCATCGGCGTTTCGGCGGTGCTGCTGGCGGCCTCGCTGTTCAGCCTTTTCCTGGGCAAAGGGCTGGTTTTGGGGGTCGACTTTGCGGGCGGTACCCAGCTCACCCTGCGCTTCAACGACGAGCCGGACATTTTGCGGGTGCGGCGCGCCTTGGAGGCCCTCAAGCTGGGGGAGGTGACGATCCAGCGCTTCGACGAGGCGGGCCTTAATGAAATCCTGGTGCGCATGCAAAACCCGGAGGCTGAAGGGGATTTCACCAAGGCCATGCTGGACGCCCTGGAGCGGGAGTTTGACGTTCCGGAAGCCGCCGTGCATCTCAACCGGGATGGCGCCGACGCCATCCGCGACGCCCTCGTCCAGGCCGATCCGGACGACATCGGAGGCTCGGTGGAGCGGCGCCGGGAGCACTACCAGCCGATGGCCGATGCCCTCCTGGCGCTGCGCAAGGAGAGGGGAATCCTTAAGGGTGCGGCCGATCTGGAGCGCGTCACGGCGCTCTCCCCGGCGGTGCGGCGGTTCTTCTCCAGCGACGCAGTCTTCGGAGAGTTCGCCATGCTCGCCGCCGACAACGTCGGGCCGCTGGTGGGCAAGGACTTGCGCAACAAGGCGACCTTGGCGGTGGTGTTCTCCCTGGCCGGCATGCTGGTCTACATCTGGTTCCGTTTTCAGCTGCCCTACGGCATCGGCGCCCTCGCCGCCCTTTTCCACGACGTGTTGATCACCCTGGGGGCGCTTTCCTTCACCCAGCGGGAGATGAATCTGCCCACCATCGCTGCCCTTCTCACCCTGGTGGGCTACTCGGTTAACGACACGGTGGTCATCTTCGACCGCATCCGCGAGCGCCTCAAGCTGGAACGCGGCTCGCCCTTGCCCGCCCTCATGGACAAGGCGTTGAATCAGACCCTCTCCCGGACGGTAATCACCTCCGGCTTGACCTTCATCGTCGTGGCGGCGCTGTACCTCTTCGGCGGCGACGTCATCAACACCTTCGCCTTCGTGCTGCTGGTCGGCATTCTCGTCGGCACCTACTCGTCGATCTACATCGCGTCGCCGGTGGCGCTGGGCTTGACCCAGCTCTTCGAGCGGCGGCGGGAGGCCAAGCGCCGCCGGCGCTGAGGACC
The DNA here is from genome assembly GCA_937924755.1 of uncultured bacterium. Classification (GTDB taxonomy): domain Bacteria; phylum Acidobacteriota; class Thermoanaerobaculia; order Thermoanaerobaculales; family Thermoanaerobaculaceae; genus CALEVZ01. Next base: position 126,109 of record CALEVZ010000031.1, read on the forward strand.
GGGGCGCGCGCCGACAGACCGTCGGTGTGCGCCCCCGCCTGCCGGCGGCCACGTAGACACGGACACGGGCACCGCTGCTTCGGGAGGACAGGCGCCCCTGCCTGTCCGGGCGGGGGCGGCCGTAGCCGGACAGGAGTGTCCGGCCTCCCGCGGCCCGGACACGGGCGCGGTCACCGACACGGGCAGGGACAGCGGGTCGGCCGGGGTAAACCGCTGCGGCCGTGGGGGCGGGCCGGAGGCCCGCGCAAGCAGGGGCACGGACAGGGGGGCGCGGCCGCACACTGAAGTTTCGACAGGCCATTGTGTTGCGCTTGCCTGTACAATAGTTTGAGTGAGCGAACCGCTGCCCCGCTTCGAGGACATCCTGGAGTTGGTCCAGGCGTACCACCCCGACTGCGACGAGGTGCTGCTGCGCCGCGCCTATGTCTTTTCGGCGATGGCGCACAAGGGGCAGCGGCGGGTCTCGGGTGAGCCGTACCTCGTGCACCCGCTGGAGGTGGCGCGCCTGCTGGCGCAGATGCACCTCGATGAGATCGCCATCGCCACCGGTCTTTTGCACGATCTGCTGGAAGACACCTGGGTGAGCGAGGAGGAGCTGGCGGCCCAGTTCGGCGAGCACATCACCTCGCTGGTGCGGGCGCTGACCAAGATCACCACCATGGAGCGCTCCTTTGCCGCCCGCCAGGCGGCCCAGGCGGAGACGTTTCGGCGCATGCTGCTGGCCTCCATCGAGGATGTGCGGGTGATCCTGGTGAAGCTGGCGGATCGGGCCCACAACATGGAAACGATCGGCGTCCTGGCCGAGCCGCGCCGTCGTCGGATTGCCACCGAGACTTTGGAGATCTATGCGCCCATCGCCCACCGGCTGGGCATGGGAGCCTTGAAGGCGCGTCTGGAGGACCTGGCCTTCGCCCAGCTGCACCCCGGCGAATACGCGCGGCTGAAGGCGCAACTGGAGCAGCGCGAGAAGGTGGCGGCGCCGCTGATCGCCGAAATCCGCCAGGTGCTAACGCGGCTGCTGGAGGAGCACTCCATCGCGGGCAAGGTGCACTGGCGGGTTAAGCACCTCTACTCCATCTGGAGCAAGCTGGAGCGGCAGGGGATCGGCCTGGACCGGGTCTACGATTTTCTGGCCTTTCGCGTCATCGTCGACAACGTGCCCTCCTGCTACGCCGTCCTCGGCCTCATTCACCAGATCTGGCGGCCCGTCCCCGGACGGATCAAGGATTTCATCGCCATGCCCAAGGCCAACGCGTATCAGTCGCTCCACACCTCGGTGATCGGGCCCCAGGGGCAGCCCTTCGAGGTGCAGATTCGCACCCAGAAAATGGACGAGATCGCCGAGCGGGGGATCGCCGCGCACTGGCGCTACAAGGAGGGGCACGGGGCGCGCCAGGAGAGCGAGCGGATCGCGTGGCTGAAGAGCCTGGTGGAGGGGCAGCTCGACAACCCGCGAGACTTCCTCAACTCGTTGCGGCTGGATCTCTACCCTGAGGAGGTCTATACCTTTACTCCCCGCGGTGAGGTGCTGGCGTTTCCCCAGGGAGCCACGGCCATCGACTTCGCCTTTCGGGTGCACACCGAGGTGGGGAACCGATGCGCCGGTGCGCGTATCAACGGTCGCCTGGTGCCGCTGCGCACCCCCTTGAGGAACGGCGACATCGTCGAGATCATCACCTCACCCACCCAGGTGCCGCGCCGGGATTGGCTGGAATGGGCGGTCACTGCCAAGGCGAAGAACAAGATCCGGGCCTGGCTCAACCGCCAGGAGAAGGACCAGGCGGTGGACGCCGGTCGCCGCCTGTTGGAGCGGGAGGCGCGCAAGCTGGGTGTGACTCTCAAGCGCCTGCGTGAGGAGGGAAGTCTCCAAAAGGTGATGACCGACCACGGGGTGGCCAAGGAGGAGGACCTCCTCGCCGCCATCGGCTACGGGCGCATCGCCCCCCGCGATGTGCTGGCACCGCTGGTGCGCCCGGTGGGGGAGCCCCCTCCGTCCAGGCCGAGGCCCTTGCCGACCGGGGACGCCGTGATTGTCGTCAAGGGAGCCCGGGATTTCCTCGTCTACCGGGCGCAGTGCTGCAATCCCCTGCCCGGCGACGAGATCGTCGGGTACATCACGCGTGGCAAGGGGGTGGCGGTGCATGCCGCCAACTGCCCCAACGTCCGCCGGCTGTTGTTTGCCGCCGAGCGCGAGGTGGAGGTCGCCTGGGAAGGAGAGTCCGGGTCGTACTCCGTACCGGTGCATGTCAGCTTTGAAGATCGCACCGGAATGCTGGCGGCCATCTCCAAGGCCGTCGCTGACCAGGGCGCCAACGTGCGAAGCTGCCACCTCTCCACCCACGACGAGAGCCTGGGGACGATCGACCTCATCATCGAGGTGCGGGGCCGGGATCACCTGGAGCGGGTGCTGGCGTCGCTGCGCGCCGTCGCCGGTGTGACGATAGTCACAACTCGCGTCAATCAGGGTGAGGCACGGCGGGGCAAGGCAGTTTAAAGTGGCTGGAAATGGTGAGGGCGGAGCCTTCCAGTCGCCTACCGGACGGCCTTGACGATACGGCCGCTGCGCAGGCAGCGCGTGCACACCTTCAGGCGCACCGTTCGCCCCGCCAGGTTTGCCCGGACGGTCCGCAAGTTGGGCCGCCACGTACGTTTCGACACGTTATGGGCATGCGAAATGCGATGTCCCACCATGACGCCTTTGCCGCAGACTTCACACATCCGAGCCATGGATTCCTCCACCCCGCGAGCGGGGGAGGAAGTGTAGCGCAGGTTTCTTGTTTTGCCAAGACCCTCGGGGCGGCAACGCTCGCTTGACAAGCCGGAAATCGCTCGCTAGATTAGGGGGCAAAAGGGGACGGTGAGTTTGAATCGCCAATTCCGGGCGGCAAGAATCCAACGGCGAAGGCGGTGAACCGTGCTGCTACGTAGAAAGAAGCAGATCGTCGGGCTGGACGTGGGCTCATCGGCGATAAAACTGGTGGAACTCAAGCCCGCCAAGGGCGGCCGCTACTCGCTTGTGCACGCCGGGCATGCGGTCCTTTCCCCTGAGGCCATCGTCGAAGGTACGGTCATGGACTCGTCGCTTGTGGTCGAGGTGGCACAGCGGCTGATCCAGGAGCAGGGGGTGCGTTCGACCGCCTTCGGGGTGTCGTTGTCGGGCCTGTCGGTGGCCATTCGCAAGATTTCCATACCCGCCATGCCCGAGGCGGAGCTGGCCGAGTCGATCCAGTGGGAAGCCGAGCAGTACTTGCCCTTCGATATCAACGACATCAACCTCGATTATGCGGTTTTGGGCGGCGACGCGGAAACCATGGAGGTGCTGCTCGTCGCCGCCAAGAAGGATCGCGTCGCCGACTACACCGGCATCATCTCGCAGCTCGGCAAGGAGCCCAAGCTCGTAGATGTGGACGTGTTCGCCCTTCAGAATGCCTTCGAGTACAACTATGGTGCCGCCACTGACAAGGTCATCGCCCTGGTCAACATCGGCGCCCACATCATGAACGTCAACATCCTGGCGCACGGACAATCGGTGTTCTGGCGCGACATCGTCTTCGGGGGCAACGCCTACACCGAGGCGATCCAGCGCGAGCTCAACCTCACCCGGGAGCAGGCGGAGGCGGTGAAGACCGGTGAACAGCTGGGGGATCACACCCCGCAGACCATCCTCGCAGTCCTCAACGGAGTGAGCGAGGACCTGGCCGCCGAACTGGAGAAGACCGTCGAGTTTTTCTACACCACCTCCAGCTTTGACAAGGTGGACGAGATCTATCTGGCGGGTGGCTCCTGCCAGGTGCTGAATCTGGACGCCATGTTGAAGGAACGGCTGGGCGCCCGGGTGGAGGTGATGAACCCGTTCCGCGAGATCGACTACTCGGAGAGTGACTTTCCGCCGGAATGGTTGAACCGCCACGCGCCGGCCATGGCCATCGCCGTGGGCATGAGCCTGCGGGCGGTCGGGGAGTAAGGCGCCATGATCAAGATCAACCTCCTCGCCGAAGCCCGCGCCGAAAAAGCGGCGCGGGCACCGGTTATTTCCCTGGGCGTTGGCAACATCAACAACTACATCGTGTTAGCCTTGCTGTTCGTGGCGCTGGGCTATGTGGGCATCACGTACTGGCGGCTGAGCTCCACCCTCTCCAAGCTGCAGGCCGAGGTGGCCGAGGCCAACCGTGAGTACGAACGGTTGAAGCCCATCATCGCCGAGGTGGAGCAGTTTAAGAAAAAGAACGCCGAATTGAAACGCAAGATCGAGGTCATCGAAAAGCTCAAGGCCGACCAGTATGGCCCGGTGCGCATCATGGACGAGGTGTCGAAGGCGTTGCCCGAGCTGTTGTGGCTGACCAACATGGATCTGAAGGATACGACGCTGACGATCCGCGGCCAGGCCTTCAACGAGAACGCCGTGGCCAACTTCATCGCCAACCTGGCGGGAAGTCCCTTCTTCCAGGAGCCCAGCCTGCAGATCATGCAGCAGGATCGCGCCAATTTGTTCTCGTTCAGCCTGTCGTGTAACTTCTCGTATGTGCCGGCGGCGCCAAAGCCGGCCGGGCAGCGGGGCTAGGGGGCGCGCATGGCCGGTTTCGACCTCGAAACTCGTCCCTGGTGGTTCGCAGCCATCGTCGGCGTCATCATCGCGGGAGGCTTGGTTTGGGCCTCCGAATCTTACTGGCTGAAGGGTGTCCGTGAGGACATCACGGCGCGCACGGCCGAGCTGGAGGATCTCAACAAGAAGATCCGCGAGGGCAAGGCGGCGGAGGCGCGCCTGGCCCAGTTCCGGGAGGAGTTCGAGCGGCTGGACGCCGAGTTGCAGCGGCTGCTTCGCATTCTGCCCACCGCCAAGCAGACCGACGAGATCATCAAAAAGCTGAAGTCGCTCATGGAGCGCGGCAGTTTCCGGTTCGTCGCGTTCCAGCCGCAGCCGTTCGAGCGCAAGGAGTTCTACTACGCGTGGCCCATCAACGTGCGGTTGGAGGGGTCGTACCACGAGCTGGCGATGTTCTTCGATCGACTGTCGCGCTTTTCGCGCATCATCAACATCGAGACCATGCAGCTCGCCGGCCTGCGTTCCGGGCCTTACACCATGTCGGCGACGTTCACCATGAAGACCTTTATCTACGAAGAGCCGAAGGGAGCGGGTCAATGAAACATCCGATCACTCCCCTTGTCGTGCTTGTGGTGGCGGCAGCGGCTGCTGCGCAGGAGCCCGTCGGACCGCAGGATCAGCCCATCGACACGTCCACGGTGGAGCGCATCCTGCGGGGCGAGGAAGCGGTCGATGCCGGCGGCGCGTTCAGTTACGATCCGGCCGGCCGGCGCGATCCGTTCCGCTCGCTGCTGGCGGGCCGCCAGCGGGAGGATCTCGGCGATCGCCCCCCGGGCCTACGGGGCATGGCGGTGGACGAGATCAAGCTGCAGGGAATCATGCGGTTGCCGGACGGGTACGTGGCCATGATCCAGGGCACCGACAACACCAGCTACCTGCTGCACGCCGGCACGGTGCTGTGGGACGGAACCGTGGAACGGATCGAACCCGGGCGGGTGATCTTCAAAGTGCAGGTCGCCGATCCGCAGAGCCTGCGGCCCTACCGCGAGGTCGTCCGGACGTTGCAATGAGTTCTTGAGGGGGTTGCGATGAAGGCGACAGGTTTTCGCGCGATTGTGGCGGTGGTAGCCGTCGCACTCATGGTGGTGCCGGTGGTGGCGGGCGGCGAAGAGGGGGTCACCATCCTGGGGATGGCGTGGACCCCGCGGCCGGCGCCGGCGCTGGTGGTGAGCGCCTCCGGCCCCTTGGCCTACACCCGGCTGGCGCCCGAACCTGGGGTGGTGGTGCTGTCGTTCCCCCACGCCTCTCTGGCGGCGCGGGTGAACCCCGTCAGCGCCATCAGCGAGGGGCTGGAACGCGCCGAACTGTCAGCCGGCCACGCCGGCCGCGGCGGCGTCACTCTGCGGCTGGCCGTGGCTGCCGGTCGGCACGTGGCGGTGCAGGCGCTTCCGGCAGGAATCGAGGTGCGGCTCGTGTCGGCGACGGATGCCGCGGCGCGAAGTGCGGCGCCGCTGGACCTTGACGACGTTTTGGCAGTTGCTGACGCGGGTGGTGTATCGGTGCTTTTGGCCGGAAATGGGCCGCTGCACGGCAAGGTGTTCACCTTGCCCGAGCCGGACCGCGTGGTGGTGGATCTCCACGGCGTCGTCAACCGGGTCAGCCGTCGCATGCATCCCGTGGACGCCTCCGGGGTCCGCCGCGTGCGGGTCTCCCAGAATCAGGTGGAGCCCGAGCCGGTGGTGCGCATCGTCGTTGACCTGGAGAAGCCGCTGCCCTTCACCTTCGAGAGCACGCCGCGGGGCGGCGTGCTGCGGGTAGGTGCGGCGGCCCCGCTGGCGGCGGCGGCCGCGGCCGAGCCGGTGGTGGTAGCGGCGGAGTCCGCTCCGCCCACCCCGATTCCGGCCCAGCCGATGGCGGCACCCGCGAGCCCGCCGGCGGTGCCGGAGCCGGTCGAACCGGTATCCGTTGCCGAGGCCAAGGCGGCCGAGGTGGTGCCGGCGCGCGAGGCCGAACCTGTGGCCCCGGCTGCGGTGACACGCCCGGCTGTGGTCATCACCGACGAGCCGCTGCCTGCCCCCGCTGCCAGGAAAGAGACGGTGGTGGCGGCGGCGCCGCTGCCGGCGGAGGAGAAGGCTTTGCCGATGGCCTCCGGCTCGCTCACCGATCCACCGCTGCCGACGCGCAGCACTCCGGCGTCCGCTGCCCAACCAGAGCCCCGCGGCGAGTCGCCGTGGACCACCACCCGCACGGCTCTGGTGGAGTCCTCTCCGCCGGTGGAGTCCACGGCCGGCTCCATCACCGAGGTGGAGTCCCAGGAGCGCCGCTTCACCGGCGAGCCGCTGTCGCTGGAGCTCAAGGACGCCGATGTCAAGGATGTGCTCAAGACCTTCGCCAGCATCACCGGGCTCAACATCGTCATCGATCCGGACGTGTCCGGGTCGGTGACCGTGAACCTCAACAACGTCCCGTGGGATCAGGCGCTGGACATCATTCTGAAGATCAACGGCCTCGACTACGTGGTGGAAAACAACGTCCTGCGCGTCGCCCGCATCACCAAGCTGATGCAGGAAAAGCGCGCCATCGCCGAGTTCAAGCGCGAGGAGGAGCGCGCCAAACCCATGCGCACGGTCACCAAGGTGCTCTCCTACGCCAAGGCTTCGACCGTGGCGCAAATACTGCAGCAAAAGAAGTTCCTGCTCTCCGACGTGGGCGACGTGGTGGTTGACGAGCGCACCAACACGATGATCATCCGCGACATCGTCGACCGCGTGGACGGCCTGCTGGCGCTCATCGAGTCGCTGGACACACCGGTGCCCCAGGTGATGATCGAGGCCCGCATCGTCGAGACCACCCGCGACTTCTCCCGCGCCCTGGGGCTTACCTGGGGGTTCTCTGCCCTTGGCGACGCCCGCCACGGCACCACCACCGGCTGGCGCTTCCCCCACAGCTACAACGTCGGCGGCGCTGTTGACCTCACCAAGCCCGGCAACGCCATCCTCGCCTTCGGCTTTTCCGACATCCTGGACGCCTTCAACCTGGACTTCGCCCTGCAGGCGGCGGAGGCCAACAATCTAGTCAAGATCGTTTCCACCCCCAAGGTGCAGGCGCAGAACAACCAGAAGGCCAACATCCAAAGCGGCGTGCAGCTGCCGGTGCAGACCGTGGCCAACAACACGGTGACGGTGCAGTACGTCAATGCCACCTTAAGTCTCGATGTGACGCCGCAAATCACGGCGGAGGGCACGGTCATCCTGGATATCAACCTGCAAAAGCGCGAACCCCTGCCCGGTGCCAACCTCCAGGGTGGGCAGAACGTCCCCATCGTCACCCGCGACGCCCAGACGCGCCTGCTGGTGCGCGACGGCGGCACGACGGTCATCGGTGGGATCTACAGGTTCCAGGATAACGACAGCACCGCGGGCGTACCCGGGCTGTCCAAGCTGCCGGTGGTGGGTTTGCTGTTCAAGAATCGGGAGGTGCGCCGGCTGCATGAGGAACTCTTGATCTTCATCACGCCGCGCATCGTGAAGTACTGAAAGGGAACGAGGGGGCGCACATGACGAAAAGGACGCTCTCGGCTCTGGCAACGGTGCTCCTGGCCGTGACCATCGCCGGCTGCACCGGGAACCACTCCGCCGACACCGAAGCGGACGTCTTCATCACCGTGGAAATCACCCAAGGAGTGGCGGACGCGGACGTCTCCGTGCCGGTCGACGTGGCCATCGGCAACATGACCTTCCGCTCCCAGTCGAAGGCGCCGGGAGCCATCCTCTCGGGGCAGCAGGACGCCATCTTCACCGACTGGGTGGTCACGCCTTCGCGGGCCGACGGCGGCACCAAGGCGTCTCCCCAGTGGCGGTGGTACTACAACGTCACGGTGCCCGCGGGCGGGCAGGCGAGCCTGCAGAACTATCGCATCTTTCCCTCCGACTACTTCCGCCAGATGCCGCTCTCTCAGCTGTTTCCCGAAAACGGCGGCATCGACCTCGAGACCGGCAAGCGCACCATCCGCCAGCGGCTGGACGTCGAGGTGTTCGGCAAGACCGTCTCGGGCCGGCGCCTGTCGGTGCAGTTCTCGGTAACCGTCAACTTCTACTATGCAACTCCGTAAGGCGTGAGATGCGGGAGACGACCATGAAGCGACAGCATCTTCTCTTTGGGTTGATCCTGGCCGGCGTGGGGATTCTTGCGGCCTGTAACTCCGACAGCCCCACCGCTCCACCCGCGACGCCCACGCCCACGGCCTACACCATGGTGCTCACCGCCACGCCGGGGCAGGCGTTGGTGGGCTCGAGCATCCTCTTCCAGGCCACCGTGTCCTCCGGCAGCGGCGTGGTCGCGGACGGCACCTCGGTGACCTTCACGGTTTCCGGCTGCGTGCCCGGCGGCGCCAGCGATCCGGCGTTCGAGAACGGCACCTGCGAGATTGTCCGCACCACCTCGGCGGGGCGGGCGACGGCGACGCTCACCTCCAACAACACCGCCGGCAGCTTCCAGGTGGTGGCGCGGGTACCGCAGAAGGAGGCGTCGACCATCGTCACCTTCTCGCAGCCGGTCACCCCTGATACCGTCGCCATCTACTCCATCACGCCCAACCGCGGGCGGCCGGAGGGGGGCGAGCAGGTGGTGATCCGCGGGCGCGGCTTCGCCACCCCCGTCACCGTGGACTTCCGCATCGGCAACGCCAACTACCACGCCCAGGTGTTGTCGGTGAGCGCCGACGGCACGCAGATCCAGGCGGTCACCCCGGCGCTGCCGCAGGACGCCACCGACGAGCGCATCGCCGATCTGGTGGTCACCGCCGCCGCCGGCACCCCGGGCGAGCGGTCGGACACCATGGCCAACGCCTTCACCTACGAGAGACCGGTCAGCGAGCCGCGCATCTACTCCCTGGCGCCGTCGCGCGGCGCCTGGTCGGGCGGCGAGCAGGTGATCATTTACGGCGCCAAATTTTTCGCCCCCGTGCGCGTCTTCTTCGGCGGCGAGGAGGCCGAGGTGGCCTCGATCTCCGCGGACAAGGCGCAAATCGTCGTGATCACGCCGCGTCACTCCGGGTCGATCACCGCCGAGCAGCCGGTGGACGTCACCGTCCGGACGAGGGCCGAAACCACCCAGCAGCAACAGGTCACCCTCGCCAACGGCTTCACCTACGTACCCGACAGCGGCGACCCGGTGCTCTACGCCGTGCTCCCCTCCCAGGGCAGCCCGCGCGGCGGCGAGCAGGTGGTGCTCACCGGCAAGAACTTCACCCCGCCGGTGTTGGTGGAGTTCCTCCTCGGGGCACCCCTCGCCACCACCCTGCCGGCCGAAGCGGTGACCGTCAACGCCGCGGGCACGCAGATCACCCTGCGCACCCCCCAGGCCTCGCCCACCCCGGTCACCACCGACGTGCCGGTGTCCATCCGCATCACCAACCTGGTGGGGGCGCCCAACTCCCGCAGCGCCACCTTCACCAACGTCTTCACCTACATCGGCGAGTCGCGGCCGCCGCTCATCTACTACCTGCAACCCGACCGCGGCTCCGCCCGCGGCGGCGAGCAGGTGGTCATCCACGGCCGCTTCTTCCTGCCGCCGGTCAACGTTGTGTTCGCCCCCGGCGGCGCCGCCGAGGTTACCGACCTCTCCGCCGACGGCGAGCGGGTCACCATCATCACGCCGGCCATCTCGGTCCTGCCGCTCGCCCAGGACACCCCGGCCAACATCACCGTCACCACCCAGTACGGCACCGGCCGGGAATCGCAGGTCACCCTCAACAACGGCTTCCTCTACATTGCCGAGCAACCCGCCCCGGAGATCTACTCCCTGACCCCCAACTCCGGGCCCATCGACGGCGGCACCCGGGTGACCATCACCGGGCGCGGCTTCCAGTACCCGGTGGAAGTCACCTTCGAGTACCCCCAGAACCAGTTCCGCCAGGCCCAGGTGGTGTCGGTCAACTTCACCACCGTGGTGTGCATCGCCCCCTCGGTGGCCCCGGCCGAGCCGGACACCCCGGCCATCGCCAATGTGCGGGTGACCAACGTCACCACCGGCAGGGTCTCCAACACGCTGCCCTTCCGTTACGGCGAGGCGATGTTCATCTCCGCCATTTCCCCCAACCAGGGCAGCGACCGCGGCGGCGACCAGGTGACCATCTACGGGCAGGGCTTCACCTCGCCGGTGGCGGTGACCCTGGCCGGTGTCCCGGCCGAGCCGCTCACCGTCGGCGGCACGCTCATCAACGTGCGCACCGGCCGCGTGCCGAACCGCTCGTGCTCCCCCCGCATCGGCCCCTCGCAGGTCGTCAACATCAACTCCAACCTCACGGCGACCGGACCCAACTTCACCTACCAGCCGGCCGTTCCGTTCGTCACCTCGGTGAGCGTCGCCGGGGTCGACGCCTCGGGCAACACCCTGCCGGCGCCCGGCACGCCCTGCGCCAGCGGAGACTACCGGGCGACCGTCAACGGCTTCAATTTTGAAACCCTGGCCAACGGCAGCTCGGCCATGCGCGCGAGGCTCGGCACCACACCGCCGATAGAAGTGGCCACCACCTGGGTGAGCGAGAACCAGCTGACTTTCATCTTCCCGGACCTCTCGGCGTTCACCTTCGATCAGGTGGCGTGCGTCGACGCCAGCGGCGCCGCCGGCGTGCGCTGGGTGCCCACCCCCGTGAACCTGACCCTCACCAACATTCAGAACTCCTGCACCGACACCTTGAACAGCGCCTTCATCATCCGGCCCTGCGACACCTCCTGCCGCGTCTCCGCGCCGCCCACCCTCACCCTCTCGCCCGCGTCGCTGTCTCTCCCGGCCGGCACCCAGGGGAACATGACCGTCACGATTTCCCAGACGCAGCTGGTGGCCACCCCGGTCACCCTGGCCTCCTCGGCGCCGGCGGTGGCCAGCGTGCCGACGACGGTCACCATCCCGGCCGGGCTGACCAGCGCAACCTTCCAGGTGACCGGGGTCTCCCCCGGCGGGCCGGTGGGGATCACCGCCTCGGTGTCCCTGCCGGGGGTCACGCCGGCCAACGCCAGCGTCACCGTTACTAATCTAAGCATCACGCTCTCCCCCGCGCCGCTCGACATGAACGGTCCGGTGGGCTCCACCGCCACCATGTCCGTCCAGCTCGGCGCGGCCGTGGCGAGTCCGGTGACCGTGACCCTGAACTCGGCAAACCCCGGGGTGGTGAGCGTCCCGGCTTCCGTGACGGTGCCCGCCAACACCACCACCGCCAACTTCACCGTCACCAAGGCGGGCACCTCGGCGGCGGGAGTGACCGTGACCGCCACCCTCCCGGCGATATTAGGCGGCTCGAGCTCCAGCGCAACGGTCAACGCCCCGGCCCTCGCCCTGACTCTCTCCGTGCCGCCCCCCCCCACGCTGTACGCCGGGTCGCAGGCCAACGGCACCGTGACGATCTCGCACGCCCAGACCACCAGCACCGTGGTGCAGCTGCAATCCTCCAACCCCGGCTGGGCGAGCGTGCCGGCCTCGGTGACCATCCCGGCCGGGAGTACCGCGCCCGTCAGCTTCCCCGTCACCGGGGTAGCCACCGACAACCCAGAGCCCTCGGTGAACATCACCGCCTCGGTGCCGGCCATTCCCTCCATTGCGCCAGTGACCGGAACAGTCACAGTGAAGGCCATGAACGTGACCATCACGCCTGCAACTTCGAACATCTCTGGCCCGCCGGGGAGCACCGTGACTCTCACCCTGACGCTCGACAGCGCAGCCGCGCCCTCACCCATCACCGTCAACCTGAGTTCCTCCAACCCTGGGCTGGTGAGCGTGCCGGCGTCGGTTACCGTGCCGATCAACGCCAACGCGGTGACCTTCCAGGCCACCAGGGTGGGGGCGGGGACGGGCACGGCAACCATAGGGGCGACGCTGCCCGCGGCCCTGAATCCGGCAGCGCCGCCGCACGACACAGCGACCGTCACGGTCCCCTGACCGCTCGATTTGAAACCTCCACGGGCCGCAGCCTCCCCGCTGCGGCCCGTCGTTTTTTCCGCCGGTCGCCGGCCCCGCCCGGGCCGGGGAAACCGGGTCGGCCGGGATCGACCGCTGCGGGCGTGAGGGCGGGCCGGAGGCCCGCGCACCCAGGGCCACGGCCGCGGGCCGGCGGGGAGGACAGGCACTCCTGCCTGTCCGGGTGGGGGCGAGGGTTTCCTCCCGTCCTGCGGCCGGGCCGGAGGCCCGCGCACCCAGGGGCACGGAGTGCGAACGCCGTTACGTCTCGGCTTGCCAACGCGCTACAATGACGTCATGCGCCGGGACAGCGACCGTATCGCGGAACTCGGGC
>CALEVZ010000032.1 GCA_937924755.1 uncultured bacterium
CGCCTCGCTCGACTCCGGCCGCAGCCCGGCATACCGTCCATGAGGGCGGGCCGGAGGCCCGCGCACCCAGGAGCACGGGCCCGGTTACCGACACGCACACGGGCACCGTTGCGACCATGGGCGGTCGCACCGTCCATGAGAGTGGGCCGGAGGCCCGCGCACCGAGCGGCACGGACACGATCACGAGCCGACTGGTCGGCCCATGGGGGTGCCCGATTCGGCGAGAATGGCAAAGACGGCGTACCAGGTACCCTATCGGGCCAGGTAGTGGCAGCCCACCGAGGTGGTGTTGCGCTGGGCGGCGTGGGCGACGAGCCCGGCCGTGGTGCATCCGTGAAAGAGGTCCACTAGGGCGGCGGAAATGGGGGTGGTGCGGTAGAAGGTGGTTAGACGGACCAGCTGGTGGCGCAAGTCAGCCACCGCCCGCTCCAGGCGCTCGCGGGTGCGCACGATACCCACGTAGTTCCACATGGTGTGGCGGATGGCCGACCAGTCCTGGGCGATGAGCGCCGGATCCTCGTTGGAGGGGCCGGGGACGGGCTCCCAGTCGCCGATGGCGGCGGCCTGATGAGGGGAGAGAGGGATCTGGCGGGAAAACGCCGCCGCCTCCCGCCCCGCCGCCAACCCGAAGGTCAACCCCTCCAGCAGCGAGGTGGAGGCCAACCGGTTGGCGCCGTGTACCCCCGTGCAGGCCACCTCGCCGGCCACGTGCAGGCCTGGAATGTTGGTGCGACCGGCGAGGTCGGAGACGATGCCGCCGCAAGTGTAGTGGGCCGCGGGCACCACCGGGATGCGGTCTTTGCGGATGTCGATGCCGTAGCGGGCGCAGCTTTCGGCTACGGTGGGGAAGCGCTTGGCGAACTCCTTTCCCCTGCCGGCCAGATCCAAGAAGACGCACTCGGCGCCGGTGGAGTGCAGCTCGTCGATGATGGCGCGGGTGACCACGTCGCGGGGGGCCAGCGCTCCCAAAGGGTGGTAGCGGCTCATGAAGAGGTCGCCCTTGTCGTTGACCAGACGCGCCCCGGCGCCGCGCAGCGCCTCGGTGATGAGATGACGCGGCGCCCCCGGCACGTAGAGGCAGGTGGGGTGAAACTGGATGAACTCCAGGTTCAGCAGGCGCGCCCCGGCGCGGGAGGCCATGGCGAAGCCCGAGCCGATGGAGCCGGGTTGGTTGGAAGTGTGGAGGTACAGCGCCCCCGCCCCGCCGGTGGCGAGCACGGTGGCGTCGGCCATCACCGTGCACACCCGGCCACTGGCTGCTTCCAGGAGGTAGGCGCCGGCGCAGCGGTTCTTCATGGCGTAGCGGTCGGCGGCGCGGCGGCTGTGGTGGTGAGTTGTCAAAAGGTCGATCCCCTGATAACCGGGGACCAGGCGGATGTGGGGGTGCTCGCTGGCGGCCCGCTGCATCGCTGCTTGGATGGCGGCGCCGGTGCGATCGGCGGCGTGAATGATACGGGGGACCGAATGGGCGCCTTCCAGCGCCAGATCCAGGGAGCCATCGGGGCGCCGGTCAAAGGGCACTTCTAGGCGCTCGATGAGCCACTCGCGCACGCATTCGGGGCCGTGCTCGGCAAGGAAGGCGGCAGCCTCGGGCAAGCCATAGTCGGCGCCAGCGGCCAGGATGTCGCGGGTAAGCAGCTCAGGGGAATCATTCACGCCGCGGTAGACGATTCCCCCTTGCGCCCAGGCGGTGTTGGTGGCACCGGGTTCGGCGGTGCGACACACCAGCAGGACCTCGGCACCTTCCTCGGCGGCGCCGAGGGCGGCGGCCAGACCGGCCACGCCGGTGCCCAACACCAGAACTTCGCAGTGTTCACGGTCGGCAAGCTTCATCCCCGCACCTTTAAGGAGAGGTCCAGCGCCGGTGCGGAGTGGGTGAGGGCGCCCACTGAGATGAAGTCCACCCCGGTGCGGGCGATGTCTGCCGCGTTGGCCAAGGTGATCCCCCCGGAGGCCTCCAGCCGGGCCCGCCCTGCCACCACCGCCACCGCCGCGGCCATCTCGTCGAGGCCCATGTTGTCCAGCATGATGTGTTCCACTCCGCAGGCCAGCGCCTGGCGAACCATCTCGAGGTTGCCACACTCGACCACCAGGGGGAAGTCGGGCGCCAACGCCCGGCGCACCCGCGCCACCGCCTCGGCCAGGGAGGGGCAGGCGTCCAGGTGGGTGTCCTTGAGCATGGCGGCGTCGTACAGCCCCATGCGGTGGTTCACCCCGCCCCCGCAGCGCACGGCGTGTTTCTCCAGCGCCCGCCACCCGGGGGTGGTCTTGCGGGTGTCCAGGACCCGACAGGCGGTGCCCACCAGGACGTCCACGAAGCGGCGGGTCAGGGTGGCAATGCCCGACAGGTGGGCGATGAAGTTCAAGGCGGTGCGCTCGGCGGCCAGCACGGCGCGGGCGCGCCCGGCCACCACGGCCACCACCTCCCCGGGTTCCACCGCGGCGCCGTCGGATTTGAGCAGGTCCACCTGGCAATTGCCGTCTAAAAAGGCGAAGGCGGCGGCAAAGGCGGGTGCCCCGGCGATCACCCCGCCGGCGCGCGCCAGTAGCAGCGCCTGCACCACCTCGTCTGCGCCAAACACGGCGTTTCCCGTGACATCGGGCAGGTCCTCGGCGAAGGCGGCGGCCAACAGCGGTGGCAGGTGGCGGTCGTAGGGTGCGGGTAAAGCCATCACGCGGCTATTGTAACCGCATGGTGCGCGGCGACCTCTCGTTTTCGCGCCGCTGCTGCTTCAGCGCCCCTCGGCGAACGCCTTTGCTACCGCTGCCACGTGCTCCGGGGTGGTGCCGCAGCACCCGCCAATCAGGCGCGCTCCGGCGGCGCGCCAGGCCAGGGCGCAGCGGGCGTAGTTCTCCGGGTCCACAGGCTCGGCCTGCAGGTGGGGCGCATCCTCTGCGAAGAAAGCGTTGTTGGCGTAGGCCACCAGGGGTAGCACGGTGGCCTCGGCCATGGCCGTCAAAGCCGGGAGCATGTCTTTCAGTGCGGTGCAGTTCGCCCCCACGGCGGCGACCTCGGACAGGGACACGGCGGCCGCCGCCAACCCGGCGTCGTCGCCGGAGAGGAGCTGGCCCCCTTCCCGGCAGGCAAAGGAAACGATCACCGGCAGCCCCGTGGCGATGGCGGCATCCAGGGCGGCCAGCGCTTCAGGGATTGTGTTGAAGGTTTCCAGCAACAGCCCGTCAGGGCGGGCGGCAGCGAGAATCTCCGCGGTAGCGGCGTGTTCCTCGAGGAGGACATCCTCGGTAGGCACCCGGTCGGGACGGTAGCAGTCCTCCAGGGTGGTCATGGAAGCCAGCACCGGCACCTCCCGGCCGGCCTCGGCGGCGCCCTCCCGGGCCAGGCGAACTGCCCGCGCCGCCAGCTCCGCGGCGCGGTCCTCAAGGCCCAGCCGCCGCAGGGCGTAGGGGGCCACCCGAAAGGTGAGGGCGGTAAGCAGCTCGGCCCCGGCGGCCACGTAGTCGGTGTGCAGCCGGCGCACTTCATCGGGGGTCTGCAGCAGTGCTCCCACCCCCCATAGCTGCCCCGCCGCCGCCACCCCGCGGCGCAGCAGCTCCCCCGCCCCGGCCCCGTCCAGTACCCGCGGTCGCCTGGACAGCCACTCCCGCAGCTGCTCGGCGGTCACGCACACTCCAGCGGGAGTGTCGGCAGATGTCTTTCCCCTTGTACCATGAAGGTAATGATAGCGCGTGAAGGGGCGGTGCTGGTTGGGGTGGCGCTGCCGGGGTTGGCCCGGCGGATGGTGGAGGAGCACTTGGACGAACTGGCCCAGCTGGTGGACACCGCCGGCGGCCAGGAGGTGGGGCGGGTGGTACAGGAGCGGGCCGCTCCCGATCCCGCGTTCTTCATCGGCCGCGGCAAGGTGGGTGAGGTCGCTGAGCTGGTTGAGGAGACCGGCGCACGGCTGGTGGTGTTCGACGACGACCTCACTGGCGCCCAGGTGCGACACCTGGAGGAGGGTCTGCCGGAGGGGGTGAAGGTGATGGACCGCGCCGGGGTGATCCTGGACATCTTCGCCCTGCGAGCCCGCACCCGTGAGGCGCAAACCCAGGTGGAGCTGGCGCAGCTGAAATATCTCCTCCCCCGCCTGACCCGGCGCTGGACGCACCTCTCCCGCCAGGCCGGCGGCATCGGCACCCGGGGGGTGGGGGAGACGCAGCTGGAAAGCGACCGGCGGATCATCCGCCGCCGCATTGCCCACTTGGAGCGCCGGCTGGCTGAGGTGGAGCGGGAGCGGGAGGTGCAGCGGCGGCGGCGGGCCGGGGTGCCCGCCGTGGCCCTGGTGGGGTACACCAACGCCGGCAAAAGTACGCTCTTTTCCGCCCTCACCGGCGCCGCCACCCTCATCGAGGACCGCCTCTTCGCTACCCTGGATCCACGGGTGCGGCGCGCCGAGCTGGGGGACGGCCTGGTGGTGACGGTGGCCGACACGGTGGGGTTCATCCGCAAGCTGCCCCACCACCTGGTGGCCTCCTTTCGCTCTACCCTCGCCGAGGCACTGCACGCCGACGTCTTGGTCCACGTGGCGGACGCCTCCCACCCCGGCTGGGTGGAGCAGTGGCGGGTGGGGGAGGAGGTCCTGGCCTCCCTGGGGGTGGATCCGGCCGGCTGTGTGCTGGCTCTCAACAAGCTGGATCTCCTGGAGGATCCGCCCCACCCGCCCATGCAGCGCCCGGCAGTGGCCCTCTCGGCGCGCACCGGCGCCGGCCTCGACGAGCTGCGGGGGGTGCTCCGGCACCATATCCTGGCCCTGCCCGACCTGCAGGTACTGCACTTTTCCGCCGAGGGTGGGGAGGCACTGCGCCTGGCCCTGGCCCGGGAAGAGGTGATCGCCCAACGCTTCACGCCGGGAGGGATCGAGCTGGTGGTGCGGCGGGGGAGAGGACGCACGCCGGCCACAGCGGGGGACAGCTAACGGGCCAGCAGGCGGCGGGCGTCGGCGCGGAAGTACGCCTCCCAGGGGTACTCATCGGGGTGAGGGGAAGGCTCCCGGGTAGCCACCCACTCCAGGTCTCGCCGCCGCGCCTCCCGCTCCTTGGTCTTGGGGTAGAAATACTTGGCGCGGCCCCAGCGGGGCAGCATGCTGTCGGGGTGGGCGGCGATCAACTCGTCGAAAATGGCGCGGGAGCGCTCCAGATCGCCGCCGAAGCGGGCCGGCAGGGCGAGGTAGTAGACGGCCCAGGCGAAGCGTAGCGAGCCGGCACCCCACTGGGGGTCGATGGCGTCCATGCGCTCCAGCACCGCCCGCTGCCGCTCGATCCAGCGCAGATTGAAGGGGTAGGCGAGGGGGGAGAGCGTCTCCTTGAAACGGTAGGACACCGCCGTCACCCAGAAGTGCATGGCTCCCATCTCGCGCTCCCCCAGCGCCTCGATCGCCTTGGACAGAGGTTCTCCCCGGGACACCCGCGCGGCGAACTCCGGGTTGCTGGCCATGGCGCGCTCGCACAGGGTGATGGCTCGGGCGTAGAGGGCCCGCTTGGCGGCTCGACCGCTGGTGTAGCCGGCCCCCAGGAGACAGTACGCCTCGCAGGCGCGGGTGAGCGCCTCGGTGTGGGTGGAATCGGCCGCCGCCGCCGCCTCAAAAAGCCGCCCCGCCAGTTCCACGGCGGGACGGGAGTCAGCGCGAGCGAGAGTTTCGGCGCCCTGGGCGAACAGCGTTGCGGCGTCGCCCGCCCCTGGCCGCGACGCCGGCAGCCGCCATCCCGGTGTCCAGGACAGGCAGCCGCCGGCTGCCAGGGCGAGGAGCACGGGCAAGAAAGGCCGGCGACGCATGGGTGCTCTCGCGCCCATTGTCCCGCACCGGCAAGGAGGATGTCTAGCGCTCGGCGGCCGTGGGGCGGCGGCAGGGGGCGAGCTCCTCCGAGGCGAGGAAACGCCGCCAGGCGGCCTGCCAGGGGCGCCAGTCGTGACCCCCGGGCTCGACGAACACCCGTTCGGGGGGCAGCACCCGGGCTAGCAGGCGATGCGCCGGGGCGAAGTCGTCGCCTGCGCCGAAGCCCACTAGCACAGGAGGTCGATCGCTGTCGGCGGCGGCGATGCGCTGCGCCCACCGCCACAGCTCCCGCTCGAAGGGCTGGCCGGCACGGCCGGAGTCCTGCCAACCGCTCACTCCGCCGGCGCGCTCCACCTCCCGGACGATGGTTGTCTCGCCCAGGAACGGCGCGATCAGGAAGATCCCATCCACCTCGCCGGGGTGGTTGAAGTCGTATAGGATGGCCCCCGTGCCTCCCATGGAAATCCCCACCAGCCAGATGGATCGATAGCCGGTGCGGCGCGCCGGCCCAAGCACGTCCTGGCGCAGGCGGGTGAGGATGCTGCCGCGGCGGTAATACCCCAGGTGGGCGTCCACCGCCACAGCGTCGGCGGCCACCCCGGCAGCCCTGAGGTCGGCGAGGAAGCCGCGGCGCTCGAAGTCGCCCACCCGGTCCCAGCGGCCGGGCAGCAGCACCAGCAGGCAGGGGGCGGGGGAGGGGGCGGCGGGGTAGGTGATGGCCGGGATGGGCTCCCGGGCCGGCCGCAACGCCGCGCAGGAGGGAGCCAACCCGGCCAGGCCGCCAAGGACCAGGGAGAGCAGCGGAGATGGCTTCGTGGCTGGCTTTTCGTTGGCTGGTTCCATGGCTTTCTCGACGCTTTCCCCCAACCCGCCTCGGGGTGCGATTCATCCCCGGGCCGGTTTCGCGTACATTGGCAGCCTTCGGAACCCTGGCGGGTCCGGCGAGGAGAAGGGAGAGAACGATGCGCAGGCTCATGGCAGTCATCGCGTTCACCGCGATGGCCGGAAGTGCCTTTGCGGCTGACCTGGCGCGCTCGGTGGATGCGCTGTCGCGGGAGGAGCTGGCCAGCGTCATCCGCCTGCTGTCCGACGACCTGCTGGAGGGGCGGGCCCCCGGGACCCGAGGCGGGGAGCTGGCAGAGCTGGTCACCGAGGGCCTGCTCGCCTGGACCGGGTTGGCTCCGGGCTGGCGAGGGAGCTATCGGCAGCCCTTCACCATGAGGGGTTTCGCCACCTCGAACTTGAGCATCGAGGGGCGGGGACAGCGCCTCGTCTTTCTCGACGAGGTGGTGGGCAATTACCTGCGGGAGCAGGAGGAGTTCGACCTCCAGGGCGAGGCGGTGTTCGCCGGCTTTGGCATCCGCGCCCCCCAGTGGGATTGGGACGACTACAAGAATGCCGACCTCTCGGGCCGCCTTCTCATCGTCCGGGTCAACGACCCCGGCAGCGTGCACCCCGACCTCTTCGAAGGGTCCACCCTCACCTACTTCGGGCGCTGGCGCTACAAGATCGAGGAGGCGGCGCGGGTGGGAGCGCGGGGGATCCTGCTCATCCACAACGACTCCAGCGCCGGCTACGGCTGGCAGGTGGTGCGCAATTCCTGGGCGGGCGAGAGCCTCCACCTGCCCGCCCATCTCGGGGGCGACCTGGAGTTTGCCGGCTGGGTCAGCGAGGCCGCCCTGGGCCGCCTGCTGGCCGGGTCGGGGCACGACCTCGCAGCCCTCTACGCCGCCTCGGCCCGCCGCGACTTCCGCCCCATCCCCCTCGGGTTTCCCCT
Source organism: uncultured bacterium (assembly GCA_937924755.1). Taxonomy (GTDB): domain Bacteria; phylum Acidobacteriota; class Thermoanaerobaculia; order Thermoanaerobaculales; family Thermoanaerobaculaceae; genus CALEVZ01. The sequence continues at coordinate 7,549 of CALEVZ010000032.1, forward strand.
CCGCATTTCGGGCCGCCACGCCTTTCGTACCTTGACGGCCAACAACGTGGTGGCGGAGATCCCGGGCACGCGCCCGGAGCGGGTGGTGCTGGTGGCCCACATCGACCACCTGGGGCGGGACGAGCGCCGCGACGGCGATCAGATCTTCAACGGCGCCATCGACAACGGCTCGGCCGTCGCGGCACTGCTGCTCTCCGCCCGCATCCTGAAGCAGCACCAAGAGATGTTGACCTACGGCGTGACTATACTGGCCTGTCACGCCGAGGAGGAGGGGCTCTTGGGTTCCACCGCCTACGTGGCCGCCGCCGAGCGGGGGCAGATCGTCGCGGCCATCAACTTCGAGTCCACGCCGGTGTGGGGCCCCGCCGGCAGCGTCATGGGGGTGGGGGCCGAATACTCCACCCTGGGAGAGCTCCTGCAGCAGGTGGCCAGGCGCACCGGCGTCCAGGTCAGCCAGTTTTCCATGACCGAGCAGGGGTTTTTCTTCCGCTCTGACCAGTTCTCCTTTGCCCGCGCCGGCATCCCCGCCCTGTGGATCTCCGCTGGCGAGGACTTCGCCTCCGGCCGCAATCACCTCAGGGAGTTCTTCACCGGTCCGTACCATACCCCCGCCGACGAGTTCGACCCTGCCTGGGAGCTGGAGTCGCTGCGCCAGACCGTGCGTTACGCGGTGCTGCTGGTGGAGGCCATCAATCGGGCCGCCGAGAGGCCCCGCTGGACGCGCCCTCTGCCGTTCCCCGTGGACCATTGACACCGCCCGCCGGGCGCGCTGACTTTGCCCGTGTCGGTGTTCGTGCCCGTGACCGCGGGGGTTGCACCCCCGCCGCCGCAACCCGCGGGGCGCAGCGTGCGTATCATCATTAATGCACCGGGGAGGCGACTGCCTCTCCGCCCGAGGAGGAAACCCCATGAAGAAGCGCGTGACGCTGGTGGTGACGGTGCTGCTGGTGGCGGGCCTGGCCGCTGCCGCGGAGCCCGAGGATCCATTTCTTTGGCTGGAGGAGATCGACGGCGAGCGAGCCCTGGCGTGGGTGAGGGAGCAGAACGATAGGACCACCGCCGAGTTTCAGGCTAAGCCGATGTATAAGCAATTTTACGATCGAGCGCTCGAGATCCTGGACTCCCGCGAGCGCATCCCCTTCCCCTCCCTTTACGGCACGACGGTGTACAACTTCTGGCAGGATGAGACCAACCGCCGCGGCATCTGGCGGCGCACCACCCTCGAGTCGTACCGGACAGCGAATCCGCGCTGGGAGACGGTGCTGGACATCGACGCGCTGATGGCGGCGGAGAACGTGCCGTGGGTGTTCAAGGGAGCCACCTGCCTGCCACCCACCTATCGCCGGTGCATGGTGGCGCTGTCCCGGGGAGGTGGTGACGCGGTGGAGCAGCGGGAGTTCGACACCTCCACCATGAGCTTTGTGAAGGACGGCTTCTTTCTGCCGGAAGCCAAATCCCGGGTGGCCTGGAAGGACGAGAACACCCTTTGGGTGGGCACCGACTTCGGCCCCGGTTCGTTGACCACCTCCGGCTATCCGCGCCTGGCGAAGCTATGGGCCCGTGGCACCCCGCTGGCCGAGGCGCAGCTGGTGTTCGCCGGCGAGGCCACCGACATGGCCGTGGGCGGCTACACCGTGTTCAAAGGCGATCGACGCTATGACGTGGTGGTCCGCACTCCGGCTTTTTTCCGCGCCGAGGTGTTCCTGCTGCTGGGGGGACGGTTGGTGAAGCTCGACCTGCCCCCGGATGTGGACATGCAAGGGGTTTTCGCCGACCACCTGCTGTTTGCCCTGCGCTCCGACTGGGCGGTGGGTGGCGCCACCTACAAGGCTGGCTCCCTGCTGGCGGTTTCCCTGGATGACTTCCTGCGCGGCTCCCGCCGTTTCGAGGCGCTGTTCGAACCCGGTCCCCGCACTTCGCTGGGGCAGGTGACGTTCACCGGGGACCGGGTGCTGGTGACCACCCTGGACAACGTCCGGGGTCGGATGGCCTCCTTCACCCGCCAGGACGGCACCTGGGTACGAGAGGAGATCGCTCTCCCCGGCCTGGGGACGGTGGGCATCACCACTTCGAGCGACGATGCCGATCTGTACTTCTACACCTACCAGGACTTTCTCAAGCCCGTCACGCTCTTTGCCGGGTCCGGCCCCAGGGGGGAGGCCATCAAGGTCATGCCGGCGTTCTTTGACGCCACCGGGGTGACCGTCACCCAGCGGGAGGCCACCTCCAGGGACGGCACCAAGATTCCGTATTTCCTGATCACCCCCAAGGGTTTCGTCGCCAACGGCAAGGCCCCCACCCTGCTGTACGCCTACGGTGGCTTCGAGGTGCCGCAGCTGCCGCGCTACAACGCCTCGGTAGGAGCGGCCTGGCTGGAGCGGGGCGGAGTGTACGTCGTCGCCAACATCCGCGGCGGTGGGGAGTTTGGCCCCTCCTGGCACCAGGCGGCACTGAAAGAAAACCGCATGAAGAACTTCGAGGACCTCATCGGGGTTGCCGAGCATCTCATCGAAACGAAGATCACCTCGCCGCGGCATCTGGGCATCATGGGCGGTTCCCAGGGCGGTCTGTTGGTGGGCGCCACCTTCACCCTGCGTCCCGATCTCTTCAATGCCGTGGTTTCCCAGGTGCCCCTGGCCGACATGCGGCGCTACAACAAGCTTTTGGCGGGGGCCAGCTGGATGGCCGAATACGGCAACCCGGACCTGCCCGAGGAGTGGGCCTACATCCAGACCTGGTCGCCCTATCATCTGCTCAAGAAAAACGTCAGGTACCCGACGCCCTTCTACTGGACGACCACGCGGGACGATCGGGTGCACCCTGCCCACGCCCGCAAGATGGTGGCCAAGATGCAGGCGCTGGGGCACCCGGTGTGGTACTTCGAAAACATTGAGGGCGGACACGGCGCCGGCTCGGTGAACCCCCAGAGGGCGCACATCTCGGCTCTCGAGTACACCTACCTGTGGACGATGCTGAAGTGAACCCAGGTCTTGGGGGGGACAACCATGGGCATCTTCGTCATACTGCTCCTCGTGGTGGCCGGGGCTTCCCCGCTGCCGGCGAGCGGGAACCCCACCGACCTGGAGCGAGCCCGAGCCTTCCTCGAAGAAGGTCAACTGGAGCAGGCGGCCAGACTCCTGTCTGCCACCCTCCGACAGCCGGCGAGTCGGGGGGAGAGTCTGGTGCTGCTGTGTCGGCTGGCCGCCGCGCGCGGTCAGCACGAACAGGCGGTGGAGTACGGCAAGCAGGCTGTGGAGGCGCTGCCGGCAAGCGCCGAGGCCCACTACCGCTACGCCGTGGCGCTGCGCAACCTCATGCCGCGGGTGGGCAAGCTTAAGGCCATGGGGATGCTGGGCACCTACAAGACGACGCTGGCCCGGGCCATCGAGTTGGACCCCCAGCACCTGGACGCCCGCGCCGAAGAGATCGGCTTCCTCATCAGCGCCCCGGCTATTGCCGGCGGCAGCAAGGAGAAGGGCAAAGCAAAAATCGAGGAGCTGCTGCGTCTGGACGTCCGCCGGGGGACGGCCATGAAGGCCATGCTGCTGCGCTCTGCGGGGGAGAGTGAGTCGGCCATCACGCTGCTCCGCGACTACCTGGATCGCTACCCCGACGACCATGACAACCGCCTGCTCTTGGCCATGACCCTGCAGGATGCCAGAAGGTTCCGCGAGGCCGACGCCGAGCTGGAGCCGTTGCTCTCCGTCGAAGGCGGGGCCACGGCGCTTTCTGCCGCCTACCAGCTCGCCCGCTGCCGGGTGCTCGGCTCCTACGACCAGCAGCGTGCGGTGGCCTTGCTCACCGACTATCTGCAAAGGCGCCCCGAGACCTCTCGTGGCCTTCCCTCCCGCGCCGCCGCCTACTGGCGCCTGGGCCAGGCCTACCAGCAGCTGGGAGAGATCGACAGGGCCCGGGAAGCCTTCCAGCAGGCGCTGGCGCTGGAGCCGGACAACGAGGATGCGGCCAAGGCTCTGAAGGCCCTGCCCAAGTCGTGAGGGAGCGCGGGCTCGGCGCCTTCTTAAGGGAGAGAAAACTCCTCGACGGTATCGGCGCGAACCGTTGCCGGCAGGGTGGTGGTGGTGCCGTCGGCGGCGCGCATCTCCACCCGGTAACGTCCGGCGGGCAGCAGGATCGTCAAGGGAGCGTTGGACACGGTGACCCACTCCCCCCGCTGGGGGTTCAGGGAGGGGTGAAGGGGCACGACCAGGTGCGACCTGTTTTCCCGCAGGCGGAGGTCGACGGGAAAGACCGCCGTGCGGGGGGATGGGCGCAACTTCAGGGCGCCCTCCCGCCGCAGCCGCACCGGGGCAAGGTTACCCTGCTCCGGAATGGCCACGAGGGCGGCGCCTGCCCCCCGCACCAGGGCGGTGAAGGCGGCGGCCGGCACTCCGGTCACCACGCACCGTTGGTCGTTTTCGCAGGCACCCCCGACGGCATCGCCGACCCAGGAGAGGACCAGCGGTTGCACCACCACGCTTTCACAGGGGAAAAAGGCGGGGAGAACGGTGAAGTTGAGGGTGCGGGTGCGAGGCACCTTGGCGCCCTTCGGCAGGCGTTCCCAGCGGGCTCGCTCGATGGCCGGCCGGATGGCACCGATGAGTTCGCGCAGCGAGATGCCCATCGCCACCTGGGGCATCGGGGGTGGCGGGCCCGGCAGGCCGGAATAAATGGCGCGGGCCATCTCCCGCTGCGCGGCGGCGCTGGTGACGTCGAACCGCAGGCGGTTTTCCTCGCCCCGATCCAGGGTGGCGAGGAAGACGCGAGTGTTAAGGTGCAGGCGCAGCGGCGCCGAAGAGGGGGAGGGAGCCTTGTCGTCGGCGGCGCCGGGACCGGAAACGCCTTGGAATAGCTTCAGGTCGCCGAGATGGAAGCCGGGCCCGCCTTCTCGTCTCGCCGGCAGGGAAGCGTCGGTCCATCGCTCGATTCCCTCCCGGGGGAGCAGGCGGTCAAGGGCGAGCGAAAATGCTCGCGGGGTCGGCGTCGGAGGAGGGGTGGTCGGAGGAGCGTCCTGACCGCCAGCGAGCGCCGCTACCGCCAGCAAGACTGGTACCTGGTATGGCCTTCTTCGCGATTCCACGGCCGGAAGGCTATCTTCGCTCGGCGGGTGAGAGCAAGAACCCCCCTTGGAGCTGGGGTCGAAGGTGCGGCGGTGGTGCACCTGAACGCCTCCCCCCTGTGCGAAATCGAGACGACCCTCGCCCTCGTTCCGGGCCGACGGGGCTGTCGAAAAGCAGGGAGAGCCCACCCCGGGCCGCCGGAAAGCGGGCCCGCGCTTGGGTTCCCCCCTGCCTTTGCATCGGCAAACGAGGGTGACTGTCACAGCGAGCTTCGCAAATGCCCCGCACCCATTCCGGTTTCGATCACTGCGTACCCCCATCACACGCGGTACCAGGCACCACCTTGTTTGCGATTCGCCGAAGGAAATATCGGTGGTGGCTTCCGCGCCCGCGTCCGTGCTCCTGGGTGCGCGGGCCCGCGGCCCGCCCTCACGGTTGGAACGGTTTCCCACGACCGGCCCGGTATCCGTGACGGTGACGATGACAATGACCGTGACCGTGTTCGTGTCCCTGCGTTTGTCTGTGTCGATCTCGCTGGACGCGAAAAGCCACCGCAGCCATGTACCATGCGCGGCAATGAGCGATGCGGGCCGATGGCGGTCACTGGCGGGCAAATGGTGGATCCCGTCCCTGTACTTCGCCGAGGGATTCCCCTACTCCCTGGTACGTCAGCTCTCCACGGTGTACTACAAGGACGCTGGGGCGAGCCTGGAGGCCATCGGGCTGACCTCGCTCTACGGGCTGCCGTGGACGCTGAAGTTCCTGTGGGCACCGCTGGTGGACGCCTACGCCAGCAAGCGCCGCTGGCTGCTGTCGGCGGAGGCGGTGCTGGTGGCGCTGGTGGCGCTGATGGCGGTGGCCGCGATGCTGCCAGCGGCGCTGCCGGCGGTGGCGGTGGTGTTCCTGCTGGTGGCGGTGGCCTCGGCCACCCACGACATTGCCATTGATGGGTACTACCTGGAGGCGCTGGACCGCACCGAGCAGGCCCGCTGGGTTGGAGTTCAGGCGGGGGCGTACCGGCTGGCGTTGGTCGCCGGGGGCGGCGGCATCATCTACCTCTCGGGGCGGACATCCTTCCCCCTCGCCTTCGGGGTGGCGGCGATGATCCTCGCCGCGCTGCTGCTGCTGCACGCCGCCCGGCTGCCCAGTATCGAGAGGCCGCGGGCCCCGACGCGAGACATGATGGCGGCGCTCCTCTCACCGGCGCGCGGCGTGGCCGTCGTCATGCTGGCCGGCGGGGTGGTGGGGGGCATCGCCTGGCTGCAGTGCCCGGCGGCGCTGCCCGTGCGGGAGGCGCTGGCCCGCCACCTGCCGCGCTGGATCGTTGTGATTTTGTTGGTGGTCCTGCTGGCCCTGGCGGTGCGGGCAGGAGCCATCAAGCGCCGTCTCTACGCCTCGCGGTCCACCTACGCGCTGGCCTTCGTGGACTACCTGGACCAGCCGCGGGCCGCCCTCATCCTGGCGTTCGTGGCGCTTTACCGCGCCGGCGAGTCGTTTTTACTCAACATGGCCTACCCGTTCCTGCGCGATGTGGGGGTGGATCGGGCCGCCTACGGGGTCGCCTACGGTACCTTCGGCATCGCGGCCTCCATCGCCGGCGGCCTCATCGGCGGCGCCCTGATCGCCAGGTACGGCCTGCGGCGCTGTATTTGGCCGTTTGCCCTGGCGCAGAACCTGCTGAACTTGCTCTACGTGTTCATGGCCTGGCACTATCAGGCCATTTTCCAGCGCCCGGAGCTGGGAGTAGCCGATCTTCGCCTGGTGACCGGGGTGATCATCGTCGAGGCGTTCGGGGCGGGGCTGGGTACGGCGGCGTTCATGGTGTTCATCATGCGCACCACCCGGCCGGACCACAAGGCGGCGCACTTCGCCATCGCCACCGGCATCGCCACCGTTTCTGCCACCCTCGCCGGCGTGCTCTCCGGTTTTCTTGCGAAAACCTTGGGCTTCGTGTGGTTCTTCACCTTTACCTTCGCCGCCTCCCTGCCGGCCATGGCGCTGATCCCCTTCCTCCCCCACCTGGACCGGGCCCCCGCTTCCACCACCGGGGGATGAGCCGGAAAGCCCCCTACTCCCACTCCCGGTTGAGCAGGTGAAGCCTGCCCCCAAAGTGCGCCAGGCGACGGCGAATGGTGCGGCTGCCAGTGGCCAGGCGGTGGCGTCGGGACAGGTGAGTGAGCACCAGGTGGCGATTGGCCAGGGTGCCCGCCCGGGCGACCAGGTCGTCCAGGTGGGTGTGGCCGAAGCGGGCGGCGCGCTGGCGCTCGCCGGGGCGTAGGAAGGTGCACTCGGTGACGAGGACCTCCGCCTGGGCCAGCCACGGGTGCAGGTCCAGTACCCGCGGATCGGTATCCCCCAGGTAGGCCAGCAAGGGCACTCGCACCTCGTAGGTGATCGGTTCGCCAGCGGCGCGACGGCCCGCCAGCTCCTCGCCGGGCAGACCTGCCAGCTCCGGCCGCAGGTGTCGCCTTCTCCACCACAGGCAGCACCCCAGGGTGGGCACCCAGTGGGTGGTGGCGAAAAAGGTGAGGTCCAACCCGGGACGCAGGGGTAGCGAGAAGCCGTCGTTCGCCTCCACCACCTCCACTCCGTAGCCGACTCCCCCTTCCAGGGCCGCGACTCTCTCCAGGAGGTCCGCGAAGGCAGGCCCGTGGGGGGCCGGCACCACCAGCCGTCCGGGCGGTATCCCCTGCAGCTTCCGCTGGCTGGCCCACGCGGGCACCCCCAGCACGTGGTCCAGGTGGGTGTGGGTGACGCACACGGTGGTAGCAGGCACCAGCGCCCGGGCGGGGCGCCCGGCATCCAGGGCCAGGCGCAGCTGCGGCAGCAGCAGCAGCGTGCCTTCGCCGGCGCGCGAGCCGCCCGCCAGCAGCAGCGGCCCCCACGAGGTGGCGAGCGTCAGGCGGTGCACCCGGTGAGAATGGCACGTCGGCACGGTACCCTGTCAACATCCGCGCGCCTGATTCGTCGCCATGGGGTATGGCGAGCGTGCCGAGCAGGGAGCTGCCGGTGGAGAGCGACGACGAGCTCACGTTGGTCGAGCGCGCCCGCGCGGGCGACCGCGAGGCGGCAGGGCAGCTGCTCCAGAGGTACGAGCTGTCGGTGTGGAGGGTGTGCCGGCATCTCCTGCCGGCGGGGGAAGACGTGGAAGGGGCGGTGCAGGAGACCTTCGTGCGCGCCCTGGGCAAGCTGCACCGTTACTCGGGATCGGGCAGTTTCGGCGGGTGGCTCGCCACCATTGCCGCCAACTACTGCCGCGACCGGCGGCGCCGGGCGCGGCTGGTACCGTTTCGGTCGCTGGAAGAAGAGAAGGAAGACGACGTCAACCCCCTGGCCGTTCTCCCCGCCGATGGCGCTGACCCGGAACGGACCGCCATGGGCCGGCAGGCCATGGCGCGAATGCAGCGGGAGCTCGAGCGCCTGCCGCGGCGCCAGCAGGAAGCCTTCGTGCTGCGCTTCTTCGCCGGCATGGAGCTGGCCGAAATCGCCGCGGCGCTGGGGGTGGAGGTGGGCAGCGTCAAGACGCATCTGCACCGCGCCCTGAAGCGGGTGCGCGGGCAGGTGCTGGAGGCAGTGCCATGAGGGTCGAACACCTTACCGACGACGAGCTGGATTCTCTCCTGGTGGAGGACCAGGAGAACAGCCGCGCGGCCGAACACGCGGCTTCCTGCCTGTCCTGCCGCCGGCGGCTGGGGGAGCTGCGGCGCGCCCTGCGGCCCGACGAGGAGCTGGACCCCCCGCTCGCCACCCGGGTGCGGGTGCGGGAGGCGGCGCTGGCCGCCTGGGCGGGGCCGCAACCGGCGCGCCGGCCAGCGTGGTGGTGGGCGGTGGCCGCCGGGCTCGCCGCGGCGTTGGCCCTACCTTTGTTGCAGTCCGGCCGGCCCGGCGGTGCAGAGGTGGATGCCGCCGAGGTGCTCTCCCAGGTGGACATCTTGTTGGCGGGGGACCCGGTGAGCGTTGCCTTCCCGGCTGAACTGGTGACGGCCCTGGCGGTCGGCCGGGACGGCGCCGAAACAGGAGACGCATCGTGAACACCCGTTTGTTGTTCCTGACTATCATCACGATCCTCGCGGGGAACCTCGCCGCCGCTGCCGAGCAGTTTGACGTGCCGCCCGGGCGCTGGTGGGACCGTCCAATGGTGGTGCGGCTCCTCGGCCTATCGGCGGAGCAGCAGCGCAGCATCCAGACCATCACCTTGACCCATGCACGGAACATGGTGGATCTCAAGGCCGGCGTCGAAAAGGCGGAGCTCGATCTGCGCGCCGCAGCAGAGGCGGAGCCCTTCGCCGCCGAGCGGCTGCGGGAGGCGTTTGGCGCCTTCGTTGCCGCTCGCACCCGGCTGGAGACGGAGCGTTTCGAGATGATCCTGCGCATCCGCGAGGTGTTGACTCGGGAGCAGTGGCAACAACTGCGGCGGCTGGCGGAGGAGGCACGTCTGCGCGGCGTGGGGGGCGGTGAACGGGGTCCTGGGGGAGGCCGGCCGCGAGACCGCCCCTTTAGTCCGCGCTTTCAAACACCGTAAACTGTATGCCACAAGAAGAGAGGAGGTCGAAGAACGATGAAACGCACACTCGTTGCCCTCGCAGTTCTGGCTCTGGCCCTGCCGGCCAGCGCCCAGGTGGCGCCGCCGCGCCTGGGGCCCCCGCCCCCCTCCGCCGACACACTGCTCGGGCAGCTGGGACTGGAGGACGCCCACGGCGCCCAGATGCGGCCGGAGCGGGCCCGGGAAATCGTCGTCCGCTTCCTGGAGCTCACTGAGGCGCAGCAGACCCAGTGGGATGCACTCTTGGACCAGCTTAAGGCCGCCCTCGAGCCGCTGCGGCAACAGCTCGAGGACGTGCGCAAGCAGCTGGCTGAAGAGCTCAAAAAGCCCAACCCCGACCGCGCCAAGATCGCCGAGCTGATCCTGCGCGGCAAGGAGATCCAGGAGCAAACGGAGGCGGCTCGCCGGGCCTACGTGCAGGCGTTCGAGGCCATGCTCACCCCCGAGCAGCTCGCCAAGCTCGCCTTCCTGCGGCGTGCGCAGCAGGTGGTGCCGCTGCTGCCGGCGTTTTATCTGTACGGGCTGCTTCCCCCACTGCCCAACCCTCCGGGCAGGTAACACGCCGCGCTCCTCGTACCAGGGGGG
>CALEVZ010000033.1 GCA_937924755.1 uncultured bacterium
GCGCTGAAGTAGGCGCGACGCGGCACACATGACCAGCGACGTGCCGGGATGGGAGCGCGCACCGTACCTGCGCGAGCTTGACACCAGCGTCGTCGCCTGCGGCGGCGGCGCGGGCACGGCCTGGGCGATCCTCGCCGACACCGTGCTCTACCCCGAGGGCGGCGGCCAGCCTTGCGACCGCGGGTGGATCGACGACACGCCGGTGGCGGCGGTCCGCCGCACCCCGGATGGCATCGTGCACGAACTCGCGTCGCCGGTGACCTGTGGGCCGGTAAAGGTACGCGTCGACTGGGAGAGGCGCTTCGACCACATGCAGCAACACACCGCCCAGCATCTGCTGACCGCCCTGGCGCAGGACCGCTTCGGCTGGCCGACGACGGCGTTCCACCTCGGCGAGCGCGTCAGCGACATCGAGTTGAATGCCCCCGCGCTCGGCGCCGCGCAGCTGCGGGAGCTGGAGGAGGCCGCCGCCGCCGAAATCCGTGCCGCGCGCCCGGTGCGCGCCTACCGGATCCGGCCTGAGGAGGCGGCCGCGCTCCCCATCCGTACCCGCGGGCTGCCGGCCGGCCACCGCGGCGACGTGCGGCTCGTCGAAATCGCCGGTCTTGATCTCAACACCTGCGGCGGCACGCACGTCGCTTCCACCTGTGAGATCGAGAGCGTCGCCCTGCTCGGCGCCGAACCCATGCGCGGCGGGACGCGCCTGTACTTCGTCGCCGGCGGCCGAGTGCGGCGGATGCTGCACGACCAGGCCGACGCGCTGGCCGGGCTGCGCACCGTGCTGGGAGCCCCCGACCAGGAGCTGGCGGCGGTGGCGCAGAGCAAACTGGACGCGCTCCGCAGCGCCGAGCGCCTTGCCCGGCGCCTGCAGGACGAGGCGGCCGACGCGCTGGGCGAGGCCCTGGCGGCGGGTGGGGAGCCGCTGGCTCACCGCCACCACCATGACAAAGACCTGACCTTTCTGCAGCGCGCCGCCCGCCGCTTCGCCGAGCTGGCGCCGGCGGGAGTCGTGCTGCTCACCGCCGACTCCGCGATGGGCAGCGTCTTCTGCCTGGCGGCCGGGCAGGCGGCGCCGGTCGACGTCGGCGCGCTGGCGAGAGCCTTCACCGACGTGGTGGGGGGGCGCTGCGGCGGCGCCGGCCGTCTCTTCCAGGGCAAGATTCCCTCGCTCGATCGCCGCGGAGCGGGAATCGAGGCTGTTCGCCGCGCTTTGTCCCCGCCATCACCCCGATAAAGACAGCCCCCAATGCCCCTCCCGGTGTCCGTGCCCGTGTCCGGCTCGCGCGTCACCACCAGTTGGTGGGGTCGCCGGTGACGTTGTCCACCACCGAGACGAACGCCCAGGAGCGCCCCTGCACGCCGTTCGCCGTGTCGTCCAAAGGCAGCACGGTGAGGCCGTAGCTGCCCTCGGGCAGGCTGTCCCGCGCCATCCCCAGCAGGTCCTCCAACCGCTCCACCAGGTTGGCGCGCGGCGGCATGGTCACCTCCCGCTCGGCCACCTTGGCGCCGTCGCCGGCATAGAGGGTGAGCCGGTGCACGACGGCGTGCTCCTTGTCGCCGTTGTACAGCCCCAGGTTGATGCGCACCCGCGGCGAGATCTCGAGACCGGCGAAGTGTTGCACGGGGAAGCCGTAGGGCGGGTAGAACGGCAGCATCTCCCCGTAGGTCCCCCCATCCACGCGGGTGGTGTAGGTGCGCGCGTAGCCCGCCATCCAGGAGGCGGTGCGCACCTCGAGAGCGCCGCGCACGTTCCCTCTCCGGCACACGCCGGAAAGCGCCGCACCACGTCGGGGAAGATGCTGCGAAAGCCGAGGGTGTGGGGCCAGGAGGAGGCCGAGGGAAGAACACCGGTGAGAACTTCGGTCGTCGTGCCGGCTCCACCACAACGGTCGGACCACGCGGGAGAAAAAGCGGCCGCGGGTTCATCTCTCCAACGGGTCCAGAGTGTATCTCCTCTCCCGCCGGAAGGTACAGATCCGAGGTCCACACGGTGCCCGCGGCGCCGGGCAGGTGCGCCACGGCGGGGATGGCCACCGAGGAGCCGGGGGCGGCGGTCATCCAGAAGAGGGTGTAGGGCACGTGGATGCCGTCGCCGGTGCGGTTGTCCACCTGCGACAGCCACATGGCCACCGGCCAGCTGCCGGTGACGGCGAGCTGGGACGGGTAGGCCTGGCGGATCGACTCGGGAAAGAGGCTTTCCAGGTTGACCAAGGTGACGGACGCTGTGGGGGGGCAGGGTGAGGTCGTGCCGGGCGCCGCCGGCCGGCCACTCGGGGGTGTAAGGGATTCCGGCGACGTGACTCCACCCCCACCACAAGGTGATCGTGACCTCGTGGTCGCGGTCGTTGACGAAGCCGGCGTTGTGGCGGAAGCGGCCGGGCTCGCGGTGGTCGAGCACCCAGGCGGCGGCCTTGCCGGTGTGCCTCTCGGCCTCGGTGGCGGGAGTGCCCGCGTCGGAGGTGCGCAGGTGGTTGGAGTAGCCGGTGGTGCCCGGCACCGCCGGCACCGCCTGGCCCAGAGTGCCTCCCCGCCCCCGCTCGTCGGGATCGAGCGACGGCGTCCAGACGCGCGCGACCGCCACCACCTGCTCCCCCCAGCGGCAGGGGGAGGTGAGGACCACCGCGTCGTGGGTGACGCCGTCACCGCCCGCCCCGCCGCCGAGCCAGCTGAGGGCGTCTGAGATCTTGGTCGAGCCGTGGGCGGGCAGCCCGACGACCTTCCTCGCTTCGGGCGTGACCACCCGCCGCAGGGTAACCTCGGTGGCCGCGCCGGACGGGTTGAAGAGCCACAGATCGGAGGTCCAGAAGGTGCCACCCCGACCAGGAGCCCGGACAAGGTCGGTGCCGGTGTCCCTGACCGCGGCCGGCTCGGTACCTCGGTGGCTGTCGCTAGAAAGCGGCAGGGCCGCTGCCGTCACCTCAGGAGCCTGCGGCCATGCTTTTTGGCCCGCCGATTCCGGCGACGGTCGGCGCCGCGAGCGCCGGACACGTTTCGCCGTCACTCCAGGTTGCCGACCTGTTCGCGCAGACGCTCGAGGGCGGCCTTGGCCTCGACCACGCGTTCCCCCACCCCCACCTCGCGGCACTTGGAGGCGGCGGTGTTCACCTCGCGCAGCAGCTCCTGCAGCAGAAACTCCAGCCGCTTCCCGACCGCCCCGCCCTCGGCCAGCAACCGCCGCGCCTGCTGCAGGTGGCTTTTGATCCGCTGCACTTCTTCGGCGACGTCGGCACGGTCGGCGGCGATCGCCGCCTCCACCAGCAGGCGATCCTCCGGCACCGACCCGGGTGGAAGCACCTCCGCCAGTCGGGTCCGCAGGCGCTCCAGCAGCGCCTGGCGGACACCGGCGTTGATGTTCTCCAGCCAGGCTGCAAACTCCGCCAGCACGCCCAGATCTCTCTCGAGCACCAGCAGCAGGGCGGCTCCCTCCGCCTCCCGCGCCGCCAGCAAGGCGTCACGCGCCTGCGCCGCAAGTTCGAGCAACGCCGCCCGTTCCTCCTCCCCGAGGCCCTTTTCGGCGTCGCCCAGAAACCCGGGCAGGGCCAACAAATCCCGCAATGACAGCGGGGCCAGCTCTCGGCCCGCCGGATGTCGGGCCAGCTCCCGTTTCAACTCCTCCAGTACTTCCCAGTGAAAGCCCAAGCCCTCGGCCGGGCCGCCGAAGAGCTGCAGCGTGATGGTTGCAGTGACGCGGCCGCGGTGCAACTTCTCGGCAAGCACCGCGCGCAACTCCGCTTCGATCTCGCTCGTGTCCAGGCGCGGCTGGGTGCGGATCTGCAGCTCCAGAAAGCGTCCGTTGACCGAAGCGAGACGTAGCTCGGCAAGCCGCCGGTCGGACAGTGGGCCCCGCGCCTCGCCAAACCCGGTCATACTGCGGATCGAAGCCGGCATCGCGCCTCCCAACTCGCCCGACATGATAGACTCTTCCACCGCCAGCGATGCCGTCCCTCCCTCCGGCCCCACCGCGCTTCGCCTCGGCGCCGCCGGCGCAGGCGGCCGCTGTCTGGACGCGCTCGCTATGGGGCCTCGCCTCGCCCCGCGCCGACCTGCTGGCGACCCTGGCCACCGTGGCCCTCCTCGCCGCCAGCCGTTTCGCGCTGCTGCCGTCGGGTCCTTGGGACTGGGACGAGACGCTGTTCGCGCGGGGCATCCTGGAGTTCGACCTGCCCGGGCACTACCCCCACCCACCGGGGTTCCCGCTGTGGATGCTGCTCGGGTGGCTGGCGCACTTTTTCGTCTCCGAACCGCTGGTCGGACTGCAGCTGCTTTCCGCCGCCGCTTCCTGTCTGACTCTGTGGCCGCTGGCCGCCCTCGGCCGGCGGGTCGCCCCGCCGCCGGTGGCCGCCGCAGCGGCCCTCCTGCTGCTGTTCGCCCCGGGCGTGTGGCTGCACGCCGGGCGCGGTTTCTCGTCCACCCCGGCCGCCTTTTTCGCGTTCTGGGCGGCCGCCCTGGCGCTTTATCCGGCGGATCGACGGCCGATCACCGCCTTCACCTGCCTGGTCACCGCCGCCTTCCTGATCCGCCCCATCCTGCTGCCCTCGCTAGGCCTGCTCTGGCTAGCAGGAATCTGGACGGTGACCCCCCGCCGACGGCTCCTGCCCGGGCTGGGCGCAGCCGCCGCCGCCGTGCTGCTGTCCATCGCCGGCATGGTGGTCGCCCAGGGCAGCTGGAGCGAGTTCGCTCGCTCCTTCCTCGTCCATGGCCGCCGACACACCCGCAACCTTTTGGGCAACACCGGCGGCTTCGCCGAGCTGGGCATCGTCAAGGGGTTGGGGGGGACGATCCTGGCCGGGGTTTTCGCCGCCGTGGCGTTGGTCGGCTTGGTGGTGTGGCTGCGCCGGGTGGGGCGACGGTCGACCCTCGCCTGGGCGGGCGTGTTCGCAGTTGGGATCGGCCAACTCATCTGGCTGCAGAACCGTACCTTTAGCCGCTACGCCGTGCCCCACCAGATGGCCGCGGCCCCGCTACTGGCCGGCGCCGCCGCCCTGCTTCCCACGACCCTCGGCACCGGCTTGCTCCTGGCCTCCGCCACCTCTCTGGCCGCCACGAGTTTCCCGGCCGTGGCCGAACAGCACACTCGCCTGATGCCCGGGTGGCAGGCCCTGCGTTTCGCCGCCGATCTGGCCGGCAGGGAGGGCCACGACCTGCTGGTGGAGCCAGGTCTGTTTCCGTTCGCCTCCTACCTGGCCCACGCCGAGCGGGCGGCGGGGCGAGAATGGTCGTTCCGAACTCTCCTGGCGCCATCGAGCCCCGATGCCTCCGGCCTGCCCCAGGGCCGCTACCTGCTGGTTACCGACCTTCCCGCCAATTACCTGGCAGCACCCTGGCAGCGCCACTGGCGCTGGCACGAGGTGGGAGCTCGCCTGCGCCCTCTCACCTCGGGTCGCTTCCTCAACGCTGCGGTCATCGAGGGCGCCATGGTGCCGATCAGGGGTTTCTGGCCGGCGGAGAGCTCTCGGGGTGAGGCGTTCATCTGGGGAGAACCGCTCGCCGAGCTGCTGCTTCCTCCTCTGGCGCTGGAGAGACCCCTGGGACTGGAGCTGCTGCCGGCCCGCGGCGATGCTCCCCTCACCGTTCGCCTCAACGGCTTCGATATCGCCCACCTGCCGGGCAATGCGCCCCGCCTGACGCTGCCCATCAATCCGGCCATGATCTCCCCCACCGCCGTCAACCGCCTACAGCTGGTGCGGGAGCGAGGCTACCCCCCAGGAGGCGGCGATTCCCGACCCCTGGCGGTGCGCCTGTTTGGCTTCACGCAACCGATCGACGATGAGACCTTTATCGCTATAGAGCGGCTCGCCGCCCTGCTTGCCGAGTCCGACCCGCAGAGACATCCGAGCTTTGCCGCGGCCGGTCTTTATCGGCCCGAGCAATTCACCCGCGGCCGGGGTGCCTGGACACAACCCCAGGCGACCATGGATTTGCCGCTGGCTGCCGGTGTGCTCACCCTCACTGTGTGGGCACCCCGCCCTGGCCCCGTGGACCTGGTCGTCGACATCGGCGGTACCACCACCATCGGTCCCCTGGTAATCGGCCGCGAGCCGCAGGATGTCTCGCTGATCCTCCCCGAGAAGACGGAAGAGCAACCCACGACCCGGATCAGCCTGCGCAGTCGCCCCTACGCTCCTGCCGCCGAGGGCTCCCCGGACAGCCGCACCCTGGGAGTGGTGGTGGGGCGCGTCCAGTTCACCCCGACTACCCGTTCGGGCCGCCCCTGGATCGCCGTGCCAGATCGCCACGGCGCGACGCTGCCCTGGGCGAGCCTGGCGACGCCACCGGCGCAGCCGCAGGCGGCGGTCGGCTGGCAACGAGCCGAAACCGGGGAGCGGGAGTACTTCGTTGGTGGCGACGGAGCCATCATGCCTCTTCCTGTGGCGCGCGCCGGCGATCGGTTCGTCCTGGAGGTCTCGACTCCGCCGACGACCGATCCGGCGCTGGTGGAACTCGATGGCCGGGCTGCGGCAGTGCTCCTCCCCGGCCTTGCTCGGCTGGTGGTTGAGCTGCCAGCGAACCCCCAGCGCGAGGACGTACCTTCGCTGCTCACCGTGCGGCACGCCCGCCCTGGCGGCGGCGAGCTGGCGGTCCACCTCCACTCTCTGACCGTGCGCCGCAGCGATGAGCGCTGGGAGGGGCCCGTTGCCCACCACGCGCACCGTGCTCGCCTCGGGGTGCAACTCACCTCTGCGGCCGCCTCCTCGACCCCTCTGCTGGCCACGGGGCTGCACCACGTGGAACCCTTCCCGGCCGGGACGGGAGCCTGGACCTTCCCGCGGGCGGAACTCACCTTGCCTTCTGCTGGTGGTCTGCTCCGGCTCACCCTGGCCGCGCCGCGCCCCACCCCCCCCCAGCTGGAGCTGAGCCTCGATGGGCGACCCCTGGCCGGGCCCCTGACGCTGAGCTCTCAACCCCAGGATCTCTTTGTGGCCCTGCCCTCCGGCCAACCGGAGGGAAAACCGACGCTCCGCTTGGGCCTGCGCTCCGTCCCTTTTGTCCCCGCCTCCGGAGGGGGATCTGACAGTCGCCAGCTGGGCGTCGTGCTGCTCGGAGGAGAGCAACAAGCCCCTGCGGACAGCGCCATCTCCCGATGGGTTCTCGCCCCCCCGAGACGTGGGGCGAAGTGGACGGTGACCGCTTTTCCACGGGGGGCCTACCCGCAGGAACGGTTCGGGGAGGATGAGGGCTGTTGGACCGTCCCCCGGGCGCTCCTCATCGTGCCACCCGGCCACGGCGTTCTCACCCTCACCGCGTGGGCGGCACGCCCTCTGCCCTCGCAGCTCGAGATCTGGCGTGATGGCAACCGCCTAGTCGGCCCGCTCGATCTCCCCAATCATCCCACGACCATTGACGTGCCGCTGCAACCGGTGCCGGCCGCGGGGCGCGAGGCCGTGCTCGAGCTGCGCTCCGCCCCTTACTCCCCGAGCCGGCACCACGGCAGCAGCGACGATCGGGAGCTGGGAGTGATCCTCTCCCACCTCGCCTTTCGCCCCGGCGATTAACTCGGCGATGCTGCCGCCGGCAGGCCGAGGACGCGCGCCACAGCGGCAGCGGCCCGCTCGCTGGCCCCGGGTGGACCCAGACGATCTCGCACTGCCTGCAGCTCCCGCCGCTGGCTTTCCCCATCGTCACTGAACAACCGCCCGGCCGCCGCCGCCAGGGCCTGCCAGGTACAGGCTTGTTGCAGTAGTTCTGGCACCACCGAGTGACCGGCGACCAGGTTCACCAGGCTGACGTGGGGCAGGCGAACCAGCCGGCGCGCCATGGCGTAGGTCAGGGGGTGGAGCCGGTACGCCACCACCATGGGGACGTTCAGGAGGGCGCACTCCAGGGTGGCGGTGCCGGATGCCACCAGCGCCGCCGACGCCGCTGCCAGATGGGCATGCCGGTCGTGGACCACCAGGTCCACCCACTCCTCGGCGTCACCCAGCAAACCGCGCACGCGCGGCACCTCCAGGCCGGGTGCCACCAGCAGCGCGACCCGGAGCGAGCGATCCTCCTGCCGCAGGGCATCAGCGGCCGCCAGCATTTCCGGCAATAGCGCCACCACCTCCTGCCAACGCGACCCCGGCAGGAGCGCCACCGTCCGATCCTGGCGCGGCGGCGGCGCTGCGACCAATTGGTATAGCTCGTCCACTAAAGGGTGACCCACGTACTCCACCGCAACCCCACGGCGGGAGAAGAACTCCACCTCGAAGGGCAAAATTGACAGCACCTGGTCCACATCCCGCCGGAGCCGGCGCACCCGCCCGGCCCGCCACGCCCACAGCTGAGGCGAGATGTACACCACCACGGGCACCCCGGCGCGGTGGAGATGGCGAGCCAGGGGCAAGTTAAAGTCCGGCGCATCCACCAGAACCGCGGCGTCCGGACGCCGAGCAAGCGCCTGGCGTCGCACGCGGTGAGCCAGTCTCACCAGGCGAGGCAGCTGGCGCACCACCTCCGCCAACCCCATGACCGACAGTTCCTCGACCCCCGCCAGTGCCTCCACCCCGGCCGCCCGCATCCGCTCACCGGCCACCCCGAAGGCTGTCACCTCGGGGTGCTGCCGGTGCAGCGCAGCCACCAGGTTGGCGGCGTGCAAATCCCCGCTGGTTTCGCCCGCCACCACCAGGAGGCGCTTCACCGTCGGCGCCATAGCCACCATCCCGTAACCCCGGAGATCGCTCCCACCATGTCGGCCAAAAGATCACCCCACTCGGCGCGTCGGCGTGGTGCCGCACTTTGGAGCGCTTCGAGGGTCGCGCCGTGGACCACTGCGTAGCCCAGCGCTGCGAACGGCGGCGACGGTCCCCAGCGCAGCACCGCCAGCGCCTCGGCGGAGGTGAAGGCCAGAGCGGCGTACCCGCAGGCGTGGAGGACTTTGTCGTTAAGCGCGCGCAGCGCCGATGGCAGCTGCGGAGATAGGCCAAAGATGAGGATGGCACCCGACAGTGCTAGCGCCAGCAGGGGCGCCAGGAACGTGCGCAGGGGCGGGAACATGCGAGAGTCTAGGGCCGGGGGAAGGGGTACATCAGCCACCCCACCACCACCGCACCCAGGGCCAGGGCGGCAAACACCTTCCAGAAGTAGCGCCAGCGCTCCTTGCCATCCCTCTTCCACAGAAAGGTGAAAAACACCGCGATCAGAAAGGCATCCAGCACCAGCAGGGCGAAGTGATCCACGGTTCAAAAGTCCTTGTGTCCGACGGCGATATCGTGGACGTCCAGAACCAGGAGGAGGTTCATCATGCCCGCCGTCAAGAGAAAGGTGTTGCCGTACTCGTACCCGGGGGCGGTGACGACCCCGTCGCCCAGACCCAACGCCTTGGCCAAGAAGAAGAGACATCCGTTGCCGAGCGCGGCAATAGCCGCCAGCACTGACAGTGGATCCCCCTGACGCGGCAGGATCAACTCACCCCGCAGGAGGATACCCACCACGAAGGCGACCACGATGACGCCGGCGAACACGCCGGCACGGAGCCGGCGCCCCAGGAGCAGGTGTCCGAGCCCTGGAAACAGCCACGACAGCCCCATCAACAGAGGCAGGGGCAGTGAGGCAACGCCGCCGTCGTTATCCGTCTTTCTCGACACCATCGTCCTCCAAAGCGGCGCGCAGCTTGCTCCAGGTCTGCTCCAGCTCCTCTGGAATGACGCGAACCCCGCCCACCGCGGTCATGAAGCTGGTGTCCCCCCGCCAGCGGGGAACGATGTGCATGTGGAGATGATCGACAATGCCCGCGCCGGCGGCTTCACCCAGGTTCCAGCCGAGATTCATCCCGTGGGGATGATAGACGACGTGGAGAGCCCGAGCCACCCGCTGCGCCACCACCATCGTTTCGAGCAAGGTATCGGGGTCCAGGAGGCCGAACTCGGCCACGTGGGCGATGGGAGCCACCATGGCGTGCCCCGAGGTGTAGGGATAGCGGTTCAGGAGAGCGAAAACCCGCTGGCCGGTGAACAGAGTGAGCGTTTCGCGGCCCCCGCCCACTGCGGCGCAGAAGATGCACCCTTCGCCTGCGGCCTCTTGGGACACGTAGTGGAAACGCCAAGGGGCGAAGAGCCGTCGGGGCTCTTCCTCAGTCACTGTTCAGGATCTCACGCAACTGCTTGCCAGGCTTGAAGTAGGGAACCACCTTGGCGCCCACCTTGACCTTCGCTCCGGTGCGCGGGTTGCGGCCCTGGCGAGCCTGCCGGCGGCGAGTGCGGAACGACCCGAAGCCGCGCAGCTCCACCTTTTCGCCAGCACGAATCGATTCCACCACGCCATCCAACACCACCGCCAGCGCCTGGGCGGCCTCGCGCCGGGTCAAGCCCACCTGCTCCGCCAGAATTCGAACGATATCCGCCTTCGTCATCGCTCCTCCTCCTTTGTTACAGCAGAACCCTCCCCGGCTTCGCCCCCAGACTCCCGCCTCGCCTCCTGGACAATCCTTTCGCCGGCCATCTCCGGCGCCGTCGCGGTGGCCTGCGGCGAAAAAACCTCCCCGGGCTCAGGCTCTTCCTGCGCAGCCTCGATCCCCTCCACCCCCTCGACGGAGTCCGATTCGAGACCGGGCACCTCGTCGCCGGGCGGCACCTCGATCCCGGGCACTTCCTCCCCCTCATCCACCCCGCTCCCACTCCCATCCCTGCCCCTGCCCGTGGCCGGCTGCGGGATCCCTCGCGACGATAGCCCGATGCGTTTCTCGTTCCAGTCGATTCTGATAAGCCGGACACGCACCGGTTGCCCCTTGGCGAACTCGGCCGACAGCGGCTGAGTGCCGACCCGGTCGAGCTCCGACACGTGGCACAGCCCCTCCACTCCAGGAGCCAGCTCGACGAACAGGCCGAAGTCGGTGATATTGGTAATCACCCCATCCACTTCGTCGCCAACCTGGTGGGCGGTCGCGAACTCGTCCCACACATTTGGTAGCAACTCTTTGATTGACAGTGAAATCCGCTGATTCTGCACATCCATGGCAATGATCATCGCCTCGATGGACTGCCCCTTCTGGACCACCTCGGACGGATGGGAGACGCGCCGGCTCCACGACATGTCGGAAACGTGGACCAGACCATCCACCCCCGGCTCCAGCTCGACAAAGGCACCAAAATCGGTGATATTCCGCACCGTCCCCCTGACCTTGCTCCCCACCCGGTAGCGGGTGGCGAATTCCTCCCACGGGTTCGGCTCTGCTTGCCGCAGTGACAGCGAAAGTCGCCGCTTGTCCACGTCCACATCGGTCACTACCACGGCCACCTCGGCGCCTGGCTGGAGCAACGACTTGGGGTTCTTGACTTTCTTAGTCCACGACATCTCGGAGACATGGACCAGGCCCTCAACTCCCTGCTCAACCTCCACGAAAGCGCCGTAGTCCACCACGTTGGTCACCCGCCCGGTGAGCTTTTTTCCCACCGGGTAGCGCTCCTCCACGTGCACCCAGGGGTCCTCGAAACGTTGCCGATAACCTAGCGAAACCCGTTCCTTTTCGCGGTCGACGCGCAGCACCACCACCTTGACCTCGTCACCCACTTTGAAGTATTCGGAGGGGTGGCCCACTCGCCCCCAGGAGATGTCGGTGACGTGGAGCAACCCGTCAATTCCGCCCAAGTCGATGAACACCCCGTAGTCGGTAATGTTTTTCACCTGGCCGGTTACCAGCGAACCTTCCTCGAGGTGGGCCAGAGTCTCATCCTTGCGAAGACTGACTTCGGCCTCCAACAGTGCCTTGCGGGACAGCACGACGTTGGAGCGGCGGCGGTCGAAATTGATGATCTTGGCCTCCAACTCCTCGCCGATGTAGTCCTCCAGACGGCGCGAAGGCCGGATGTCCACCAGGGAGCCAGGCAAGAACGCCCGCACCCCGATGTCCACCGCCAACCCGCCCTTGACCCGCTCGAGCACCCGGCCGCGCACCACCGCTCCCTCTCGGTAGGCGGTTTCCAGGACTTCCCAGAGTCGAATCTTGGCGGCGCGGTCGCGAGACAGTCGGATCTCCCCGGTGGCGGCGTTGTAGTGCTCAATGAAGACGTCGACCTCATCACCGACCCGCACATTCACCCGCCCACTGGGGTCGGCGAATTCGGAACGTGGGACGATCCCCTCGGACTTGGAGCCTACGTCGATCACCACCGCCGCGTCCGTGACCGCCACCACGGTGCCCCGCACCACATCCCCGTCACGCAGCTCCTGAAACGATTCTTCCACCAGCTCTCGCAGGTTGGCGCGAGGCCCTCGGGACGAAGCCCCCCCCTCTTCCCGAGGCTTGTCCAGTTGGTTGTTGTTGTCTTGGCCGTTGACCACGAAACCTCCTCGTGATGCCGCCCGAGAGGGGCATCTAACTGCTTGTTCCACAAGCGCGAAACTATAGGTGCGCGAGGGTGGATCTGTCAAGCGGAAGACCGGCCCGAGCGGCGAGTTCGGCGAGCCTTTGAACCACCTCCTCCAAAGTCAAGTCGCTGGTGTCCAAGACGATCGCCCCGGTAGCCGGGCGCAGCGGAGAATCCTCCCGCGAGGCGTCACGCTCGTCGCGTTCCCGCTGCTCTGCCATCACATCTTCCCAGGCGACGGCTACCCCGCGGCGGCGCAGTTCATCGAACCGTCGCTGGGCGCGGACCTCGGGGCGCGCGGTCAGAAACACCTTCAAGGCCGCCTCCGGGAAGACAACGGTTCCGATATCCCGACCTTCGATCACCCCCCCTCCCTGCTGCCCCATCTCCCTCTGCCGGGCCACCAGCACCCGCCGCAACTCCGGGATCACCGACACCTGTGAGGCGGCTTGCGAAACCTCCCGCGAGCGAAGCTTCCCCGTGACATCCTCTCCGTTGCAGATAACAATTGTTTCCCATGATCTCGTCAGGAAACGCAGGTGCAGCGTCCGGGCCAGCTCCACCACCCGCCGCTGGCCATCCTCGTCCAGGGGAAACGCAATACCCTGCTCGAGCGCGGCCAGCGCCACCGCCCGGTACATCGCCCCGGTATCCAGATAGGGGAGCCCCAACCTCCTGGCCAACTCTCGGGCGGCGGCGGACTTGCCGGCGCCGGCGGGACCATCGATGGCGACAACGAAACAGCGGCGCGGCACTGCCGGAGTCTACCGCGGCCACCCGGAGAGGTCCATTCCCCACGGGCCGGCGGCTTCGGACCCCGGTGCGGACCCTCGTTACACTGGGCGGGTGCGGATCTACCTGGCTGCCTCCATGACCACTCCCGCCGCCGAGATCGCGGTCATCCGAGATCTCCTCGCGGCCCTCGAAGGCGAGGGCCACCTGGTTCCTTCGCGCCACGTTGCCGATGCTGCCGCCGCCATGACCCGGGACGCCCAGCTGTCCGACGCCCAGCTGGCGGCCCGCGACCTCGCCTGGCTGGCCGACTGCGACGCCCTCATCGCTGAGGTCAGCACCCCCTCCCACGGTGTCGGAGTCGAGGTGATGGCCGCCTCTGCGGCCGGCATTCCCGTCCTCGCTCTGGCCCGCCACGGTGTGAGGGTCTCCCGCCTGTTGGGCGGTCTGCCTGGGGTTCGCACCGCCACCTATCGAGACGGCGAGCAGGCGCTGGCCGAGGTGGCCGAGTTCCTGAACCGCCTGGTAGCGGGCCATCGGGCCCTGCGGTAGTACCCCATCGTCGATGGTGCATCCTCCCTCACCCGCTGCCTGGGGCAGCGGCCGGTTGCCCGCCGGAGGAGAGAGCCAGCTGCCAGACCCCGCCGTAGCCCGCGGTCAGTTTCCGACCTGTCCCTGGCGGCCCTGATCGCCATCGTGGGGTCCGCCACAACACACCAGGCATCACCAGGGGTCCAACTCCCGGCCGTTGGGGCTCGCTCGCCGTCGGCGTCTACAACGGCGGTGGCTACTGCGCCGCCGAGAAGAACGACAACTTAGATTCTCAGAAAGCGACCGACCGTGCGACCGCTGCCCGATGCTCTTCCGGGTTTGCAGGTTTCGATTTTCGGCGTGAACGGGAAGGGCAACACCGCCGCCTCCGCCGAGTGGAAGGTCCCGGCGGCCATGGCAAGTTATCAGGGTCGCCAACTCGTCCTTACGGTCCAAAGGGTGGACGCCACGGCTAACCAGAAGGGGAACGCGGTGACCGCCCGTGGGCTCGGCCTCCAAGCGCGACGGCTGGTCGTTCTTCGTCGAAGGAAAGCCGAAACCCCCAGTCCACCCTCATTGCCCGTTGGGAGACCTTCGATCCCGATACCGTCGCCGTCGTCGATCAGAACGGGCGCGTCATCGCCGGCCTCGCCTACCACCTGGGCAAAAGCAACACCGTCCTCCTCGACGTCGATCGGGCGTCCTGGGAAGACAGCGCGCGCCCCACCCACACCCGTCTCCAGGTGACTCTGCAAGTGAGGTACTGATCCCGGGAATACACCCGGGCGTGAAACTCGTTCACGAAACCGGAGGGTGACACCTCCACCACGCGCATCGCGTGGTCAAGGGGCCGCTGACGGGGGGAAGCGGCCCCTTTCTTTCTTGTCGGGGGGTCCGGCGTCCGCCCTGCCACACCCCGTCGCCTCGACCCCCCGAGCCGTACGGGCACCCTGTCTCGGGAGGCTCCGCTCCCCACCCTCGCACGCCTCCTCGCTCCGGCCCCCCAAACCCCACCGCTCGCCAAAAGTGAATTCCGGCTTGCTTACCTCACCTCCAGCACGCCCCGGCCACCCGCCCTCCCGGCCGCCGCGAGGGCGACAAGAGCCACCATGCCCCGGCCACGGTCGGGCAACTTGCCGCCATCGGCTTCACGGCCGTGAAAATCGACTCGGGGGACGTCGCGACGAGTGAAAGCAAGCGACCTTGGACCCTGCGGGATGGCGGCCGGCGTGGGTCAATCCCTCAGCGTCGCGACCAGGCAGGGGGGGTCGAGCAGCATGTCGAGGGCCGCGCCAATAGCCGGTGCGACCACGTCGGCCACCCGGGTCAGGTCACCGGCGGTCCCTTCCCTGCCCAGCACGGCGATCCCGATGGCCGCCAGCTGCACCATCCAGGGGATCGCGATTGCCATTGATCACCTCCACACCTGACAACCCTGTCCACCACCTTCGGCATGGCCTCCCGGCCGGCTGGGCGATGGGCAGAAGGGAGGTCCCGCCCGCCGCCCCACCAGAAGTTGCCTGCACCGCCAGGGCATCCCACAGGTATCCATCTTCCAGGCTCGGCCACCGCCTCCGCGGTAATCGTGGTCGAGCACGCTTACCCGGCGTGCGGGCAGGGGTCCCGCGCGTTCTCCAAGAACGCGATCATTGCACGGAGCTGGGCCCGCAGGTCCGAGACCACTTCCGCCAGCGCTCGACGTGCGTCCCCGGACCGCTTGCCGTATCCCTTGAGCCACGACCCCACCAGCTCCTCCAGGGCGATGTCGGCCGAGATGAGCTGCACCTGGAGCGCTCGCACGGCGGTCATCTCCCACCCGCCCCAGTCACCCCGCGCATTTCTAGACCCTCCGACAGTTCACGGCGCAACTCCAGGACGCCATCCGCCAGCACCCTGCCCTGTTTTGGTGTTGTATCGAAGAGATACTTCGGAAACGCTCAGCGCTCGCTCCGACTGGCCATCGATCCTCGGCTTCAGCTGCATCCGACACTTCCTAACGGGGCTTGATCGGCTGCCCGTCCGAACCGCCCAGATCGCCGTCGGGCGAGCGTCGGACGACCACCGCGAGGGTCAGGAAACCCGCGACCGAGAAGGCCCCCGCCGCACCGTAGGCCCAGGCCCGCCCCAGATGATCGAGCAAGAACCCGGTCAAAACCGACGACACCAGGTCGCCTACGGCGTTGGCGGTGGCCAGCAAGCCGAGGGCATAGCTTCGGGCTACCTCCGGGATCATGCGAGCCGCCGTCGCCTTCTCGACGGTTTCCTCGATGGCGATGTACACCCCGCTGATCACGAACAATGGCACCAGCCACCCTATCCCGGCGGGCAGAAAGGCGAGCCCCAGGTTAAAGGCGGAACCCAGGCCGTAGCCCAGCAGCAGGGTGCGACCGTAGGACCAGCGATCGGCGAGGGCACCCGCCGGAAGCGTCGACAGACCACTGACCAGGTTGTGGCCCACGTACAACAGCACGGGGACCGACACCAACGCGCCAGTCGCGCCGGCTGGCAGCCGCCCCGCGGCCTCGAAGATCAGGAATGTGCGGGAGAAGTCACCCATACCGAAGAGCAGAACGGCACCCAGAAACGCCCAGTAGCCCGGGGGAAGGCTGGGGCGCAGCGGGCGCTGTCTCAGTGCTGTCACGTCGACTGCCTGCTCCCGGACCAGCAACACCACCGCCAACGCCGCCGCGAGCCCCGGCACCAGCGTCCACAGAAAGATGCCCTTGAGACTGGTTCCCGCCGCCAGCAGCGCCACCGCCGCCAGGGGACCGATCACCGCCCCGGCCATGTCGCCGGCCCTCTCCAGGCCGTACGCTTTTCCGTAGTGGGAAGGGTCGGTGGAGGCGGCTATGAGAGAGTCGCGCAGGGGACCCCGAAAACCCCGGGCTGCCCACGCCACACAGCGCAGGAGCAAGAAGGGAACCACCCGCGTGACGAAGGCGAACGCCCCCACGCAGGCGGTGGTGACGGCGTAGGCCGCCGCAGTCAGCATCTTCTTGCGCCGCGTCCGCTGGCCGAGGGAACCCGCCACCCACTTGGCGGCCGAGTTCACCACGTCGGCCACACCCTCGATCAACCCCAAAACCGCGGCGCCGAAACCGAGGTTCTTGAGAAACAACGGGAGCACGGCGGTGGCCATCTCGTGGCTGGCGTCCGAAAGCAGGCTGGCCAAGGAATAGCCGAGGACCGTGCGGTTGCGCCAGGAACGATCGGGTTCGCTCATTCCTCCATCTCCCGAGAGTGGGGGTTATCAGCCCGGGCGGGCGGTTTGGGCGAACCCCATCGGTAGACCGATTGTACACAACTCGTGCCATCCCGCCCATGAATCTGGCCGAACTCTTGCGGCTGGGAAAACTCCCCCCACCAGCGGCTTCACACCACTGGCGAGCCGCTGGCACAGAGAGTGGCGGCGCGCCCTCTAGCGGAAACGAGCCGTACTTCGTATGATGAAAACATGATCTACATCGTCCCTAACGACCTGTTTCCGGGCGGGAAGGTCCCCAAGTTCTTCCCCGTCCGCTATTCGGTCCAGGTTCGCTACGCCGACGTGGACGCCATGAACCACGTCAACAACGCCGCCTACCTGACCTATCTTGAGGTGGCGCGCACCGCCATGTGGCGCGAGCACGTGCGGCCCGCCGAGTCGGCGAGGGATTTCCCCTTTATCGTCGCCAGCGCCACCGTCGATTTCAAAGCGCCCATTCGCTTTGGTGACGACGTCCAGGTTCAGCTCGCCGTGGTGGAAATCGGCCGAAAGAGCTTCACCATCGAGTATCGCATCGACGCCGGCGGGCAGCCGGCCGCCGAGGCACAGACCGTGCAGGTGTACTTCGATTACGCCATCCAGCGGTCGGTGCCGATCCCGGAGGAGATCCGCAAGCGCCTGGAAAAGCTCAGATTTCTCCCGGTGCTGTAGCGAAACGGCGGGCGCCGACCGACGGCGCCCGCCGTGACGATCCTCGTCTCGTCGTCTATCCGAAGTGAATGGCATAGAAGATCGGCGCCAGGATCATGGCGACGACGCTGATCAGCTTGATCAAGATGTTGAGGGAAGGACCCGAGGTGTCCTTGAAGGGGTCGCCCACGGTATCACCGGTGACCGTCGCCTTGTGCATGGCATCGTAGGCCTCGCCATAAACCTTGTGACCTTGCTCCTTCACCTGCTTTTTCGAGTTGTCCCAGGCGCCGCCGGCGTTGGCCTGGAAGATGGCCAGGCAGACGCCCGAGATAGTTACCCCGACCAGCAGGCCGCCCAGCATGTGCGGTGAGTAGATGCCCACCAGCAGCGGCACGAGGAGGGCCATCAGGCCGGGCGCCACCATCTTCTTGATGGCCGCGGCGGTGGCGATGTCCACACAGTGGGCGTACTCGGCCTTGCCGTCGGCGGCGCGGATGATCTTCTGTTCCTCCTCGGTGGGCTCCCGCTCCTCCGACTCAGCCTTCTCGGCCGCCAGCAAGGCCGGCTTCAACTCGGGAATCTCTCGGAACTGGCGCCGCACCTCCTGGATCATGTCCTGCGCGGCCTTGCCCACCGCCACCATGGCCATGGCCGAGAAGCGGAACGGCAGCATGCATCCGATGAGCAGTCCCACCAGCACGTAAGGATTGGCGGCATCCATCTCCACCTTGCCGCCCATTTTGGTGATGTAGGCGGCGGTGAGCGCGAGGGCGGTGAGCGCCGCCGAGCCGATGGCGAACCCCTTGCCGATGGCTGCGGTGGTGTTGCCCACGGCATCCAGCTTGTCGGTGCGGGCGCGGATGTCCCGCCCCAGACGGGACATCTCCGCCACCCCGCCGGCGTTGTCGGCGATGGGCCCGTAGGCGTCGGTGGCCAGCTGAATGGCCAACGTCGAGAGCATGCCGACGCCGGCGAGGGCGATGCCGTACAGGCCGGCAAAGGCGTAAGCGATAAGAATAGCGGCGCCAATCACTAGCACCGGGAACGTGGTGGAGTTCATTCCCACCGCGATCCCCTGGATGATGGTGGTGGCAGGACCGGTCTTGGCGGCGTCGACGATGGTCTGCACGGGATTCTTGAAGGTGGCGGTGTAGTACTCGGTGATCATCCCCACGGCGATACCGGAGATCAATCCACCCACCACTGCCAGCACGACTCCCCACCACTGGTGGGTGTTTACCTCGCCGGTGATGATGTCCTTCACCTCCACGCCACCCGCCGGGATCATGGCCTTGATGGCGAAGACGGTGGCGATCAGCATCAGGGCACCCGCCACGAACGTGCCCCGGTTCAACCCGGCCTGGGGGTTGCCCCCCTCCTCCACCCGCACGAAGAAGAAACCGACGATCGACGAGATGATGCCGATCAAGGCGATGACCATGGGCAGGTAGACGGCGTTCAGGCCCAGCCCAGGGTTGATGGCGGACAGCCCCTGCACCCAGGCCACCCCCAGGATCATCGCCGAGATCATGGCGCCCACATACGACTCGAACAGGTCGGCGCCCATGCCAGCCACGTCGCCCACGTTGTCGCCCACGTTGTCGGCGATGGTGGCCGGATTCAACGGGTGATCTTCGGGGATCCCCGCCTCCACCTTGCCCACTAGGTCGGCGCCCACATCGGCCGCCTTGGTGTAGATGCCGCCGCCCACGCGAGCAAACAGGGCGATGGACGAGGCGCCCAGGGAAAACCCGGAAAGGTTGTTGAGCACCAGCATCATCACCTTTTCCTGGGTGAGGGACTCCGGATTCATGGAGGTGTAAAGGAGGAACAACGCTCCCAGCCCGAGCAGCGCCAGCCCCACCACCGAAAGCCCCATCACCGAGCCGCCGGCAAACGCCACTTTCAAGGCGTCATTGAGGCCCGTGCGCGCGGCACTGGCCGTGCGGGTGTTGGCGCCGGTCGCCGTCTTCATGCCGAAATAGCCGGCCAGCGCCGAACACAGGGCGCCCAGCACAAACGACAAGGTGATCAGCGCCGTTGTGTCCTCCGAGACGAAGTAATTGGAAACACCCAGCAGCACCGCCACGGCAATCACGAACCACACTAGGAAGCGGTACTCGCGCTTTAAAAACGCCATCGCGCCGTCGGCGATCCAGCCGCCGATCAGCTGCATCCGCTCGTTGCCCGGGTCCTGCCTCTTCACCCAGGCGGCGCGCAGGTACGCGTACACGAGCGCCAGGATCGCCACCAACGGAACCAGTAGGACAACTGTCTTGGCCTCCACGGTAACCTCCTCCTTCTCCTCCTTGGACGCTATCAATCGCCCGACGGCCCGCGGTCACACCCGGCCGGCCTCGGGCAATACGGCTTGTATCATACACCTGCTTTCACGTGACCGTGACGCGCCTCCGACACGCTCACCCCCTGCAACAGCCACCCCCCGGCAACGAACAGCCCCAGCACCGCCAGGATCCCCGCCCGCCCATGCCCGGCAATACCGGTCACCACGGCAAAAATGAGTGGCCCCGCCACCCCCGCCATGCGCCCCGAAACATCCAAAAAGGAGAAGTACTCCGCCTCGCGCCCGACCGGCACCAGGCGAGCGAACAGGGATCGAGACAGTGCCTGCGCCCCTCCCTGCACGCACCCCACGAGCAGGGCCAGCGCCACGAAGTGCCAGGGGTGCTGCATGAAGTAGCCCAGAATCACGATTCCCACGTATCCCCCGAGAGCCAGCATGATGCCGGCCTTGGGCCCCACCCGTGCACCCAGTCGCCCGAAGGCCATGGTCGCGGGGACCCCCACGAACTGGGTAGCCACCAAGGCTGCCAACATGATGTTGAGGGGGACCCCCAGCTCGGAACCGTAGGCGCCGGCCAACTTGATAACGGTGCCGATACCGTCGCTGTACAGCCAGTAGGCCAGCAAGAACCGCCACAGGTCGGGGTGCCGCCGCGCTTGCCGGAGGGTCTGGGCCAGCCGGGCGAAGGGCCGCCTTTCCCCCGCCACCGGTGGTTCCGGCACGCGGCGCACCACCGGCACGGTGAACGCCGCCCACCATACCCCCACCAGCAAGAACGCCCACCCGGCGGCGTCCTGGCCGGCGACGACGACGATCAGCGCGGCGGCAATCAGCGCCAGCCCCCCGCCGGCATACCCCCAGGCGTAGCCGCGCGCCGACAGGTCGTCCCAGCTCGCGGGCGGCCCCAGGCCGGGCAGCAACCCATCGTAAAACACGTTGGCGCCGGCAAATCCAGTTGCTGCTGTGACATACAGCACGCACGCCGCCCGCCAGCCGCCCGGCAGCACTGCCGCCATGGCGGCCGTCGCCGCTGCCCCCCCAAGGGCGAAGGCCAGCAGGAGGCGCTTGCGCCAGCCGCGCGCGTCGGCCAGCGCCCCCAGCGGCGGCGCCAGCACCGCCCCCACCACCAGCCCGGCCGCCGCCGTCCATGCCCACGCCACCGTCCCCGCCGGCGCCCCCAGTTCCTGATTGGCGAGCGAGGCCACCAACGGCGGCAGCACCGCCGTCATGCACACCGTGGCGAACGCCGAGTTGCCCCAGTCGTAGAGAAACCAGCTGCGTTGCGGGGAAAGCCACCTGTCCAGGGTCACTGGAGGAGTCTACGAGCCCTGGCCGCCGACTACAATCCTCCCATGGTCACCCTGCTCCTCGCCCTCCTGGCCACCGCCCCCCAACCCTCTCCCACCCCCGAGCCCGAGCGGTTGATTGCCGTCGCCCTAGAGGACGCCCGCAAGGCGGAGCAGTTCCTCGACGCCGAGGCGATGCGCGAGCTGATCGCTGCCTCCTTCACCAGCGTCGAGGAAGGCGCCCGCCTGGGGGGTGCCTTCGCCTTCCTCGAGCCTTTGCGGCGCCAGCGAAGCCGCGGAGTGGTGGTCCACGAGCTCGCCTTCGAGAATGTGATGATTGCTGTTTACGGCGCCAGCGCCATCGCCAGCTACACCTACGTCAAGGGCTGGCGCGATGGCGGCAGACGCCACCACTCCCGGGGCTGGTCCAGTGATGTCTTCGAGCGACGCGACGACGGCGTTTGGATACTCGTCCACCGCCACCGCTCCCACCTGCAGCCATGAGAGCGAGGGAGACGCGCCCCGATCGGCGCCAAGCGTCCCAAAACGCCCCCACCCCGTCACTCCTGATGCGCCGGGGTGGCCTCGGCGCGCACGCTGCGAAGGATCTCCCGGAGGCGGCGTTGCAGCTTTTCCTGGCGGCTTTGCTGCACGGCCAGCTCGGCCCGGAACGACGCCAGCAGTTCCATGGCTTCAGCCCGGGCCGGGGTGGTGCGCGCCGAATCGGCGAGCTTGGCGTGCTGGCGCTTTAGCGTGCGGCGCTGGGCCTCCAGGAACTCTCGACTGGCCCGGTCGCGGGCAACTTTGAGCTGCCGGTCCAGCTCCTCGAGGGCCTTTTCCAGCTCGGCCCGCAGCAGCGCCACATCCTCTTCTTGGCGCTGCAGGGTCGTCAGACGCGCCACCTCTTCCCGCACCCACACGTACCGCCGCCACTCCACTCCCAGCGCCGCCGCCGCCTCGCGCTCCGCCGCCGACAGCTCTTTGACGCGGATCCCCACGTCCCCCCCGGTGCGCAGCACATCTTCGAGCGAATCCTCCAGCCGTTGCAGCGCTCTCCCACGAACGGCGAGAAGCGCCTCGAGATCGGCGCGAGTGAGGGCCTCGGGGGAGTCAACCGCCGACGGTGACACCTGCACCGCCGGTGCGCTCCCCCGCTCGGCTCGCTCGCACGCGCCAGCGAGCATGATCGCTCCCGCCACCGCCCAAGCCACCGGCAACCGCATACCCAGTACAGAAGGCTAACACCTTCCCTCCCACGGGCAAACCCGCTACAGTTGCGAGCGATGGGCGAAGCGCCGAAGCGAATCGGCAAATACGAGATCGTCGAGCAAATCGGCATGGGAGGATTCGGGGTCGTCTACAAGGCCTGGGATCCCTTCATCCAGCGCTGGGTAGCCCTGAAGACCTGCACCGCCAGCGACGAGGAAGCCACCAAGCGCTTCTTTCGGGAAGCGCAACTCGCCGGCGCTCTCCAGCATCCCAACATCACGCTGATCTTTGACTTCGGCATCGAGGGCGGAGTTCCATATTTTGTTCAGGAATTCCTGTCCGGGACGGATCTCGATGAATTGCTCAAGCAGCAGCGGCTCTCCCTGGCCGGCATTATCGGGATTCTGGTGCAGGTGTGCGCAGGCCTGGAATTCGCCCACTCCCGCGGCATCGTGCACCGCGACATCAAACCGGCCAACGTCCGGGTACTCGAGGACGGGTCGGTCAAGATCATGGACTTCGGCATCGCCAAACTGATGGAGTCCGACTCCCGCCTGACGCAGACCGGCGTGGCGCTGGGGACCGCCGGGTACCTGTCACCGGAGCAACTCACCGGCAAGCCCCTGGACGCGCGCACCGACATCTTTTCCCTCGGTGTGATGGCCTACGAGCTGATCACCGGCGTGCGACCCTTCGCCGGACCCAACATCTCCAACGTGATCTATCAGATCCTCAATCAGGATCCGCTCCCGTTGCGACGCCGTAACCCTTCCTGTCCGGAGCTGCTGGAGAACGCCGTGCTGCGCTGCCTGGCCAAGGACCCGGAGCACCGCTACGGGTCGGTGCGGGATCTGGCCGCCGATCTCAAGCGCGTCCTCGCCGTCCTGCCCAGCACCACCAAGCACACGACCAGCACTGGTGCGGTGCGAGAAGAACTCTCCCGCGTCTCCCACGGGCCCGAACGCGCCGTGACCGCCCCCACCGAGCTGGCCGCACGGCCGCTGCAGCGCTTGCCCGGCGAGGCACCCGCCCCGGCCCCGCGCCGCTCCCGCCAGGTGGTGGTCCTCCTCCTGGCGGTCGGCGCTGCGTTGCTCGGCGTGGCGGGCTGGCTGGTCCTAGGCGGACCCGGTCTTTTCTCTTACGACTCCGGTCGCACCGCCCCGGCCCCGCCCCCGCTCCCGAGCCCCACCCACGTCGCCTTCGTACCGCCCACCCCAGAACCCACGGCCGAGCCCAGCCCGACGCCCGCCCCTGTCCCGGTCGACCTGTTCGTCGACCCTCCCTCCCTCGTCGAGGTGGACGGGCGCTCCCTGGGCAAGGTGCAGTTCGTCACCGTCACGCTCACCCCGGGGCGACACCGCATCCGGCAGGTCATCGAGGGCTACCGCGAGGCCACCACCGAGGTGGACATCACCCCCGCGACCAGGCGCCTCAACCTCACCCTGCCGCCCTTCGGGCTGCTCACCGTCATGCCGGACCTGGGGCAGCCCACCGCCGGCGTCAAGGTCTACATCGACGGTGAACTGCTGGGCGGGCTCCCCACCACCGACCGCAAGGTGGCCGCCGGCGATCGACGGCTCAAGGTGGTGTGGCCGGATGGCGGGGCATTTGAGGAGACGATCACCATCAGCGCCGCCGGCCACACCCGGCTCACCGTCTGGCCGCGCTCTTGAATCGTCTCGCTGCGGTCACTCCCGGGCGGCCTTCCCCTTCTCGTAGGTCCGGGAAGCGCCGTGCTTGAGGATGTCGCCGAACTTCTCCAGCCACTTGATGATCTTGTCGTCGATCTCGGACATGGTGGTGCCGGAAATGGCGCGGTGGTGAACTGCCAGCAGCAGCTCACCCGTCGCCCGATCCACGAACTTGAGATCCCAGGTGGCATTGGAAGCTCCTGCCCCCATGCCGACGATCCACTTGGCCGCCTTGGAGCCGGCGTTGCAGTCGACGATGCGGCCGGTGACGACCACGTCCCCCTCCTTGCGCGATACCGTGGCGATACCGTCCAAGGAGTGGGACAGCGCCCCCCGCAGCCGGCCCGGGAACGTGTCGGTCAGCTCCGAGGCCTTGGCCGCGTCCTTGGGGTCGCGCTTCTTTTTCGCCAGCATGACGGGGTCGTCCCAGGCGTCGACGTGGAGCGTCCGGCCGGTCAGATCGAAACCCGGCTTCACCCACAGGTAGTCGATCTCATCGGTCTTGCGGAACTCCACCTCACGCCCGAACCACGCGAGATCCAGAAGCCCCTCGTCAAGTTTCTGCGCCCCGGCGGTGCCCGCCAGCGCCACCGCAGCCCACAGCGCGATTATCGTTCGTCGGATGGCAGACGATGTCATGCGGTGATTCCCTCCCAAGGATCGCCAGGATAGGGCGGCACGTCCGTCGGGGTCAAGAACGGCGACAGTCCGCCCGAATTTTGCTGCACACGGTGACCGTAACCGTGCCTGGGTGCACGGGCCTCTGGCCCGCTCCCACGGTCGGTGGGCTTTGCCCCGGCCGGAGCCGTGCCCGTTTCCGTGTTGGTGTCCGTAGCCGTGACCGTGTCCGTGCTGCTGGCGTTGCCACCTTCGGCGGGGTGGAACAAGGAGCCCTTTGAACATCGCGCCCTTCCGCGGCCGGCATCGGCTATCCGGCCGTTTCGGCCGCCGTGGCGGCCTCGTGGTGGGGACACACCACAGCGGACGACAGCCCGCCTCGGCCCTCATCGCTGCCGCATTCGCTGGTGCCTTGCCACGGCCCAGGAACATCGCTAGCCCCTCGAGGTCGATCGCCACCGCCGTCAGCGGCATCCGCCTCGCCGCCTTCACGGACAGGTGCTCCTTGGGGGGCGTGCTTGCAAAACGTCGGATGCGTCGAACACAGCTACCGCGCCGGCAACAACATCTGTACCGGAGTCGAGCACCTTGCCTCCTTGCTACCACGTCAAGGAGCTGCCGGACCGCGTGTCCTTCGCAGGCAAGAACGGCGACGGCTGGTGCGGGTGGCGTCTGCCGAGACGGAGCAAGCTGGCAGGGTATGGTAGGTTAATAACGAGGTGAGCATGTCGGGCCAAGTGATCGATTTCAAGGGCTTCACCCCGCCCCCCTGGGCGAACTTCCCGCGTCCGCTCCTCCGCCTGGTGCTGGCGGTCATCGCCGGCCTGGTGCTCGTGGGAGGGGCGTTCTACCAGGTGCAGCCGGAGGAGGTGGGCGTGGTGCTCCGTTTCGGCCGCTATGTGCGGACCAGCGAGCCGGGCCTGCGGATGAAGCTCCCCTTCCTGGAGAGGGTGCTCAAGGTGCCGGTGCAGCGGCAGCTCAAGCAGGAATTCGGCTTTCGCACCCTGGATGCCGACAAGCGCTCCCGCTACGCCACCGATCGCTTTCAAGCCGAGTCCATCATGCTCACCGGCGACCTCAATGTGGCGGTGGTGGAGTGGATCGTCCAGTACCGCGTCGCCGACCCCTACCGTTACCTCTTCCGAGTGCGCAACGTGGACGAGACGTTCCGCTACATCAACGAGGCGGTGATGCGGGAGGCGGTGGGCGACCGAACTGTCACCGAGGTCCTCACGGTGGGGCGCCAAGAGATCGAGTCGGTGGTCCACGCCAAGCTGCAGCTGCTGGCCAATCAGTACGAGATGGGCATCGCCGTGGATCAGGTGGTGCTTCAGGATGTCACCCCGCCGGACCCGGTGAAGCCGTCATGGGACGAGGTGAACCAGGCCCAGCAGCAAAAGGATCGCCTCATCAACGAAGCCCAGGCGGAGTACAACAAGGTCATCCCCCGGGCCCGGGGGGAGGCCCAGCAGACCATCCTCGAGGCCGAGGGCTACGCCCTCGACCGCGTCAACCGGGCGCGGGGGGACGCCGCCCGCTTCGTGGCGCTGTACGAAGAGTACCGGCGCGCCCCCGAGGTGACCAAACGGCGCCTGCATCTGGAAACCATGCAGCGGGCGCTGCCGGCCACCGGCCAGCGCCTGATCCTGGACGAAGACGCCAAAGGTGTGTTGCCGCTGCTCTCCCTGGACGGTCTCAAGCCACTGGTGACCCAGCCAGCCACTACCGGAGGTGCCCGATGACGCGCTCCCCGCTCACCCTTTTGGTTATTGCCCTGGCCGCCTTACTGCTGCTCGGCGACACCCTGTTCGTGGTGGACGAGACCAAGCAGGTGGTGATCACCCAGTTCGGCAACCCCGTGGGTGATCCCATCACCTCCCCGGGGCTGCACGCCAAGCTCCCCCTAATCCAAAAGGCGCACTTCTTCGACAAGCGTTTTCTGGAATGGGACGGCGACGCCAACCAGATGCCGACCCGCGACAAACGCTTCATCTGGGTGGATACCTACGCCCGCTGGCGCATCAACGACCCGCTGCTCTTCTTCCAGAGACTGCGCGACGAGCGGGGCGCCCAGTCCCGTCTCGACGACATTCTCGACGGCGAGACCCGCAACGCCGTGGCCCGGCACGACCTCGTGGAAGTCGTGCGCTCCTCCAACCGGCCGCCCGAGGCGATCCTGGTGGATTCCGAGGAGGAGACGGCGATCCTCCAGAACATCACCAAAGGGCGCCAGGCGATCACCGACGAAATCCTCAAGGAAGCGTCGCGCCGCACCGCCGATCTGGGGATCGATCTCATCGACCTGCGCATCAAGCGCATCAATTACGTCGACCAGGTGCAGCGGGACGTCTTCGCCCGCATGATCGCCGAGCGCAAGCGGGTCGGCGAGAGGTACCGCTCCGAGGGTGAGGGCGAATCGGCCCGCATCGGCGGCGAAAAGCAGCGCGAGCTGCAGCGCATTTCCTCCGAGGCGTACATGAAGGCGCAGGAGATCCGCGGCAAGGCCGACGCCGAGGCGACGCGGATCTATGCCGAGGCGTACGGTCGTGACCCGGCGTTCTACGCCTTCGTCAAGAGCCTGGAAACCTTCGAGAAGGCGGCAGACCAGCGCACCACCCTCGTCCTCACCACCTCCAGCGACGTGCTCAAGGTGTTGAAGAAGCCGTAGTACAGACGCTGCTGGAGACGCGTTACACTTGGTTCATGCGAACTGCCGTCGCCGTTGCCGCAGGTCTCTTCCTCACCTTCAGCGCCATCGCCACGGCACAGGACCCTCTCGCCGACGCCAACGCCGCCTACCGGCGAGGGGAGTTCCGACGGGCGGCACAGCTGTTCACCCAGGCCGCCGAGGCCGAAACCGACCCCACCGCCCGTGCCAACATCTTGGTCAACCTGGCGTGGACCTACTGGGCCCTGAAGGAGCGGGGCAAGGCCGAGGAGGCCCTGGAGCAGGCGCTGGGGGAGGCTCCCCACCTGGAACTGGTGCCGGAGTACTACACCCCCGACTTCGTCAAGGCCCTGGCGCGGGCGCGCGAGCGCATGGCCACCCCCCGCCCCACCCCAACGCCGCGGCCGATGCAGGCTCAACCGCGATTCGAGCCGGGTTCGGTGGCGGCACTGCGCAGCCGGCTCGCCCTGGCAGAGGACACTCCCGCCCTGGAGGCGCTACTGGGGGAGGTGCGCGCCGCCGCCCTCACCGCCGCCCCCCCCCTGGCCAGCGAACTGTTGGATCTGGAGGCGGACACCCTGGACCGGCTGGGTCGCACCGAGGAGGCGTTGTCGCTGCGGGGGCGGGGAGCGGCGCTGCGCGCCATGTCTCTGGCCGCCCCGGGGGCCTCGGTGGTCCCTCTGGATGCGCTGCTGGAAGCGCGCCGGCTCCTCGCCGGCAACCGACCCCAGGAAGCCGCTGCCATGATGAGCGGGGTGTTGTCGGCGCTGCCCTCCTGCGTGCCGGCGCTGGAGATCATGGCGGAGGCGCTGCTCTTTTCCGGCCGCCTGGACGAGGCCTACTCGGCGCTGCGCACCGCCCTGCTGGGCAATGAGAAGCCCGACCTGTTGATGAACCTGGGGGAGGTGGAGGTGCGGCGCAACAACCCCAACGCCGCCCGGGAGGCCTTTCGGCGGGCGGTGGACCTGGACCCCCGCAACGACCGGGCATGGGCCGCCACTGGCCTGCTGGCCGCTCGACTGGGCGACCTCTCGGGAGCCCGGGAGGCGCTGGATAAGGCGTTGGCCCTCAACGGCACGCTGTTCGAAGCTCGCGTCGTTCGGGCCCAGCTGGCACTGGCCGACGGGGACGCCACCGCGGCTTTACAACACCTGCAGCGCGCCCTGCAGGTGCGCCCCGACGACCCCTGGGCCTCGGGGTGGGCAGGTGTGGCTCACCTGGCCTCCGGCAACCTGGCCGCCGCCCAGCCGCGTCTGGAGGAGGCGGCGGCGCGCGATCCGGGAACGTTCACCCTCCCCCTGGTGGAGGCGCTGCGCCGGCAGGGCAAGGTGGAGCAGGCGCTGGCAAGGCTTGGCACCCCCCGCCCCGAGGACGTCGAGGCGCAGCTTCTGTACGCTCGCTGCCTCCTTGACCTCGGCCGTGGCGCCGACGCGGTGACCGCCTTGCAGCCGCTTCTCCAGCTTCGCCCCAACGACGTTCGCGTGCGGTACCTGCTGGGATTCGCCTACCATGCCGGGCGCGAGTGGGATCAAGCGCTGGGGCAGCTCGCCCAGGCGGCCTCGCTGCCCGGCGCGCCTGCACAGCTCACCGAGGCCTTCGGCCTGGCCCAGGCCACTGCCGCCGGCCAGCGGCTCATGGACACCGCCGAGGCCCCCATCACCCTGCCCCGGCGGTGAGCGCCCGCACCAGCGCCGCGGCCGCCCGGGCAGGCTCATGCCCCCCCTCCTCCCAGGCCGCCCGAGCAGCGGTACGCGCGCCATCGAGCGCCTCTCGGCTGGTAGCCAGCCCCGCCACGTGCCTTACCATATCCACCACTCCCGCCTTGCCCGGCGGCACGCGCAGCGCCGCCGCCGGAGGCAACTCCAAAAACTGCCGGTAGCCGGAGACGATCACCGGCACCCCGGCGGCGAGGAAGCGCAAGGCTGCCGCCGAGGTTTCTCCCGCCGTGGGATAGCGCGGCACCAGTCCCACATCCGCGGCGGCCAACAGCCCGGCAAGCTCATGGGGGGAGGCGAACCCCCACAGAACCAGCCGCTCCGAGAGACCGGCCGCACCGGCACGGCACGCCACCGCCGAGTTCTCACTCCCCTCCCCCACCACCACCACCAGACACCGCACCCCCAGCTCCTTCAGTGCCGCCAGGCCTGTGAGGATGACATCGACCCCTTTGGCGGGGGTGAGAAAGCCCAGGTGGAGCAAGACCAGCTCGCCGTTGCTCACCCCCAGCCGCTGGCGCCACCGCTGCCTGTACTCCGGCCGGGCCAAGCACGCCACCGCCAGCGGCACCCGCACCACGGGCAGATGGGGTAACGCCTGAGCCACCATCCCCGCCGCTGTTCGGCTGTGCACGATGACCGCGCGGGCGCGAGAGAGAAACGGTTTCTGCGCCGGAAACAGGAAGGGATCCAGGCGACCGGTATAGCCCCATCGCCGGGCCCTCGCCAGGAAGCGACCCGCCCCGGGGTGAGCCTCCTCCAGCTCCGCTGCGAACCGCTCCCAGGCTCCCTCGGCGGCCGCCTCCTCCACCAGCAGGTGGTGGAGCACCGGGTCATGCAGCACCACCACGCCGCCGTGCCGGCGCAGGCGTGCCGCCACCCACAGGTGGTAGGGGTTGTTGCCGAGGTGCAGCAGGGAGACAACCCCTTCGCCCCCGACGCTGCCGTTGGAGATGCGCGGAAGGTCGAGCCACACCCCTCCCTCCGGCGGCGGCTGCCAGTGGGGCGGCTCGACAACGGTGACGTGGGCGAGGGCGGCCAGCTCCGGCAGGATCTCCGCGGCGTAGTCCGCCACCCCGGAGCGCGTGGGGGGCAGCGGCGAGGCCCACGTCAGGCGAAGCTTCGCCGGGGTCTCGGGCAATGCCCCCGCGGCGTCCGCCGCGCCAACCATCACCGCCCGTTGCCGGCGAGCGCCTGCATTTTGAGGTACGCCTCGATGAACCCGTCCAGGTCGCCGTCTAGCACGCGATCGGCGTCCCCCACCTCGAAGTTGGTCCGCACATCCTTGACCAGCCTGTAGGGCTGCAGAACGTAGGAGCGGATCTGGTTGCCCCAGGAGATCTCCTTCTTGGGGCCTTTGATCTTCTCCAGCTCCTCCTCCTTCTTTTGCAGCTCCAGCTCGAACAGCCGGGCGCGCAGCACCTTCATGGCGGTGGCCAGGTTCTTGATCTGCGAGCGCTCGTTCTGGCAGCTCACCACGATGTTGGTGGGCACGTGGGTCACCCGCACCGCCGAGTAGGTGGTGTTCACGCCCTGCCCTCCGGGGCCCGAGGAGCAGAAGCGGTCGATACGGAGATCCTTCTCGTCGATGGTCACCTCGACCTCTTCGTCCACCTCGGGGTAGACGTGCACGGAGGCAAAGGAGGTCTGCCGGCGGGCGTTGGCGTCGAAGGGGGAGATGCGCACCAGCCGGTGGATGCCGTTCTCGCCTTTCAGGTAGCCGTAGGCGTACTCGCCCTTAACCAGGACGGTGGCGGCGCGGATACCCGCCTCCTCGGCGTCCTGGGTGTCCAGCACCTCGGCCTCGAAGCCGCGCCGCTCGCACCAGCGCAGGTACATGCGCAGCAGCATGCTGGCCCAGTCCGCCGAATCGGTACCGCCGGCGCCCGGGTGGATCTCCACAAAGGCGTTGGCGACGTCGTAGTCGCCGGTCATCTTGGTCTCCAGCTCCAGTCGCTCCAGGCGAGGGGTGACCCTGGACAAGAGGTCGTCGAGCTCGGGCAGCGCCGCCTCGTCCTCGGCGGCCAACTCCTGGAGCACCTCGATGTCTTCGATGGTACGGGCGAGAAAGCGATCGGTCTCGATCTGTGCCTCGAGGGCGCGCCGACGGCGCATCACCTCGCGCGCCTTGTTGCGGTCGCTCCAGAAGTCCGGGCGCTGGGTGAGCTCGGAGATCCCCGCCAGCTCGCCCTCCATCTTCACGGCGTCAAAGGTACCCCCGCAGCATGGCCGCCCGCTCGCGGGTTTCATCTGCCCTGGCCAGGACTTCCTCGCGCATGTAGACCTACCCTGTCTGCGCCTTCCCGCCGCGGCGGTGGCGCGCTGTGATTATAGCCGCCAGCCAGGCCGCCACGATCGCCCAGCGAAGAGTGATCCCCCAGCGCGCCGCCGGCGTCACTCCTTCGCCTGCCCACACCTGGGCCATGATCAGCCCCCGCTCGCCGAATCCCAATTTTTCGATGATCGTGCCGCGAGGGTCGACGATCGCCGAGATACCGGTGACAGCGGCGCGCACTAGGTAGCGTCGGGTCTCGGCTGCCCGCAACACCGCCAGGGCCAGATGCTGGCGAGGAGCGGCCGAATCGCCGTACCACCCGTCGTTGGTGATGGTGACCAGGATGCTCGCCCCGGCCAGCACCTCCGCCGCTGCCAGGGAGGGGAACGCCACCTCATAGCACACCGCCAGCCCCGTCGGCCCCACCGGGCCGGGCACTGGCAGCATGCTGCGGCCGGGGGTGAACGAACCCACCTCCCGCACCAGCGGGCGCAGGATGGCCAGGCGCCCCACCACCGGGATGTACTCCCCGAACGGCACCAGATGCACTTTGTCGAAGCGGTGCGGCAGCAGTCCCGCGGGGGAGGCGGTGAAGATCGAATTGAAGTACTCGTCCCCCCCGGGAGAGAGCCCGATGGACCCCAGCGTCAGCCACACCCCGTGCCCACGGGCGAAGGCCTCGATGCGGTTGCGATGCACCGCGTCCCGCTCCACCAGCCGCGGCACCGCGCTCTCCGGCCACACCACCCAGCTCGCCCCCGCCTTTGCCGCTAGAGTGGAGAGCTCCCACACGTTACTCTCGATGGACGCCAGATTCTCGGCGTCCCAGCGATACTCCAGCGGCACGTCAGGCTGCAAGGCGGCGACCTTGACCGCTGCGCCCGTCGGTTGCGGCGGCGGAGCCAGCCAGGCGGTCAGGCCGAAGAGCGTCAGCGCCCCCGCCACCATCACCGCACCCTGACGCCGACCGGGGCGCTCCAGCAGGCCGTCCAGCCCCGCCCCGAGGGCCAGCAGCAGCAACGACAGGCCGGCCGAGCCCACCACCGGCAGCGGCGACAGCAGCCACGGCCAGGCGGTTGCCGCCGCCGCCACCGGGTTCCAAGGGAACCCCCAGGGGGGGTGCCCCTGCAGCACCTCCACCGCCGCCAGCGCCAGCGGTAGCACCACGAGGTGCCAGCGCCGGGGCGTCTGCGCCGTCCCCCAGGCGGCCAGGGCCCAGGTGAGGCCTAGGATGGCGGCCATGAGCACCCACCCCAGCAGGGCCACCGCCAGGGGCAGGTGCCCGTAGCGGTGCAGGACGACCACCACCCACGGCACCGCGGCGAGCCACTGAGCGGTACCGGCTAGCCATCCCACCCGAAACGCCGCCCACCCCCGTACCTCCTCCAGGGCCCGCCGCAGCAGGCCTGGGGTGAAGAGCAGCAGCGGCACCAGCCCCGGCCCCGGCAGCGCCAGCGCCAGCGCCACCCCGCTGCCTGCCGCCAGCCCCCAGCGCCGCCATTGTCCGATCATCCGCACCGCCGCACGCTAGCACATACAGGGGAACACCGACCGATTCACCGCCGACGGCCGTGGCCGAGGCAAGAGTGTTCTCGTCCGGCCCCTTACCCGGCCTGGCGGACGTGGACGAAGGCCTCTTCGGCGTGGTAAGAGGAGCGCACGAAGGGGCCGGCGATGACCTCCAAGCCCAGGGCGCGGCCGCGGCGCTCCAGCGCCGCGAACTCCTCCGGCGCCCAGTAGCGCACCACCTCCACCTCACGGCGGGTGGGGCGCAGGTACTGGCCGATGGTCACCACCCGGCAGCCCACCCGCGCCAGATCCTCCAGGGCGGTGGTGACCTCCTCCACCTCTTCCCCCAGGCCCACCATGAGGCCGGACTTGGTGACCATGGCCGGGGCGCGCTCCGCCACCCGGGCCAGCACCTCCAGCGCCCAGCGGTAGCGCCCCTGGCGCCGCACCCGCGGGTACAGGCGCTCGACGGTTTCCAGGTTGTGGTTGTAGACGTCCGGGCCGGCGTCGATGACCACATCGACGGCCGCCGGAGCGCCGCGGAAATCGGGGGTGAGGACCTCGATGGTGGGGCGAGGATTTAGGGCCTGCAACGCTCTGATCACCGCGGCAAAGTGGGTGG
This sequence comes from uncultured bacterium, assembly GCA_937924755.1. GTDB lineage: Bacteria > Acidobacteriota > Thermoanaerobaculia > Thermoanaerobaculales > Thermoanaerobaculaceae > CALEVZ01. Next base: position 33,341 of record CALEVZ010000033.1, read on the forward strand.
CTCCGCCGTCGGGGAGGTCGTCGCGGTCCACCGACGTCACCACCACGTGGCGCAGCCCCAGCTCAACGGCCGCCCGGGCCAGCCGTACCGGCTCTTCAGGATCCAACGGCCGAGGGCGGCCGTGGGCAATGGAACAGTAACGGCAGTTCCGGGTACAGACATCACCCATGATGAGAAAAGTGGCGGTTCCCCGGGAAAAGCACTCGGAGCGGTTGGGGCAGCGGGCCTCGTCGCACACCGTGTGCAGGCGAGCCGCCCCGGTCAGCGCCCGCACCCCGTGCAGTTGGTCCAGCTGCAGCTTGCGCTCGCGGATCCACACGGGCAGGGAGGGCACGGCGCTACTCCCTCACCATGAAGGCATCGGGGAACCCCTGGGTGCGCACTCGGGCGATGATCCGCCCGGCGCTCTCCTCGTCCGGGAAGGGCCCCAGGCGTACGCGGTAACGTCCGTCGGGCCCGCGCGACACCACCACCTGCTGCGGGGCGAACCCCAGCGCCACCACCCGCTGCCTGAGCCCCTCTCCCTGTCGGGCCTGGGACAGGGCACCCACCTGAACCCAGACGCCGGCTGTGAGTTGGGCAATGGCCGTCGGGGCTGCCTCGCGCGGCGGCATTGGGGTGGGCAGCGTTGGTGGAGACGTCGGTGAGGGCACTGGCGTGGGCTCCGGAGACGGCACCACCTCGGGCGAGGGTGACGGCTCCGGCAGCGGAGTCGGTTCGGGCGAGACCACGGTAGGAGGTATGGCGATGGTCGTCACCTCTTCGGGTAACCCGGCCCAGCCGGGCGGGACTGTTGCCGTGACCAACTGGGGCTCGGCCGCCACCGTCGGCCCTTCCTCCTGCCCGGCCCGGTGGCGGTCACCGTGGGGTTGTCGCAACCCCACGGTGACGCCCAACCCGAACGCCACCAGCATCAGCCCGGTCAAGGCGGCGATGAGGAGCGCCATCTGGCGCCCGCTCATGATGATCTCGAAGTGCTTCTCGCCCACTCAGCTCACTTCCCGGGCTTCACTTCTTTCCGTCCCCCTTGTTCATGAAGGCGGAAATGATGTCGATGGGAACCGGGAAGACGATGGTGGAGTTCTTCTCGGTCGCCACCTCCGTCAAGGTCTGCAGGAAGCGCAGCTGCAGCGCACCTTCCTCGCTTTGAATGATCTTCGCCGCGGCGGCCAGTTGCGCGGAGGCCTGGAACTCGCCCTCGGCGTGAATGATCTTGGCCCGTTTCTCGCGCTCCGCCTCCGCCTGCTTGGCCATCGCCCGCTGCATCTCCTGCGGCAGGTCCACGTGCTTGACCTCGACCAGGGAGACCTTCACCCCCCACGGGTCGGTGTGGCGATCGATGATCTGTTGCAGGTTCTGGTTGAGCTTCTCGCGCTCGGCCAGAAGCTCGTCCAGTTCCACCTCGCCCAGCACCGAACGCAGCGTCGTCTGGGCGAGCTGCGAGGTGGCGTAGACGTAGTTCTCCACCTCGATGATCGCCTGGACCGGGTTCAGCGCCCGGAAATAGACCACCGCGTTGACCTTCACCGAGACGTTGTCGCGGGTGATGACGTCCTGCGGGGGAATGTCCAGCACCACCGTGCGCAGGCTCACCTTCACCATCCGGTCGATAGGCCAGAAGACGAAGACGAAACCCGGACCCTTGGCCTGCGGCAGCACCCGGCCGAGGCGGAAGATGACACCCCGCTCGTACTCGTTTAGGATGTTGATCCACTTGAAGACCAACAGCAGGCCGACGAATACCGCGACGAACAACCCGAACGGAATCTGACCCTGCATGACTCCCCCTTCCTGGACGACTCACTGTGCCGTTGACGTGTCGTGGACCGGCTCCACCTCCAACCGGTCGCCGTGAACCTTCACCACCCGCACCCGCTCACCCAGCGCCACCGGGCGAGGCGCGACGGCCTCCCAGTACTCGCCGTGCACGAAAACCTTGCCCGCCGGATCGAGCGCTACAACCACCCGTCCCACCTCCCCGACCATTCCCTCCTGCCCGGTCAGCGGCTGGCGCCGATGCACGCTCAAGACGCGGTTGAGCAGGAACACGACGAGCCCGGCGATGAGCAGCGCCGACGGCAGGATGACCTCAAGCCCGACGCGCATCGCCGGGATGGGCGAATCGATGAGCATGAGGGCTCCGAACACGAAGCTCACCAGACCGGCGATGGTGAGCAGGCCATAGCTCGTCACCTTGACCTCCAAAACGAAGAACACGATGGCGAGCAGCATCAGCAGGACGCCGACGTAGTTGATGGGCAGCACGGAAAGCGCGAACAGTCCCAAAAGCAGCGCCAACCCGCCCACCACACCGGGCACGATCGCCCCCGGATGCGTGAGCTCGAAGCCGATTCCGGCGATCCCCGCGAGAAACAGCAGGAACGCGATGTTGGGGTGGGCAATCACCGACAGCAGCTTGTCCGCGGCGTTGGGCTCGACCGCAATGATCTCCGGGGCATCCAGCTGCAGGGTGACGACGCGTCCATCGAAGCGCCTCACCTGCATGCCGTCGAGCTTCTTCAGCAGCTCGCCGCGGTCGGCGGCGATGAGATCGATGAGCTTTTTTTCGAGTGCCTCCGAGGCGGTGAATGACGCCGACTCGCGCACCGCCTTTTCCGCCCACTCCTCCGGCCGGCCGCGCGCCTGGGCCAGGGACCGGGCCAGCGCCGCCGCGTCGTTGGCGATCTTTTCGCTGATCTTCGGCTGCAGATCCTCCCCTTGCGGGCCCACCGGGTGGGCGGCACCGGTGTTGGTACCCGGCGCCATGGCGGCGATGTCGGCGGCCATGAGCAGGAAAAAGCCTGCCGAGGCCGCTTGCCCGCCCGAGGGCGTGACGTACACCACCACCGGGGTCGTCGCGCCGGTGATGGCCGTGGTCATCTGCCGCAGGGAGGTCAGGAGCCCGCCCGGGGTGTTCAGTTCGATGATGGTCAGCACCGCCCCGCCATTGCGGGCGGCGTCGATCCCCCTCTGCAGGTAGCGGAGAGAGGCGGGCTGGATGCTATCATCAAGGGTGAGAACGACCACGCGCTGGGCGGCGAGTGACGACGCAGCCATCGCGAACAAGCACACGGCGAAGAGGAGTTTTCTACTCACACAAGCATGATAGAGACGCCGCCCGCTACCCGCAAGATCGTTCTGCGCCCCAGCGAGCTGGCGCTGGTGGCAGCGCTGGGGCTGATGACCACGGTCGCCTGGACCCACCCGGAGGCGGTGCCGTGGTCTGTGCGCGCCGCCCTCCCCACGGTGGCGATGCTCTTCGCCGTTGCCGCCCTGGCCCTGGGAGAGGAGCGCGGGGGGTGGCGCTACTGGTTCCGGGAGCTGCTCGCCATCCCTGTGGTGCCATATATCTTCCTGAACCTGGGCACGCTCATCCCGCTGGTCAACGACCGAATCCTCGACGACGCGCTGGAGCGCCTAGATCGCGCGTTGCTGGGCGCCGAAGCGCAGGCGGCGCTCTACACGCTGGCCCTCCCCTGGTGGCTCACCGACCTCCTGACACTGGCCTACTCCACCTTCTTCTTCCTGCCCATCCTGCTGGCAGTGGACCTGGCCAGGCGCCGGGACGAATACCTCCCCAGGGTCGTCACCGCTGTCGTCTTCACCTTCCTGCTGTCGTACGCCGGGTACTTCGTCGTGCCGGCGCTGGGGCCGCGCGCCACGGTGGCCCAACAGCGATACGTCACCCTGCCGCCGGGGGTGGTTGGCGCCCCCTTGCGGGACCTGCTGGACCACTGGGAGAAGACCAAGAGCGATGCCTTCCCCTCCGGCCACACCATGGTGACCCTGGCGGTGCTCTTCTGCGCCCGCCGCCGCCACCCCCGCCTGTACAACGTCATCCTGCCAGTGGGAGCGCTGCTCATCGCCGCCACCATCCTGCTCACCTATCACTGGCTGGTGGACGTGCTGGTTGCCCCGCCGCTCACCGCCCTTGCCCTGCTGGCCGCGCGGGCGGCGCATGGGCCGATTCCACCCCTTTCCCCGACCCGTCGGCGGCGGCCAGACACCGCATCGTAGCCCGCAGCCGGCGACGAACCTCCGCCGCAGCGGGCGCCTTTTGGCCACCGTAGCGCACCGCCTCGTGGGTGGCGACCAGCCAGTGGGCGCTCTCCCCCGCCGCGGGACAACGCCGGGTGACTTCCCCCCCCAGAACGCGGGGCGTCACCCCGGCCATTGCCCAGCCGCGGCGCACCGCCTCCCGACGTAGGCGGTCCACGGCACAGGCCGTCGCCTCGTTCAGGGGAACGGTAGCCGCCGTGGCCCGGCGCCGGCGCCAAGCCGCCGCCACCACCCCCAGCAACCCAGCCAACACCGCCGCCCCGATCGCCAGCCGCACCGCTCGGCGCCAGCCGGCGGCGGCGCCATCCCAGCCGCGCCGCAGCAACTCCAGCTGGTCGGCCAAGGAGAACGTCAGCACCCAGCGATCCCAAGCCTCCTCCACCCGCAGCCAGGTCAACCGCCAAGGGGGAAGCCGCGTCGCCGAGGAGAATGCCGGCCGACCGGCCGCGGGGGTGGGGTCGAAGGCCCGCCACCGACCGTCCACCCAGGCCACCACCCAGGCGTGGGCGTTGGCGTCGCGCACCACCCAGCCGCCGGCTCCGTCTGGCTCGCCGCCCAGGTAGCCGGTCTGCAATCGGGCGGGGATGTCCAGGGCCCGCAGCAGCATGACCATGGCCGAGGCGAAGAACTCGCAGTGGCCGCGTTTGCCCTCGAACAGGAACCAGGCCACGGGATCGCGCTGGAAGGGGGCGTCCAGGGGCCACTGGAGGGTGTACCCGAACTGGGTTCGCAGGTGTTCCTCGAGAAAATTGGCGGCGGCGGTGGCGTTGGTGGCGCCAGCGGTGACCTCGGCGGCGAGGGAGCGCAGCTCGACCAGCTCGTCAGGCAATTCGAGGTCCCCCGCGTTGGGAGGCGGGAGGACCACTTCCCCCGGCTGAAAGGTCACCCCGTAGGTGATTGGCGGTTCCAGCCGTTGTTGAATGCCCAGACTGCCCTGCGGGTCGCGCCAGAACGTCACCCGCTCGGCGACGCGGAGCCGGGTCGCACCCGGCGGCACGAAGATCCGGTCCGAAGCCTTCTCGATGGTGATTGAAAGTCGAGCCGGGGTGGCGAACTCGCCCCCCAACACCACCTCGCCATCGGGCCCCGGCAGGAGGCGTTCTCGCCCTTTCTGCCCCTGCGCCCACAGCCCCCCCCGGTAGCTCTGGGTGGTAGCGCCCACCAGCCGCAACCACTCTCCGGCGGGTTCCTCTCCCTCGTCCAGCTTCACGTGCAGGGCGCGGGCGCGGGACACCTGGATGCTCCTGATGTTGTTGAGGCTTACCGTCTCGCGGAAGCCTGACACGGCGCCGCCGGTCATCGGCAAAGCGGCAAAGGGCGAGCGCAGACGCGGCAGCAGAGCGAACAACGGCGTTGCCACGGCAAAGGCGATGAGAACCGTGGCCGCCACCAGCCGCGGCGGTGGCCAGTCCACCCGGCGGCCACCCCCCCCGCGCTCCGCCAGACCCAGAAGCTCCAGTCGGGCCGCCGCTGTCACCACTGCCCCCAGCACCACAACCAGATAGCCCACCAGCGCCACATGGGTGGACGATGCAATGCCGGCCACCCCTACGATCGCCAGCAGCGCCGCGACCGTCCTGGTCCTTTCGGGGCGGGCGCTCCCCGGCAGGCGCACCGCCGCCACCAGCACGGCCAGATGGGCGACCGGCCGCAGGATGCCGAAGCGCAGACCGCCCGCCATCACGACAATCACCACCACCAGGGGCGCCAGTAGGTTCTCCACCCAGTTGGGCACCGGCCTGAGCACCTGGCGGGACAACCCCACCAGCAACGCCACGCCGGCGAACACCGCCACCACCGGCCAGGTCACTACGCCGGTCAACGGCAACGGAACGGCCAAGAGCAACGCCAGCCCCACCAGCCAGCGTTGGCGTTCCAGGGCATAAAGCGGCCCCCGCCGCGGTGAAACCTGAGGCGGGGGAAAACCGACCCCTCTCACCGCCCACCCGCCAGACGGTAGACCGCGCCGCGCATCGCCAGCGGCGGCAGCGGGTCGTCGCCGGGCCCGACAGCTTCCACCAGGGCCAGCCTCTCCAGCAGTTTGCGCGTGTGCGCCGGCCCCGATCCCGGCTGCACCACCGTGCCCCCCAACACCAGCCCCACATCCTCTCCCCGCCGGAGAGCGTCCACTGCGGCGGTGGCCACCTCGCTGACCAGATCCTCGAACCTCGCCAGCAGCGTTGGGTCATCCCGCCGGGGCAACTCCCGGTCCAGCACCAAAAAACGCGACGGCCGCCGCCGCTCCCGCCGCTCCATGACGATGGGCCGCTGCTGGCGGGCGGTTTGCTTCCAGTGCATGTCGCGGCGATCGTCCCCGGGACGAAACTCGCGCAGCTGCTGCACATCCCCGCCGCGCAGGGCGAGCGGGCCCAGACCTGCCAGCTCCCGCTCGCCCACAGCGGCCCAACGGGGAGCGGGCCCCACCACCCGCCGCGGGTACACCAGCACGTCCCCCTCCTGCCGGATGGTCACCGCCTTGACGAAGAACCCCAAGGGCAGACGCACCTCCAGGCGGAGCACCGGTAGGGGATGTCGCCCGCGCCGGGGGAAGGCGGTGGTCAGAGTGACCCGCACCTGCCCCCGTGCCGGGACCACCGGGATGAGAGCCTCTCCGGGCAGCTTGACGAGCCGGCAAAGCGCACCGGCCGCCGGCAGCCACGGCGAGGTGTTGCGCACCTCCACCGTCAGCGCCACCGGCGCGCCGGCGGAAGTCTCCGCCGGTGCCATCACCCGTGCCGACAGGTGTCGGAGGGTGTGGCGGGACAGCGATCCCGAGGCCACGAACGCCCCCATGGCCAGCGACAACAGGAGGTACAAGGCGTTGTTGCCGGTGTTGAGGGCGGCGGCGGCGAGCACAGGCGTGGCCACCACGAACACCCACAAGGAGCGCCTGGGAGTGAGCGAAAAGCCCGGAAAGGCGAGGGCGAAGCGCGAGGCTGGCCGACTCACAACCCGACCGGCGTCGACTCGACGATCTCGCGGATCACCGCCCGTTCCCGTTCCGATCGACTCCACCCTTCGCTCACCTCGGCGCCGGCGACGATCACCCGGTGGGCCATGGCCGGCACCGCCAGACGGGCCACATCGTCGGGGATGACGTAATCGCGGCCCTCCACCAGGGCGAGAGCCTGGCTCGCGCGCTTGAGGGCCAGGGCGCCGCGGGTGGACACTCCCAGCACCAGAGCCGGGTGGGAGCGGGTGCGGTGCACCAGCTCCAACATGTAGCCCACCAGCGGGGGCGCCACCCGCACCTGGGCAACGCTGCGCTGCAACTCCAGCACCTGCGCCCCGTCCAGAACCGGCGACAACGCCTCCAGCACCTCCTCCACCCCCCCCTGCTCCAGCAGGGCCCGTTCTTCGTCGGGCGCGGGGTAACCCAGGGATATCCGCAGCAGGAAGCGGTCCAGCTGCGACTCCGGCAGTGGATAGGTTCCCAGGTACTCCACCGGGTTCTGGGTGGCCAGGACGAGGAAGGGCTCGCGCAGGCGATAGCGCGTCTTGTCCACGGTCACCGTGCGCTCGTTCATGGCCTCCAGGAGCGCCGCCTGGGTCTTCGGAGTGGCGCGGTTGATCTCGTCGGCCAGCAGGACGTTGGTAAAGATCGGACCGGGGAGGAATTCGAATTCGCCCCGCTCGGCGCGCCACAGCGACACCCCGATGACGTCGGAGGGAAGCGTGTCCGAAGTGAATTGGATACGCGAAAACGCCAGGTTGAGGCAGCGCGCCAGCGCCTGTGCCAGCGTCGTCTTGCCCACCCCCGGGATGTCCTCGATGAGTAGATGGCCGCGCGCCAACAGGGTGGCGATGGTCCAATCGATCATCTCATCCTTACCGCGAATCACCCGCGCCACCGACTGCTTAAGCTGCGCCAGCCGCTCCCTCAACGCCGCCGATGTCACCTGCCCCCCCAAAGTCTCATCGAAAAAACCTCGATCCCGCCCTCTCAGGCGCCCAGACGGGCCGCCGCCGCCCCATCCAGCGGCGTCACCAGCAGTCGCTTGGTGGTGATGGCGGCCGCCAGCGCTTCCCCGAGACGCGCTTCCTCTGCGCCCGGCACCACGATATCCACGCCCAGTCGAAACGCCTTCATGCCGCCGGGGTCCTCCTCTCCCACTACCACCACCACGCACCCCCGCCGCAGCGACGGCGGCCACAGGGACAGCGCGGCCAACCCCTCGCCCGCTTCCAACCCCACCACCACGGCCAGCGCTCCCGCCTCCACCAGCGGGCGAGCCGCCGCCAGGGAGGGCACCAAGAGCGCCTCGAACCCGGCCGCGGCCAGGGCGCCCATGATGGTCTCGACGTGCACCCCACCACCCTCGACGACCAGCGCTCGCCTCACGAGGACTCCTCCCGCATATCCAGCAGCCGCAGCTCCAGCTGGCGGGGTGCCGAGGCCACCGCCAACGCCGTTTCCCGCGCCAGCAGCCCCGCGCGCACCGAGCGTTCCAGCGCCCGGTCGAAGGCGAGCAAACTCTGGTTTTCCCCGTCCCGCAACACATCCGCCACCGCTGACGGTTCCAGGTTCCCCTCGATGAGATGGGCCACGGTGGCCCGGGTGGCTCGCCACACCTCCACCACCGGTCGGCGGCCATCGCGGTGGGGCACCAGCTGCTGGGTGAAGGACCAGCGCAGCGTGCGGGCGGCCCGCGCCCGCGCCTCCTCGCGTTCTCCCGGCGGAAACAGGCACAGAAGCCGCGCTAGGGCCGTCGCCGTATCCGGGCCCCGCATGCTGGTGAGGACCAGATGGCCGGTCTCTGCCGCCTCCAGCACCAGCCGCGCCTCTTCGGGGCAGGAAATGCTGCTCACGAGGATCACCTGCGCGCCGTGCCGCAAGCTATCGGAGAGGCCCTGGGCCAGGGACGGGGTGTCGATCCCCACCTCCCGCTGGTTCACCGTGGCGACGCCGTGGCGGTGCAGGTACTCGATGGGATCCTCAATGGTTTCCACGTGGCAGGAGCGGGTGGCGTTGATTTCGCCGATCATGGCCGCCAGGGTGGTGGTGCGACCCGAGCCGGTGGGTCCGTTGACCAGCAGGATGCCGCTGCGCTCGGCGCACGCCTCCCGCATCCCGGCCGGGAGCCGCAGCTCCTCCAGCGTCGGCACTCTTTCGGGGATGGCGCGCAGAGTCACGGCGCAGCTGCCCCGCTGGGAGAACACCGCGGCGCGAAAGCGACTGACGCCGGGCACCGAGTAAGCGAAGTGGGCGGCCCCGAGCTCCCGCCAGCGGGCAGCGGCGCTGGCCGGCCCCATGGCGAGGAGGTGCACCACCATCGCCTCGGTCTGGAAGGGCGAAAGCCTCGCCAGGCCCGGCAGCGGCATCGCTCGAACTCCTCCGTCCGTCAGGACCTGGGGGGGACAGCCCACGGTAAACACGAGGTCGCCGCCGCCTCCGGCGGCGGCGAGGGTCTCTGCGAGAAAGCGGGGCAAGTCGAAGTGAAGCATCGCTTAACAGTATACGTTACGACGTGACTGGTATTCCCGAAACCACCGTGGGCAGGGCGGGTTTGTCACAGTTCCCCTCTCTCCCACCGTCGGATATCCTCGGCAGAAACCAGGAGAGCGATGCTTAACCCGACACCCATCGATTCCCTCGATCGCCCCGAGTTGGCACCCTTCCGAACCCTGCGCCGCTCGGCGGAGCAGCGCCGCCAGGGCCTCTTCGTCGCCGAGGGAGGGTCGGTGGTGAAGCGGTTGCTGGCCCACGAGCTGGAGATCGTGAGTCTGCTACTTTCCCCGACCTGGCTCGAGCGCCTCGCCGCCGACATCGAACCCCGCAACCCGTCGCCGGTGGTGTTCGTCGGCCCTCACCACCTGCTGGAAGCCCTGGTGGGCTTTCCCCTTCACCAGGGCGCCATGGCGCTGGCCCGCGTGCCGGCACCGCGACCGCTGGACGAGATCCTGGAGGAACGCGTTCCCCCCTGGTTGCTGCTGGCCATCGACGATGTCACCAACACGGAGAACGTCGGCACCATGGTACGCTCCGCCGCCGCCCTGGGCGTCACTGCCGTGATCGCCGGCGAGACCTGCGCCTCCCCGTGGCTGCGGCGCGCCGTGCGCGCCTCCATGGGCGCCGCCTTTGCCGTGCCCATTGTCGAGTCCGACGACCTCGTGCAAACCCTCGATGGTCTGCGCCACCGCCAGGTGCTCACCCTGGCCGCCGACCCTCATGCACCCGCACCTGCCTTCGCCGTCGATCTGCGCACCAATTGCTGTCTGGTCGTCGGCCACGAAGGGCGCGGCCTGCGACCCCAAATTCGCGCGGCGTGCGCCAGCGCCGTTGGTGTGCCCATGGCCTCGGGGGTCGACTCCCTCAACGTCGCCGCGGCGACCGCGGTGCTGCTCTACGAAGCGATGCGCCAGCGCCTGGGGTGACCAGGCTTTCACCGCCGCGGGCAGGCCTCCAGCTCAACCCCTGCGCCGGGCCTCCGGACCCAGGCGCGCATCGGCGGCGGCAAAACCCACCTCGCCGGTGGCCTCATCCAGCACCGCCACCGAGACCCGACAGTCCCCTTCGGGCACCTCGACCGAGAGATCGATGGTGAGGGTACCGACCCGCGACATCTTTTCGGCGGGCACGACGATCTCGTGCTCCTGACGATCCAGGGGGGAGAGCTTGTTTCCCGCTCCGGCGGCCACCGTCCACACGGTGATGCGACCCCGGTATTCGTCCCCGGCCGGCAACAGGGTGACCTTGTCCACCGGCACCAGAACCTTGACCGGCAACGTGTAGCGCTTCTTTCCCGCCGGCCGCGGCTCGCCCAAAAGCGCCCGGATGGCCAGGGGGTTTTCCAGCACGCCGAAGGTGAGGCCCGCGTAGGCCCGGTCGGCCATGCGCATAGCCAAGGAGCGGGCCAGCAAGCCGGTGCGGTAGCGCAGGCGCAAGTCCTTGCGATCCCTCAGTTCAACCCGGATGTCGTGGAAGACGTCCTGGTTCCGCTGGGTGAGGGGAAAGCCCAGGGAGTAGTAGGTCTCCATGGCTTCGGAGATGCGCTCTAGACCCTTGTCGAACTCGTTGGTGTTGACCACCGTGATGCCACCGGTGACGTTGGCCATGGCGATCAGCGGGTCCTGATAATTCTGCAGATGAAGCACCTCGATGTCGCCGAACACCGGACGGCTGCCTGCCGTACGCACGCCGGGGGGATGGCGCCCGAACTCGGCAGACTTTTCGGCACCGGCCTTGAGACCACGGGCATCGACGGTGTAGAAGGTCACATCAGCGCCGGCGGCCCAACGGGCCAGATCGTGCCACAGCCCGGTGGTTTCGTAGCTTTGGAACTCGGTGTCGCCCATGCGCGCCTGGGGGAAGAACTCGGTGAGCAACTGAAACGTCTCGATCCCCGGGGAGCGCGGCAACCCGTCGGAGATATAGAGCACCGACTTGCGCCCCGATACCCCGCTCATGGTGCGTAACAGCAGCTTGAACGCCCCCACCGTCTGCTCCGTGTGGTTCCTGATCTGCTGCGCCGCCATGCGGGCGGTGACGATGGCCTGGTCGAGGATGACGGCGCGCACCGCCTGGTCCTGGGTTTGCCGCTCGGCCAAGTCGCGGATCTGCCGTTCCGCCATGGCGCGGTAGGTGGGATGCCCCCCCACGTTGGCGGTCTCCCGCCGCAGCTCCTCCAGCAGGTAGGCGAGCTCGTCGGCGTTGCTGGAGAGCGGACTGACGAACCGCAACGAGTTCTCGTACACCGCCACCATGGCCAGATCCGGCGGCCGCAGGGTGCGCCGCACGTACTCCGCCACCCGTCCTAGGATATGGTTGCGGTTGAATACGGTGGTGTTGGCGCTGTCGATGAAGATCACCTGCACCCGCCGCTGACGGGGCGGCGTGGGAGCCTCGGGGATCACGTCTGTCTCCCCCTGGGGCGTCCCTGTCTCCCCGGCGAGCGTCTGAGCCGTTCGCGTGTACGCGCCGAAGTACTCGATGTCTCTCGGTCTGCCGTCCACGTAAAGAAGAAAATCCTCGCGGTTGAGACCCGAGACGAGGTTGCCGTTCTTGTCCTGGACGGTCACCTCCACGTTGCCGACGTTGACATCGACCCGATCTACGAACCGTGCCTGGGAGGCGACCGTTTGGGCGGTCGCCGGCGACACCCCGGCGAGGGAAAGAGCCCACGCCAGCCCTGCAAAGGCCACTCGGCGAACAACCTTCCCGTATTTCATGCTCAACTCCCGAGCTCCGCGTCCTCGCGGCTTGCAGCGGCCAGGAGGCGACCGGAAACCTCCCCGAAGCCTACCCGAAAGCCGTCCCCTTGCGCCCAGCCGGTCATCACCACCCGGTCCCCGTCTTCCAGGAACGTCCGCCGCTGTCCGGAGGAGAGCGTCAGTGGCTCCTCTCCTCGCCAGGTGAGCTCCAACAGGCAGCCGCGGGAATCCCGCGCCGGCCCCGAGATGGTCCCGGAAGCAAGGAGGTCTCCCGGCCGGAGGTTGCAGCCGTTCACCGTGTGGTGGGCCAGCTGCTGGGCAACGTTCCAGTACAGGTACTTGAGGTTCGAAGCGACGATCCGTTCGGCTGCCTCCATGGCAGCCGTTTGCAACCACACCTCCAGGTGAACATCGAACGCCCACTCGCCCGGGGAGCGCAGGTACGGCAGCGGCTCCGGATCCTGCACCGGCCCCGGGCAACGAAACGGCTCCAGAGCGTCCAGCGTCACCACCCAGGGCGAGATGGAGGTGGCGAAACTCTTGCTCAGGAATGGCCCCAGGGGCACATACTCCCACTTCTGGATGTCACGGGCGCTCCAGTCGTTGACCAGCACGAAGCCGAAGATGTGCTCGGCAGCGTCGGCAACGGAAATGGGCTCCCCCAGTCGGTTGCCCGGCCCGACGAGGAAACCCACCTCCAGCTCGAAATCCATCAGCCGGGAGGGTGCCAGACGGGGAGGCTGACTCTCGTCCGGGCACACTTGCCCCCATGGGCGGCGGATGTCGGTGCCGCTGACCACCAGCGACGAGGCGCGGCCGTGGTAGCCGACCGGAAGGTGCAACCAGTTGGGCTGCAATGCATTGGCTGCACCCCGGAGCATCGCGCCGACGTTGCTGGCGTGCTCCCGCGAGGAGTAGAAATCGGTGTAGTCCCCCACCTGGGCGGGCAGCAACATCTCCACCCGCGACGCCGGCACGATGGCCGCCTGCCGCAGCCCCTCGTTGTCGCGCAGCCCTGGCTCGTCGTGGCGGAGCAAGGCGAGCAGGGCCTGCCGCGTGGCCCGCCAGACGGGGCGACCCGCCGCCAGGAAGGCGTTAAGGCTCCCTCCAGCGAACAGGTCCCGGCCTGCCACCGACGCCGGAAAGAGCCCCGCCTCGTCCAGAACCGACAGGTCGACCACGAAGTCCCCCAGGGCCACGCCCACCCGGGGCGTTGCCCCTCCCGCCGGGCGGAACACCCCGTAGGGCAGGTTCTGGATGGGAAAATGGGAATTCCTCCCCACCTCGATGAAGGACTTCAACTCGTTCAAAGGCGTGTACCCCACCGGTCCTCCCTACTCGGCGACAAAGCGCAACGCCGCGCGAATCACTCCACCAAGCCCAACCGACGCAAACCCTCGAGGGGCTCCTCCACCGAGCAGCTGCCAAAGGAGGTAACCCCGAACCGCCGCGCCGCCGCCAGCGCCTCCAGCGACGCCGGATGGTCCCGCCAGGCGAACCCGGATTCAGTGAACACGAAAGAGGCGGGATCCTCATCGCCCAGCACCTTGGCGAGACGATGCCCATCGAAGCCATGGGTGCGGGCCAGCACCGCCGCCGCGAAGAGGTTGAGAAAGCCATGCACCGGACATCCCAGCGTCTCGTCCCGGTGCCGGAGCGGGTGGTGCAACCCCTGGGTGGCCTTGATCAGCACCCCGTGGTCCCGCCCCAGGGCTATGACGTTCGCCAGCTCCTCCACCGTCGGGATCGCCGCGGCGGTTGACCCGCCGCAGCGCACCTTGAGGCACACCGGGGTGGCGGGCGAAGCCTGGTTGGCGCTCGCCAGCCCGTGGATCACCTCTCCCAGGACGGCGGGGGGGGAACCCGCGACGGGAGCCTCCAACGCCACCAACATGCGCCGAGGGCCAGCCAGCGCGCCCGTCACCGCCGACGCCGCCTCCGCCACCGCCTTGGCTCCGCCCGAGATCACCGCGGCCGGCAACGGCACCTCGTACTGGTCCACCGCCAGCCCGCCGTCGCCCACAGGGGGATGCAGATGCTGGCGGACCTCCGCGGTGGATGCTGCCAGTTCATCCAAAGAGGCCGCCGGCGGCCCCAGCACCGCCAACACGGTCGGCGGCGAGCTGGCAGCGGCTCGCAGGGAGCCCAACTCGCTCACCCGCATCGCCGGGCAGACGAAACGCCCCAACAACCAGCGCTCGGGGCCCGCCAGCAGCGCCGCGTAGCGCGCCGCCGCCTGCTCCAGTGGCAGCGCCGCGGGGGGGAACATTCCGGCGTAATCAATGGAGCGGGAGAGCAGCACCAGGACGCTCTGCCTCATGGGACCTGTAACCACCGACGAGCCTCCTCACTTCCCTCGCCAACCACCGCGACCTCACGCCCGGCAACCCATACTATTGTGCACCAGCGTCCCCGAGGGAGAAGACATGAACCAGCCCTCCTTCACCGCCGTCTAAATCGGTTTCGTGGAGCCCCTGCGCACCACCTGGCGCCGCACCCGAGAGGTGCTGCTCCACCCCGTAAAGCCGCGCACCTGGCTAGTCCTCGGGTTTGCCGGGTGGCTCGCCGGGCTGAGGGAGGGCACTGGAGGGGGAACCGGGAACTTCGGCGCCGGCAGGAGCAGCAGGATGCGCCACGGCGTCGAGCCCCTAGCGGGCGCCTGACAGCGCCTGCCGGAGCACCCCTGGCTGGCCGCTCCCACCGTGGTCGGGGCAGCGGTCACCGTCGCCCTGGTAAATACTCCTCCTGCTGTGGCTCAGCTCCCGCGCCACGTTCGTCTACCTGGACAGCGCGGTCACGCAGGGGCCGGCCATCGTCGAGCCCTGGCGACGCATCCGCCAGTTGGGGAAATCGCTCTTCCTCCCGGCGTCTGGGGTTCTTTGCCCTGGCGCTACTAGCAGCCGCGGCTCTGGGCGCGGTCCTCTATGCGGCCGCCGGTGGCCTCGATGGCTTCGGCTTCGCCACCGCTCGCAGCACTGCCGGTGCTGGCGAGCGTCACCACGCTGCTGTACGCCATCGCCCCCGCGTTCGTGCCGCTATTCCTCAACTCTTGGTGGTGCCGCTCATGGCGCAGGGCAGCCTCAGCGCCGGCGCCGCCTGGGCTGCCTTGCTGCCGTGGCTGGAGGCGCACACCGGGGCCTTCGTCCTGTACGGGCTGTTCGTGCTGGCGCTGTGGATCGCCGTTGCCCTGGCGGTGGAGGCGGCGGGGTTCGCCACCTGCTGCACGGTGTTCTTCCTCGTCGGCGTGCCCTGCATGGGGGCCGTCGTTCCGCTGCCGGTGCACCTCCCCTATCGCCTCTCCAGCCTGGCCTTTCTGGCCCAGTTCGATACCGGCCTGGATTTAGCCGGGCTGCGCGGCCCTCTTCAGATCTCGTCGTAGGGTGCCAGCGACTGCGCCAGCAGCCGCTCCAGCGCGGCCTGGAAGTCAACCCTGAAGCGGGCCAGCGCTGGGTCAGTCAGGGCCAGCGCCAGGCCGCCCCGGGGGCTCGCCCGCGGATAGACCGCCGCTGCCAGGCTGAACACATCCCCCAGCAGCTCCGCGCCGCCTCGGGCTGCCGCCGCCGGCGAGTGGGCCTCCAGCCGCCTAGCCACCTCGGCCAGGGGCTTTCTCACCCCCGCGATCATCACCGTCAGACCGGCATCCTCGCGCGCGTGTTCGAGGGCGAAGGGCAGCAGATACAGCAGCCGAGGGAGCGCCGGAAAGGACGAAAACGACCGCGCCAGGAGGGCGGCCGTGGCAGCGCCATCCAACCTCCCCTCCCGCTCCAGCAATCCCAGCAGCGCCGCGCACCACTTTTTGACCTGCGCTCCGACGACGCGCAGGAACAGCGTTTCGCGGCTGCCGAAGTACAGGGACGCGGTCCCCGCCGGCACCCCCGCCTTGAGGCCAATGCCGTCCAGCGTGACCTCGGCATAGGCCGCCACCTGGAATTCGGCCAGCGCCGCCGCTTCGATGGCCGCCATGCGATGCACCTTGGCCTCCCGCGCCTGTGCCTGCCGCGCCGGGTTGATCAGCTTGCCCACGCCCGCCCTCCTGCCGGTGTCTTCTACCACAGCGCCAGGTGAAGCACTACACCGGAAGTTCCAGCACAACCGCGGCGACCAAGCCGCCGAGCACTCTTGACCAAACGGGCAGATGAGCGGCACATTGATAACATGGTGCGACGTCGCTCTCACTTCGAGGATTTGGAGGTTTCCGAACTCTTCTGCCCCAGCTGCCGGGCGGCCCGACCGGTCCGCAAACACCTGCTGCTGGTCCTGCCCACCGGTCACAAGTACGAATACCGCTGCGCCGCCTGCGGCACCCCGGTGGGTGGCAAGGACGACAACGACGCCCGCGAGTACCGCGAAATCCTCCTGAGGACGTGAGCGACCGAGGAGGCGGCCACGGCGCGGCCCGGCCCCCAGAGATCAGAGCGGCCACGACCCCCCGCGCCAGGCGGGCGGCGTTCGTGCAGTCGATCAGCTCCGCCTGGGGGCTGCGGTCCCCGCGCCCCACCCAGGCGCCCAGGAGGAACCGCTGGAAGTAGGCCACCACCCATCCGCCCCGGCCGCCGGGTGAGGTGCCGGTCTTCGCCGCCACGCGCGCCGATCTGATCTTCGGCCACCACTCGCAGCTGCGCGCTCTCGCCGAAGTCTGGGCCGCCGACGACGCCCACGAAAAGTTCATCCGCGACTTCGTCGCCGCCTGGGCCAAGGTGATGAACCTGGACCGCTTCGACCTGCCGACACCCTGACCGGCCGCGGCCGCGCCGGGGCGCAGCCGTCCCGGCGCGGCCGCCCGGAGCACGGGCGGCCTCTCGCCCCGCCCTCCGAGGGCCCTGCCCCGGCCCCTTGCCGTTGGAGCGATGGGCCCGCCACCCCCAGACCGGGGCCGCCGCGGTGATCACCGTCACGGCGGCGGCGGAGGCCAGGTGTTACACGTTCTCTCAGCACCGCCGGAGGAGAGGGGTTGAGGAAAGGAGGCGTGATGCTCACAACCCCGGGGAACGTGCAAGCCTTGACCGTCACGATAACCCTGTTGGCGCTGGCGCCGGGCGCCGCCGCAAGCGCCCCCGATCCGCCCCGCCCCGCAGCGGCCGCTGCTGCGGAGGTTCGCTCCGTGGCCCAATCCGCCGTGCGTGCAGCCCGGCCCGCTTCGCTGTTCGCCGACGTGCCCGACGACCACCCCTTCCGGCCCTTCATCGAGCGCCTGTACGAACTCAACATCACCTCGGGCTGCGCCACCGACCCCCTGCGCTTCTGCCCCGATCAACCCGTCACCCGCGCCCAGATGGCCAAGTTCATCCTGCGTTCCAAGTACGGCCCGAGCTACGCCCCACCGCCGGCCACCGGCACGCGCTTCGTGGACGTGCCGCTCACCCACCCCTTCGTGCGCTTCATCGAGCAGCTGGCGGCCGAGAACATCACCTCTGGGTGTGCCACCGACCCGCCCCGCTTCTGCCCCGACGACGCCGTCACCCGGGCGCAGATGGCCAAGTTTCTGCCCCGCAGCAAATACGGCGGCACCTATGCCGCCCCCCCCGCCCCCGCCGCGCTTTTCGACGACGTTCCAGAAAGCAACGTGTTCCGCCGCTGGATCCACCAGATCGCCCGCGAACGGATCACCACCGGCTGCTCGGCCAACCCGCCGCTGTACTGTCCCGAACAGCCCGTCACCCGCGGGCAGATGGCCGTTTTCTTGGGCCGCAGTTTCAACCTGCTGCCCCCTGCCGACGCCGAGTGGCGCCAGCACGGACACGACCCCCAGCGCACCGGCTACACTCCGCAGGTGGTGGCGCCGCCGTGGCAATGGCGTTGGGCCTGGAACGGCGTGGGTCCCGGCGGCCAGGTGGCCAAGGTGACGACGGGGGGGTCGCTGCCCCGCAACGTGCAACCAGTGACCGGAGAAGGTCGCGTGTACGTCGCCGCCGGCGTGGACGGCGTCTTTGCCCTCGCCGAAACCACCGGGGCGCAGGTGTGGCAGCGCAGCGGCATCGGCGACATCCGTTCCACGGTGGCCTACGACCCCGCCACCGCCGCGGTGTTCGCCGTCTCGGCGAGCGGCGTGGTCTTCAAACTGCGGGCCAGCGACGGGGCGGTCCTCGCCCAGCACACCCTCGGGATGAGCAGCCCGCTGCCCCTCCCGCCTTTGCTGCTGGCTGACCGGGTGGTGGTGGCCATGGGCACCCGGGTCACCGCCCTGACCACCGCCGATCTCACCCCCCTGTGGGTGTACAACGCCGGAGCCACGGTGGCCACCCCTCCCAGCTACTCGGTCTCCCGCGACGTGGTCATCGTGGCCAGCGAGCCGGATCTCTTCGTCCACGCCATCGCCAACTGGGACGGCTCGCAGCGCTGGCGCGTCCGCCCCGTCCACCCCAGCCGCAGCTTCTCCGACCCCACCGAGTTCCGCTTGGGCTGGCCGGTGGTGGCGGACAACACCGGCCTCGTGCTCGTCAAGGTGCGCCTGCCCTGGACCCTCATGTGGACACCCTGGCCACAGACTAATCCCGAAATGCGCCAGTTCTTGACCAACAATCCGGGGCACCAGGCGCTCTTCGCGCTCGACCTGGACGACGGCAGCGTGCCCTTCATTGCCAACGTCGCCCACGGTGGTTACGGTGATAACGACTATTTGCCGATGGGCCCGCAGCCGGTAGTCAAGCGGCTGGTGCACGGGCGGGAGATCGGCTACGGCATCATCCGCGGCACCCACGCCTAC
>CALEVZ010000034.1 GCA_937924755.1 uncultured bacterium
CGTGGTGAAGCTGAACGCCGTCGAATACGCGCCCGCGCCGCAGCCGTTGACCGCCTGCACCCGCCGGTGGGGCACCATGCTGGGGGCGAGCTGCACGTTGGCGGTCCACGTTGGGCTCGCCCGGCCGCTGGCCGAGGCGACGACGTTGGTGAATGCCGCATCGGTGGCCACCTCGATCGAGTAGGTGACTGCGCCGGCCACCCCGCTCCAGGTGAAGGTGGGCGTGGTCGAAACGTTGGTGGCGCCGTCAGTCGGGGTGGTCAGCGTTGGCGCCGCCGGGACCCCGGTATAGACCACCAGCTCCACGCTGCGGTCCTTGCTCCCGGTGGTGGAGGTGCCGGTGACGGTGATGGAGTAGCTCCCCGCCGCCGCCGCGCCGGTGTTGCCGATGGTCAGGGTGCTGCTGCCGCCGGGAGTGACCGGGTTGGTGCTGAAGCCCGCCGTGGTGGCACCGGAATGCCCGGCGGCGCTCCGGGTCAGCGGGTCGGCAAAGCCCAAGACGCTGCCCACCTTGACCGTGAAGATCCCGTCGGCGGGGGTGCAGATCAACCGGCTCGCGGGCGACACGGACATCGTGTAGTCAGGCGCCAGCACGCAGTTCTGGCACACCAGAGCGAAGTTCTGATCGGTCAGATCGGCGTTGCCGAAAACCCCGTCGCCGGCGATGTTGGCGGCGTCGATGACGATCGTGGCGCTGGCCGCCGGGGACTGGATGTAGACGTTTTCTAAGTTGTTGAGGGCGTCCGCACTGCCCCCCGTGGGGCTTTACCCGCCGGCAAAGACGTTGCCGCGGTACGTGTTGGCGCCATTGATCACGCTGAGGTTGCGGTTGTTGACGAGCGCCGGGTTGGCACCGATGGCGCCGGAGGTGTGAGGGGCGGCGATGTTGGTGCCAAAGCGGAAAGCGCACAAGTTGCTCGTCCCCGCAATGGGGGTGGCGCAGTTGCCGCCCGGGTCGTTGCGCGATGAGGCGATCTGCTCGCCGGGGGTGGTGATGGTGGGCATGATACGCCCGTCCACTGCCGGGCCGCGGCTGGAGAAGCTCAAAATCGCGTCGATGCTGCCCGCCCAGTAGTTACGGCTCGAAGCCAGGACGATGAGGTTTTTGGCCTCCTTGGGAGCCGTCAGCGTGCTCGGATTGGGCCCGGAATTCCCCGCCGAAAACACCTGAACGGCTCGATGGCCGGAGTGTCGAAGTTGCCGTCGTGCACCGTGAAGTCGTGCGTTCGCTCAAAGGCCTGGTAGCCGTGGTTGGTGCCCTCGTCGGTGGTCCAGGAATTGTTGCCGCCGATGGCGGACATCAGCACCGCCTGTTTGCTGTGCTCCCGCCAGCCGCCGGCCGGCGGCCACGCCGAGGAGGACAGCGAGTTCATGGCGACGGTGTCGTAGCCGGGCGCCATGCCTAAGCCGTAGAGGAACCCGTTGGCGTCGGCAAACCCAGCCGTGGCGTCGCCGCCGATGATGCCGGTGACGTGGGTGCCTTGTCCGCCGCCGGCACAGTCGCTGCCGGGCTGGCCCGGGAAGCTGCAGACTCAGCGCACGTAAGTGAGGGTCTGCGCAGCGCGCAGCGACGCCGCCGGGCCCCACACCAGGTAGGTGTGGTGCGGGTAGTACTGCAGGACCTCCAGCCCGGCAGCCCGGCCAGCCAGCTGTCCCTGGTCGGGCCCACCAGTTGCACCAGGCGGAGACGCGCCTCCGACCCGTCGAAGCGCTGAGCCCTACTCAGCTTCGGCTCGCCGCCGGTGAGATGCTCATCGGCCGGATTCGTCTGCGCCGGCCGCTCGCCAGGGCCGAAGCCGGCTAAAAACATGAGAGGATATGAGGGTGCTGAACACCGTCGGCCCGCTCGTTTTCCTTCCTCTCCTCGTCCTGGTTCTGCTGGGCGGGGCGATCGCCCCGCGCACCCTCGCCGAGATCGCCGCCGGGGTACCTCGGGAGATCGGGGCCTTTCGCGCCGGCGAACCCGACGAGACTTTCGACACCAGCGGGATTTACGCCTACATCGACGGCGCCGCCGAGGTGTATCTGGCCTACGGGATGCGCGCCTGCCTGGCCCGCCGCTTCGATCATCCGAATGGGGGCATCGTACTGGACATCTTCGAGATGCCCGACGCCGCCGGAGCCTTCGGGGCGTTCACCTACGACCTCGATGGGCAGGTCGTGGACATCGGCCAGGGGGCGCTGCTGCGGGAAGGCTGGCTGACCTTCTGGCAGGGGCGCTTTTTCGTTTCCGTCACCGCCGAGGTGGAAACGCCCGCTCACCGCGAGGCCATGCTCTCCCTGGCTCGGGCAACGGCCCTGGCCATCGGCGAGCGCGGGGCGCTGCCCGAGCTGCTGCATCGCCTGCCGAGTGACGGGCGGCTGCTCGAAAGCCTGCGATACGTGCGCCACCCGACCATCCTGGCCACCCACCTGTCGCTGGAGCCCGGCGACCCCCTGGGACTGGGAACCGACTCGGAGGCGGCTCTGGCCCGCTACCGAGACGGGGAGATGCTGCTGCTGGTGCGCTTCCCCGAGGCCGGGCGGGCCGCCGCCGGCCTGGAGGCCGCCCGTCGGCTGCTCGCCACCCCGGCTCCGGCCGGGCGGGAGGGCCTGTGGGGGGCGGCCGTGCAGGGTTCGCTTCTGGCCCTGGTGGGCGAAGCGCAGAGCGAGGCCCGGGTGCAGCGCCTGCTGACCGCCGCCCTGGACCCGCCCGAGGGCGAGGAGGAGAGGCCATGATCACCACCCCCTTCACTCGCCGCAGCGTGCTGGTCCAGGGGTCTCTGGTGGCCGGAGGCCTGGTGGCCGGCCTTGCCTCTCGAGCCGCAGCTGAGGCGAATAGCCGAGTGGTGTTGATCCGCGACCCGAAGGCCGTGGGCGCCGACGGCACGATCAACGCAAGGGTCGTCGCCGACATGCTGGACGCCGCCGTGGCCCGCCTACTGGACGAACAGGACCCCCTTGCCGCCTGGAAGCGCCTTGTTGCACCCACCGACACCGTCGGGGTGAAGAGCAACGAGTGGAAACACTTGCCCACCCCGGCGGGGCTCGAGACGGCGATCCGGGTGCGCCTTGCGGACGCCGGCGTGAAGGCCGAGCGCGTCGCCGTGGCCGACCGGGCGGTGCTCAAGAACCCGGTGTTTTCCGCCGCCACTGCCCTCATCAACGTGCGCCCCCTGCGCACCCACAACTGGTCCGGGCTGGGCACGCTGATCAAGAACTACGTCATGTTCGTCCCCGACCCGTGGTCCTACCACGCCAACGCCTGCGAGCCGCTGGGAGCCATCTGGCATCTGCCCCACGTCAAGGGAAAGACCCGCCTCAACGTTCTGGTCATGCTCACCCCCCAGTTCCACTCCACCGGACCGCACCACTTCTCCCGGGCGTACACCTGGGCCTACGGGGGACTCCTGGTCAGCCGCGATCCGGTGGCCGCCGACACGGTGGGCGCCGCCATCATCCAGGCCAAGCGCCGCCAGCACTTCGGCGAGGAACGGCCCATTGCCCCACCCCCCCATCACATCCGCTTCGCCGACACCACCTACGGCCTGGGGGTGTCCTCGCTGGAGCGCATCGAACTGGTGCGTCTCGGGTGGGGGGAAAACGCGCTGGTCTGACCGCGTCGTTCCCCCGCCCGACCGGGTGGCGTCCTACGGGGGTGACACCACCACTTCGCCCCCGGGCGGCAGAAAGACCGAGCGGCAGCGGTCGGGCAGCACGATCCCGGCCGCCAGCGCGGCGTACTCGCCGACGCCGCCGCGACAGAGGGTGTAGGTGCCGTCTTCCAGCGCAAGGATGGCGACTCGGGCGGAGCCGTCGACCGCGGCGCCGTGCCGCCGCGCCCACGCCTCCAGTCCGCAGTAGTCCTCCACGACACCGTTGTGCACGACCAGATACCCCGAAAAGATGGGATCCTTGGGCTCCGGCGGGCGCTCGAACTGCACGACGAGCGTTGCTCCTCCTACAGTGACGGGAACCTCGATCGGCGTCTCGGCGGAGGCAGCCGGCAGGCGCAGCATTCGCCGCGCGAGCCCAGCCGCTTCCACCGTCACCATCACCTCCCGAGCCGACGCCGGCACGCGCAGCTCGAAGAGGCCATCCGGGCCGGTGCGGGCAAATGCGTCAGGCACCGCCGCCGGCGCCGACGCCGACCAGGCGGCGAGAGCGGCGCCCGGAACCGGCCGGCCGGCCGTCACCACCCGCCCGGCCAGCGTGGTCTTGCGCCGCAGATGGAGTCGGACCTCGGCAGGCTCCCCGTCGTCGCGCAGCACCCGCGGCACCCAGTCCGAATCCGCCTCCCGCTCCTGGGCGCGGATCATCACCGGGCCGGGATCGAGGCCCCAGACCTCGAACTCGCCCCCTTCGGCGCGCAGTTGTACGGTGTGCTCGAACCCGCCATGGCCGGTGACGGTCACCAGCGCCCCGGTCGCCCGCGCTCCGTTCTCCTGCACAACCTCGCCCCGAATCCAGGTTGCCGGAATCACCAGATCCACGGTGCGCGCCCGCGCCCCCGGGCCGCCCACGTCCACCGCCTGGAAGCGGCGGCGCACGCCGACTCCCTCGCCGATCACTTCGACGATCCACTCGCCGGAGCGGGGCAGAAAGGTAACAAACTTTCCCTTCTCGTCGGCGATCGCCTTCACCCGCACACTGCCCTGCTGCCCGCCGAACCACACCGTCGCGGCGAGCGGCTTTTTGCCTAGCGTCACACTCCCCTTCACCTCGACGAGGCCCAGCCGCACCTCGAAAAACCCTTCCCCGGGCTCGACCACCAGCGGCGCCGAGTGCACCGCTTCGCCCCTGGACCCGCTGACGCGCAGGGTGAACTCCCCCGGCGTCAGACGCTCCAGCCTCGCCCGCCCGCCCTCGTCAGCGATGGTCCTCGCCACCGTCTCGAACACGGACCGACCCACGTCCACGTCTCGCAGCTCCAGGCGCCACGGCTCGCCCTCGGGGGACTGCGCCGGGATCACCTGCACCTCCACGTTCGCCCAGGTATCCAGGATCAGCGGTCGCTCCAACATGACCTCGCTGGCCTGCACGACGCTGACGACAAACGGCCGCGACGGCGGACCGTCTGGCTGCGTGGCGATCAACCGGTAGGTGCCCGGCGCCACGCCCTGGAAGTGAAAGAAGCCACGTTCGGTCACGACGGCGGTGCTGCGCAGTGCGGTCCACCGCGACGGCGGGGCAGAAGGCGCACTCTCCGGGTTCGCCTGCGGGGCGATCTCCACGCGAACGGCTGGGGACAGGCGGTGGCCGCGCCCCGCCTCCACCCAGCCCACCAGCGAGGCGCCCGGCTCGAAGACAATCGCGCCGATCTCCACCTCACGCCCGGCGTTGACCTCCAACCCACAGAGGTAGTGGGAAATACACCCGGGTACGCGGAGGCGCACGTCCATTGTTCCCACCGGCACTGCGCAGCGGAGTGTCGGCGACCTGCACCGCGAAGTGGGCCTCAACCGCCACCTCGACCATTTCCGGCGTGCCGGCAAACGCTGCAACACCCACCGTCAACCCAGAAAGGAGAGACGAAACTGCGATTCTCTGCCATCTCATGAATACCTCCGCGGCACGTGCTTCCGTCACAAGGAAATTCGCGCGTAGCACGTTCCTCCGCCCGCAATGCAGTGCCGCGGCGGTACTTGGCTGGCCTCACAGGAGCAGTAGTTTCCCTAACCCCAGCACCAGTAGTGGAAACAGGTCCAGCAGATACCCTGGCCCGGACAGTCGGCAATACCTGCCGAGCCGACAAGCAGCGCAGCCGCCGCAATGACCAGGATGAGCAACGCCGTTCTCATTCCGCACCCCCTGCCGCGAATCCTGACTCGTGACACCTCGCGTCCTCGTCATCGGTTAGGTGCACAATGCGGCGGAGCACGAGCCCGAGGCGCGTCGCGGCGAACCAGCCGCCTCAGGTCGATTGGGCGACGAAGTTCGAAGCGATTCGCGCGGCCACGATGCGCGTCCGCTCCGCCCCCCCCCCCAAGCGCAGGCGAGGGGGAGCGCCCAGAGACAGTGGAGCACACGACGGTCGCGCACCCAGGGACTGCGTCGGAGTCGAGCGCGGCGTGTTTCGACGGCCAGCGACGCGCAGCACCGCACTGACTTTGGACAACCATGACACCAGCATAGAGGCGGCCCCGCGGGTTGTCATCACCCAAAGGGGTGATGTTTCGACGGCATGGGGGTCGGCCCGGTCAGCGGGCGGCGTGGCCGCGGCGGCGCGCCGCGGTGAGATTGAGAAACTCCACACCGATCGAGAAGGCGATGGCGAAGTATAAGTAGCCCTTGGGGATGTGGAAGCCGAGCCCGTCCGCCACCAGCGCCACCCCCACCAGGATCAAAAACGACAGCGCCAGGATCTTCACCGAGACGTGGGTGTCGATGAAGCGCGCCAGCGGATCGGCGGCGAACAACATGATCGCCACCGCGATGATGATCGCCGCCGCCATCACCGCCACCTGGCGCGCCATGCCCACCGCGGTGATCACGCTGTCCAGGGAAAACACGACGTCCAGGAGCACGATCTGCGCCAGCACACCGGCGAAGCTCGCGGCTTTGACGGTGCGCCGCCGCTCCACCCCCTCCACGGTATGGTGGATCTCGGTGGTGCCCTTGGCAAGCAGAAACAACCCGCCGCCGAACAGCACCAGGTCGCGCACCGACACCCCGTGCCCGGCCACTGAAAACAGCGGCGAGGTCACCGACGCCAGCCACGAGATGGTGAACAGCAGCGCCAGCCGCGACAGCACCGCCAAGGCCAGTCCCCCCCGCCGTGCCACGCGCTGTTGTCCCGCCGGCAGGGAGTTGGAGAGGATGGAGATAAACACCAGGTTGTCGATCCCGAGCACGATTTCCAGCGCGGTCAAGGTGGCGAGACTCGCCCACACCTGGGCATCCAACAGGAGTTCCACGGGTCACCTCGGGGGGGCGGCGCCGGCCGACGCCGGCGCCCCCGACCGGTGGGGAAAGCGGCGTCGCGCGCCCACCCTACTCCCCCAGCACCGCCTTCAAGTGCGCGATGCGAGCGTTGAGCTCGCCGACGGAGACGGTGCGGAAGCGCTCGGGCAGGAAGCGGGCGTCGGTGCACTCCTTGACCGCCAGCAGGTCCATCAGCTCCAGGCGTTCGGCGTGGGCCGAAGGGCGAAAATCGGCGATCGCCTCCTCGATGCAGGCCCGCAGGCTCGGCGCTTCGCCGCCAGTCTCCGTCGCCGCGCGCGTCTCGAACAGGCGCAAGGCCCGCACCAGGATACCCTCCATCTCGTTGCCCCCCACCTGATCGTCGTCGGGCAGGCGGGGCAGGCGGTCGGGGCTGATGGGCAGCTTCAGCTTGCCCGCCATGGCGGCGAAAAGCGCCGCCCGCCCCGCCGCGTCCTGCGGGGGAAACAGGGGGATGTGCACATCGAGGCGGCCCTGCCGCTTGAGGTCCACCTCCAGGAGATCGGGGCGCGAGGTGGCGAACACCCAGACGATCTTGCCGCGGTTTTCGGTATTGGACATCTCCTTGGCGAGCATGGCGTACACCCGCCCCGACAGCCCCGCGTCGGTGTCGGTGGCGCCGCGCTTGCCGGTCATCTGGTCGGCCTCGTCCACGAAAACCACCACCTGCCCGAGGGCGTGGAGGATGGCGAAGATCTTCTCCAGGTTCCCCTCGGTGGCGCCCACCCACTTTTCGCGGAAGTTCTTCAAGGCCACGCACGGCACCCCCACCTCGCCGGCCCAGCACTCCACCAGGTAGGTCTTGCCCGTGCCGATCCGCCCGGTGAGCAGGTAGCCCATGGGGATGGCCGTGGTGCGGCCGGCGCGCAGCAACGCCGCGTCCTGCCGCAGCCACGCCTTGGCCTCGTCGTGCCCGGCGACGTCGTCGAGACTGCGGCGCGACTCGATGAACTCCAGCCGGCCCGCCGCCTCCTTTTCGATCAGTTCCTTCTTGAGGCGGGTGACGAAGGCGTGGGTGAGGCGCTCGCCGCCGGCCACGGCACGGCGCAGCAGGGTGCGGACGTTGACCCGCGACAGCCCCACCAGCCGGTGCGCCAGCGCCTCCCGCGGCACCTCGCTGACCGCCGCCCAGTCGCTCACTTCGGTGGTGAGGGAGGCGAGGTAGGCCGCGAGCTCTTCGGCGGTGGGCAGCTCCAGCCGGATCTTTCCGGAGTAGGGCGACTCCACCAGGGAGCGGTGCAGGTCCGACAGGTTTTCGGTGATCAGCACAGTGGCCACGACGGCGGCGGCGAGGGATGGGTCCGACGCCCAGTCGAGCAGCTGGATGAGCGTCTGGCTGGCCTCCCCGGAGACGTAAAGCGCCTCCCCGGCCGGCGCCAGGAAGTGGGCGTAGTCGATGACCACCGCCACCTTGAGGGGGTCCGGCGCGCTCCTGCCCTCCACCACCTTGACCCGATGCACGGCACCGCGCAGGAAGCGGTCGATGAGCTCCAGCGCCCGCCGCGGGTCGCGGGGCAGCAGATTGCCCAGGTCCAGGGTCTCCACCTTGTCCGGTCCCACGTCCGGCAGCGCCGCCCACGAAGTGCCCTGGAAGGTGTCGAAGGCCTTCAGGAAACGATGGAACGCATCCCCTCCCTTGCGGACCCGCACCCCCCGGCCGCGATCGTAGTGGATGACCACGTCGAAGGGGGCGAACATCACCTCGGTCAGGAACGCCCGCAGCGACACGAACTCCCCCCGGGGGGTGGGCTGCAGGTCGTGGACATCGCCGTGCAGGATGAACTGGCTGGTGGCGCCGGCCCGGAAGGCGGCGCGCATCTCCTTGGCCCACACGGGAAGATCGGCCATGCCTCTACCCTTTCTGCCCGGCCCGCGGCCGCGGCAGCGGCGGCGGTTCGGGCGCGGGTTCCGACAGCGACGCCGGCGCGGGCAACCGCGGCAGCACCGCTGGAACCGCTTCGTCCTCGCCCCCCAGGGAGCGGAAGAACTCGGCGTGCTGATCCATCCAGCGGGAGGTCTCGAGCAGGGTGGAGCTCACGGCGTCCAGGCGAGCCGACAGCACGTCGGGGCCGCCGGCCACCGCCGACTCCTCCTCGATCAAGCGCACCTGCTGTTCGATGCGCTCCAGTTCCGCCTCCACCACCGCCAGATTGGCGCGGGCGGCGGCCAGGTTCTCCAGCCGCTTTTTCTGGATGTCGAGCGTCGCTTGCAGCGAGCGGGCCAGCGGGCTGTCCGCTTCGACCGCCGCCAGCCGCTCCTGCAGGCGTTGCACGTCCCGCTCCAGCTCGCCCTCCTTCACTTGCTCCAGCGTGGCGAGGATCAGCTCGCGCGACGACAGCAGGCGCAAGAAAAGCCACAGCAGTTGGTTCAACGTCCCGGCGCGGAGGTCGGAGAGTACGCCGGTGGAATCCACGGGCGTGGTGATCCCGAGGATGTGGCCGCAGCGCTGGAGCAACGCCTGGTACCGCAGTTGGGCGGCCGCCGGCAGCTGGGCGAAAGCCCGCTGGATACTTGCCTCCCACCCCCGCTGGCGGGCCTGCAGCCGTTCCCCCTCCACCAGCTTCTGAAAGCGGGCGCTGGAGGACAGCGACCCCAGGTAGGCCAGCTCCAGGGCGGCGCCCAGGAACCAAAAACCTGGATTGACGAACCCCAGCAGGGCGAAGGCGGCGAGCGCCATCTGGTTGACCGGCATGGCCCCCAGCAGCGGCAGGCGAGCTCGACGATAAAACGCCGCCTTGACAAAGTCCCAAAAGGTCAGCGCCTCACCGGCCATGGCCAGAGTATGACCCGTCCACCTTGCGCACCCCGCTGCTCATGAGCCCCCCGCTTCCACCTCGCGGAACACGCGCGCCACCTCGGCCACCGCCTCTTTGAACTCCCGGGACTCCTGCACCGCCAGGGGATCGACGTCGCGCGTGGGGGGGATGGCGTCCTTGATCTCGGCGGCGATGCGTCCCGGCGCGCGCGTCATCACCCACACCCGGTCCCCCAGAAACACCGCCTCGGCCAGCGAGTGGGTGACGATGAGCACGGTCGCCTCCACCTCGTGCCACAGCTCCATGATGAGCCGTTGCATCTCGTAGCGGGTGGGCTCGTCGAGCGCCGAGAACGGCTCGTCCATGAGGATGATGCGCGGCTTGAGCACGAGCGTCCGGGCGATGGCCACGCGCTGCTGCTGCCCGCCGGAAAGCTGGTGCGGGTACTTGTGCTCGTGCCCGGCCAGCCCCACCTTGGCGATCCACTCCCGGGCCAGCTCGCTCCTGGCGGCGCGCGACAGACCCAGGGAAGAGGCGTTGAGTTCCAGACCGAACAGCACGTTGTCGAGCACCGTCAGGTGCGGAAACGAACTGTAGCGCTGGAACACCATACCCCGGTCACGCCCGGGCCCGGCCACCCCTTCACCCCGCACCAACACCTCCCCCCGGGTCGGCGGGTAGACGTCCGGGAAACCGTGGATGAGGTTGAGAATGGTCGACTTCCCACACCCCGACGGGCCGACGATGGCGACGAACTCCCCGTGCTCGGGAATGTCGTCGATGCGAAAGCTCACCTCCCGGATGGCGGTGAAGGCCTTCGGCGTGCCGGAGTGGAACGTCTTCTCCACCCCGCGAAACTCCACGATGGGCGGGCGAGCGGCGCTCACTTCGCCTCCCGGTAGGGGAACAGCCGTCGCCCCAGCGCCGCCCACACCTTGTCGGTGAAAAACGCCACGACGACGATGAGCAACAGCACCAAATAGATGTGTTCCCTGGGGCCGCGCCGCTGCGAGACGATGATGATCCCGCCCAGCCCCTTGCCGATGTCCACCATCTCCACCAGCAGGATGTAGCTCCACCCGACGCCGAAACCGAGGCGCAGCGCCTGGAAGATGTCGGCCCAGGCGATCGGCAGCAGCACCCTGTGCACCGCCTGCCAGCGGTCGGCCCCCAGGGTGTAGGCAGTCTTAAGGTACACGTCGTCTACGCCGTCCACCGCCGAGACGATGAGGGGCAGGAGGTAAATGAGAAACGCCAAGGCCAGGAAGATCACCTTTTGCAGCTCGCCGGTGCCGAAGAGGGAGAGGGTGAGAGGCACCAGAGCGGGGATCGGCAGGTACGCCCCGAACACCGACAGGGGGGTGAACGCCGCCTTGACCTTGGTGAAGGAGCCCATCATCACCCCCAGTGGAAAGGCGATGAGGAGAGCCACCGCGAACCCCGCCGCCACGCGACCGAAGGAGACCAGCAGGTTGCGGGTCAAGGCGCGGTCAAACCACAGCTCGGGGAAGGAGCGAATCACCTCCCAGGGGGAGGGCAGAATGGTGGGCGAAATCCAGCGCTCCTCCGGCGCCCCGCCGGCGGTGGCGAGAGTCCAAGCGGCCAGCAAAGCGAGAACCGGCAACGCCCCCAGCACCCATCCTTGCCAGGCCGGGATGGTTTCCCTGATCGCCAGCCAGAAAGACGGGCGCCGGCGCCACGCCGCGGTGCCGGCGGGTACACCGCCTCCGCGGGGCGTCGGCTCGCCCCCCGCCGCGGACGCCGGCTCGCTCACCTGGCCTCCGGCGGGTACACGGCGATCTCCACCCGCCTGTTGAGGGCGTGGTTCGCGGGATCCTCGGGATCCGCCGGGACATCCCACCCCTTGCCCTCGACGATGAACTTGTTAGGGTCAAATTTGTACTTTTGCACCAGCGCCTTCTTGACCGCATTGGCGCGGTCCAGGGACAGGGCCTTGACGTCCTGCTCTCGCACCCCTCGGCCCCTCATCGACGAATCGGTGTGCCCCACCACGGCGATCACCGCCCGCTCGTACTGCCCCGCCAGGCGTGCCACCTTCTCCAGGGTGGCCGCCACCGACGGGTCGTAGAGCGTGTTGGGGATGGGATTGCCCAGCTCGTCGTGCTGCGGCTCGAAGATGTTGGCGGAGTTGGGGTAGAAGTTGATGCGGATGGTCTGGGTGATGATCGGCGCTTCCGCCTGCACCTTGGCGTAGGAGGTCGGCGCGAAGGTGGTGCGGTACTCGTCCCGCTGGTGGGCGAACGTTCCCTCGCGGTCCAGCTGCTGCAGCACCGAGAAATCCATCACCTCGTCGAAGCGCACCGGCGTGCCCACAAGACCCAGCTCGCGGTAGACGAAGGTGATGTTCTTCCACGTCCGCTCGAAGTTCGCGGGGTTGTTGGCGTTGAGGAAGAAATCCTTGTTTTCGGCGAAGTTGGTGGAGTGGGCGTCGGCCTCCATGGCCTTCACCTCGTCCGGCTGCATGCCGTAGCCTTCCGCCATCCACTGGAAAGCGCGGGCCCGGAAGGAGGGATCCTTGAGCTGATCCATCCCCTTGAAAATGCCGGCCACCAGGCCCTTGATCACCTCCGGGTGGTCCTTGGCGAAGTCGGCCCGGGCCGCCCAGACGTCGGCGATCAGCTTGTTGGCTTCGGCGGTGGTGGTGAGGATGCGGGTCCCCGCCACCTTTTCGGGGATGTTGTAGATATCCGGGGCCCACGACACACAGGCATCGATGCGCTTGTCGGAGACGAACGCGGCGGCCGCCTCGAACGCCGTGGCGGTGTACTTGTGATTGACCTCGGAGGGCTGGATGCCGGCGTTGAGCAGCAGGTTGTTGATGAAGTACTGGGACGGGCTGTTCTGGGCGTAGACGATGGTCTTGCCCTTGAGGTCGCGCACCGAGTGGATGTTGCCGCGCACCACCACGCCGTCGCCGCCGGAGGACCAGTCGATCTGCTGGAAGATGCGCGGCGCGGTGCGGGAGTCGCGCATCAGCTCGGGGGCAAACAGCACCATCATGTCCAGGGTGCCCCACAGGATGTGGCTCTGGCCCGCGGCGAAAGCGTCGCGCGCCACCACCGGGTCGTCAATCAGTTTCAGATTCACCTTGAACCCGTACTCCTTGAAAAAGATGCTTTCCGCGTTGGGGGCGAAGCCGTGATTGGCGGCGACGATGGGCAGCCAGCCGATCCACACGTTGATGGGGAACTGCACGACCTTGGTGGCGGGGTCCCAGACATAGCTGGACACCCCCTTGACCGGCGGAAGCTTTTCCGCCGGCACGTAGGTGTACTCGGACACGGTGGTAATCCCCTTGGCGTCGGGCGCCTCGAACTTGCCCTGCTGCGCCTTGAAGGCGTCGATGTCCACCGGCCTGGCGCCGCCTCGGCCCGACGGCATGAGGATATCGCGGAAATAGTAGGCGGCGCCGCCCACCAGGGCGAGCACGAAGAGAACGAGCACCAGCTTGCCCAGTGCGGTGGGTCCAACTTTTTGTTCGGCCATGGCTTACTCCTTCCCTCAAAGGGTGACCCCGGGTCGTTGCGACGGCCCGGCCCCGCCGGCCGTCGCGGGGAGTTACTGTTTCTCCACCTCCGGTCCCATGTCGCGCACCGGCGGAGCAGCCGGCGCGGCCTCCACCTGCATGGCTGCCGCCGCCGGCATCTCCAGACCATAGGCGGCGGCAAACTCGGTCAGGGCTTGATCCGCCAGCGCCTGCTGCTCCGCCTCCATGAGCTGGACTTGCGTTGTATCGATGGTCGAGGCGGCCACGCGTGCCCGCCCCGCCGCCTTGTCCCGCCGCTCGGACAGGTACTCCTCCACACGGTTCAGGGTGTCTCCCGCTCCGCCGATGGAAGAAATCATGCCGCTGGCCATCTCCTGCAGCTCCGCCTGTGCTTCCAGCATCTCGGTCTCGGACAGCATGCGCTTTAATTGCTCGATCTTGGCTTGCGCCTCCCGCACCGACACGTCGCGCGCCTGCACCAGCTTCTTGTAGGTCTCCTCGGCGGCTTCCAACTGACGGCGATTCTCCTCCAGCTGTTCCTTGACGGTCTTCAGCTGCAAGGCGTACTGGCCGGCGGCGTTGCGGTTGCCCACCTTGAGGTTGGCCGCCGCCTTGGCGGTGAGGTCACGCTCCTGCGCCTCCAGGCTCTTGATCTGCCGGATCAGACGCTCGCAGAAGCCGGCGTGGGTGGCCAGGTTGTCGTTGAAGCGGGCGATCTGCTTGCGCAGGTTTTCCTTCTCCGCCTCGATGAGGGCTTTGGGGTTGGCCCGCTCCAGGCCGGAGATGAATAGGCTCAGAAAGCCACGAATGAGGTTTCCAATGCGGCGAAACATGGCGTCCCCTTTCTCTTCTTCGGGGCAACCCCGCCCCGATCCGCCCTGGTCCTCTCCGACGTAGGTACGCATCGTCGTCGCGAGGGGTTATGCTGGGCGAGGGTATCAACCGCCGCAAAGAAGTGTCAACGAGGGAACTCCTGCCACCGGACTCTGGCCTGGGAGGATAATGCTTTTAGCCCCGATCATCCTCCGTGCTACGATGAGGTTGCCATGGGAGCCGTTCCTGCCGACTTCCACGACCTGGTTCGGGCGCTCGAGGATCACCCCGAGTGGCGGGCGGAGCTGCGCCGCCTCATCCTGACCGACGACCTTCTTTCACTCCCCGAAGTGGTGCGCGAGCTGGCCGAAGCCCAGCGCCGCACCGAGCAACGGCTCCAGGAGCTCGCCGAAGCCCAGCGCCGCACCGAGCAACGGCTCGAGGAGCTCGCCGAAGCCCAGCGCCGCACCGACGAAAGGCTGGAGGCCTTCATCGCCAGCACCGAGAAGCGCTTCCGGGCCGTCGACGAGCGCCTAGCCGAGCTGGCCGAAGCCCAGCGCCGCACCGAGCAACGGCTCGAGGAGCTGGCCGAAGCCCAGCGCCGCACCGAGGAAGCGCTCACCCGGCTGACCCACACGGTGGCCGATCTGTCGGTCCGCGTCAGCAGCCTGCACGGTGACGCGCTGGAGCGGCGCTACCGGGAGAAGGCGCACGCCTACTTCGCCAAAATCCTGCGGCGGCTGCGGGTCCTGAGCTCCCAGCAGCTCGCCGACCTGGTGGACGACGCCCTCGAAGCCGGCCATCTCACCTGGGAGGAGCGCGGCGCCCTCCTCCTGGCCGACGTGGTGGCCGAGGGGCGCACCCCGGAGAAAGAACGGGCCTTCCTGCTGGCCGAGGTGTCGGCGACCATCTCCCAGCGGGACGTGGATCGGGCCCGCGAGCGGGCCGACCTCCTCACCCGCATCACCAAAATTCCCACCTGGCCGGTGGTGGCCGGCGAGGAGCTGGCCGAAGGGATCCGCGCCTACGCCCGCTCCGCGGGCGTGTGGCAGGTGCTGGACGGCCACGTGCTGTCCCCGGATGAAACGCCGCGGTAAGAATCAGGACAGCAGCATGCCGGCGATGGTGGCGTTGAGGCAGGTGGCCAACGCCCCCCCCAGCATCGCCTTGATCCCCACCCGGGCCAGGTCGGCTCGGCGGCTGGGGGCAATGGCCGAGATCCCGCCGATTTGGATCCCCACCGAGGCGAAGTTGGCGAAACCACACAGGGCGTAGGTGGCGATGATCTCGGCGCGGTCGCCGATGGCGCCCGACTGGATGTAGCTCGAAAGCTCTCCATAGGCGACGAACTCGTTGAGCGACAGCTTGATTCCCAGCAAGTTGCCGACCGCCCCGGCGTCCGCCCACGGCACCCCCATGACGAACGCCAGCGGGCGCAGCAGCGTGCCGAACAGGGTACGCAGCGAGCCGGGGAAGATCCCCTGGTACTCCCCCACCGCCGGCGACAGCCCGGCGCTGCCGTAGGCGGCCCAGGCCCCGCCCAGCAGCCGGCCGTCCACCAGGGCGTCCCCCCAGTTCAGAACCACGTCCACCACGGCAATGAGCGCAATGAAACCCACCAGCATGGCGCCCACGTTGAGGGCCAGCTTGAAGCCGTCGCTGATGCCGCTCGTCGCCGCCTCCACGGCGTTGCTGCCCACCGGAATCTCTGGCACCTTCACGTCGCCGGCGGTGTGCGAGCGCTCCAGCTCGGGGTAGAGGATCTTGCCCATCACCAGCGCCGCCGGGGCCCCCATCACCGAGGCGGCGATGAGGTGCGCCGCCGGGATGCCCATGGCGATGTACCCCGCCAGCACTCCCCCGGCGATGGTGGCGAACCCCCCCACCATCACGGTGAGCAGCTCCGAGCGGGTGAGCCCCTCCAGGAACGGCTTGATGAGCAGCGGCGCCTCGGTCTGCCCGACGAAGATGTTGGCGGAGCACGACAGCGTCTCCGACCCCGAGGTGCCGATGGTCCAGCGCATGAAGCGGGCGAGCGCCTCGATCAGGCGCTGCATGATCCCGAAGTAGTACAGCACCCCCATGAAGCCGCCGAAGAAAATGATGGTGGGCAGCACCTTGAAAGCGAACTGGAAGCCGAAGCCGGGCCAGGCGGACCCTTCGCCAGGAAAGAAGTGTTTGGGATCGGCCAGGTTACCGAACAGAAAGCGCGCCCCGTAGTCGGAGAGGTTTAAGAACTTGGACACCTGCTCCGAAAAAACTGCGAAGATCCGCTGCCCGTGCCACCCGTGCACCACCAGGAAGGACACCCCGCAGGCTACCAGCGCCACGGCCAGCACCGGCTGCAGGCGCGGCGCCAGACGCAGGCGGCCGTTGGCGAGCAGCAGCACCAGCGCTGCCACCACTCCCCAGGTCGTGGCGGCCGCATCCAGCAGCGCCAGCCCCGCCCCCCCGCCGGCCGCCGCCACGGCCACCGCCGCCACCCCGGCCCAGGGGCGGGGCTCGGCGCCCGGCCAGCGCCGCAGCAGGTAAGCCGCCAGCAGGCCGGCCAGCACCACCATCCCGGCAAAGGAGGCGGCGTCCTGGCGCAGCACGATCACCGCGAACAGCAGTTGCAGAGCAAGCCCCCACGCCACCGGGCGCAGGCGCACCTCACGCCGGTGGTACGACAGCGCCCACGCCAGGCCGAGGATGACCACCAGTCCGAGCACGCTGATGAGCTGCATGCGAGCGCCTCCCCACCGGGCAACCGGCGAGCCACACTGTACACTGACCTCAAGCGGCCCAGCGGGCGTCCCCAGCGGCAGGACGTCAGGTTCCCGTGGCTTGCTAGTGTGTCCGGCGGAGGTCGTGGCGCAGCCACCGCGCCTTTGATGCGTATGAACAGCTTGATCGCGCGAGATCAAGGTGAACCAAGGTGGGCCAGAAATGAGCTTGAAACAAACTCTTGACGACTGCTTCCCGTAACCCTAGATTGTCGGAAAAATTCCGGGCAAGGGAGATGGAGAGAGAGAGAGAGCGATCCCTGAGTGAGGGGCATCATAGACTTGGGAGGCAAAGCGGCCGTCGTGTTGCACTTATCTTATTTATGTTTGCCTTGCTCTTGGTGCTACTCGGCCCTCCCGTTCTTGCGTGTTGGTGGGTGGTTGAATACGACAATGATTGCCAGTGGGAGTATGTCGGCGGGGAGTATGTTCTCACCTGCTACGACACGTGGTACCTCATCTGCCCGGACCCCGGAGGAGGTGGTGGGGGAGGTGGCGGAGGCGGGGGCGGCGGAGGCGGCATACCCACGCCTCGCGACTTGGACGGCGATGGAACTCTCGACCATTAGCGATGGATCGTTGACACGACCGACCCTTGCGCAGACAACTTCGACACGAATGACCGCGTTGGAGCCAATTTCGGCGGGCCTAACACAACCCGTCCAGGTCACCGCGGCGTGGATATTCAAGCCAACGTCGGCGATCCAGTCTATGGGGTCCTTTCGGGGACGGTTGTGTGGAGTTCGCTGTCGCGAAATGGTCTCTACCTTAGCCCCGAATGCGGGATTGCGGTCAGGGTCGAGGCCCCGAATGGATACATCGTCACCTATTGCCACCTCCTCGCGGCGAACGTCACGGAAGGGCAGAGTGTCGGACCTTCAAGTCTCATTGGGTTTGTTGACAGTACGGGGCAGTCGTCTGGACATCACCTCCATGTCGCGCTTCGACGCAACAACAACCTCTACGAGTACTTCCAGTTCGCCAACACTTGCCCAGATGCGAGCAATTTGAACCCAGGAGGGTGCTAGAAATGCGACGAACGCTGGCGGTCACTTTGACGATCTGCGCGCTGACGGCGGCGGGGCAGCCCGCCGGTGGGCCGGTGGAGCGCGTTACCCCTTCAGCCGAACTGGGCGGTCGTCACCTCGTGCCGCTACTCTTGTCGGGCGGGGGGCTGGAGCTCGCCGCCCCCTCCCACTGGGGGGAGCAGCCGGCCACGGCGCTGTGGCGCTGGCAGGATGGCAAGGCCAGCTTCATCGCCTTGCTCCCCGGCCTGCGTGCCAATCAACTGCTTGAGCTCAAGGGGGATGACAGGCTCCACCGGCTGTTCTTGGGGGGCGGCGTCACCCTCCCCGGCGCGCGCCAGGGCGAGGTCTACGGCTGGCAGGTGGTGGAGCTCTCCCCCGATCGGCCGCCCCGGACCGCTTGGCAGTCACGTGATATTGCCGGCCTTCCGGCCGGGGACGAGCCGTTCGTCGCGGTGGACGCGGAGGGATCACGCTGGGCCGCCCTGGTACGCCGGTTTGAGGCCGGACAGCCGATCGGCGGCCGGCTTCTCGTCGGCGAGCTGCCCTACACCACCTCGTCGCTGGAGTACCAGTTCTCCCTCGAGCGCGACACGTCCGCCACCCGCGACTGCGAAGCTCCCTGGTTCGTTGTCTTTGGCGGCGACACGAGGCTCCTGGTGGTGGCCGAGGGGTTGCCCGTGCTCTTCGATGTGGGCGGCGATGACGTGCGCCGCATGCCCCTTGCCGTGCCCTCGCCGCCGGTGCGCGCCGCCCATTTTCACCAGGCAAGCGGAACCCTCTGGCTGTCCGACGACGGCGAAACCCATCACGGCTACGTTCTTCCTCGGGACCGCCCCGCCCCGCACGCCGCCCCCCTTTCGCCAACCCTGCATCTCGGCGTGGATGAGGTGGGCTTCGCCCGCGGCAGGATCCTCCGCTCCGTACCGGAGGGTCTGGCAGTCTACGGTGTTCGAGCCGGCCGCCACAGTGTCGCCTTCGTGGGTGTTGACGGCCACCGCAGCCCGGCGATCGTACGCGCGGTAGCCCTTCCCGGCGGCGTCCAGCCGCACGGAGTGTGGCTCAGCCCCGACGGCGCCACCCTGGTGTGGGCGGAGCCGGCCACCGTCGCGGGACAGGCGCCGGTTCTCCACCGGGCCGCGGTGGCCAGTCTCGAATCGGTTCGCTGAAGTCTCTCGCCTGAAGCCGGCGGCGGCAGCCGGGAGGCGGGGCAGGGGCCGTTCTGCCTCTTGCGGCTGCCGCCCGTGACCGTGGCCATGACCGTGTCTGTGCCCCCGGGGTGGGCGGGCCTCTGGCCCGCCCTGATAGACGGTGCGGCCTGCCACAGCCGGAGCTTTGACCGTGTCTGATGGGATGAGCAGGTCGGTCTCCCGGTGACGGCGTGGCATGCTGCCGGCCAGACGTCAATCGCGGGCTCGAGGCCCAGAGAGGAGACCGACCATGGAGCATGGTGGCATCGACCTACACACGAAGTCGAGGGAGGTGGCGATCATCGACGAGGGGGGTGAGCTCTGCGAGAAGGGGCAGATCCCGACC
>CALEVZ010000035.1 GCA_937924755.1 uncultured bacterium
AGCGAGGCGGAGGGTGGAGGGGAGAGGGGGGTGAAAGGCCAGATGAGAGGCACCACCAGCATGGTGACGGCAAAGACCACCAAGCTCAAGAGGGCCCCGGCGCGGGGGAAGTCCGTGAAGCGAAAGTTGCCCACTCCGTAAACTAGCACGTTGGCCTGGTGTCCGATGGGGGTCAGGAAGGTGGTGGAGGCGGAGATGGCAATGGCCATCAGGAAGGCGTGCGGCTGCACCCCCATTCCCACGGCGATGGCGATGCCGATGGGGGCCACGAGGACGACGGTGGCAGCGTTGGACATGACGGAGGTGATGATGGCCGTGAAGAGGAAAAGTGCGGCCAAGACCACCACCGGTCCGTGCTCACCGGTGAGGGCCACCACCTGGTTGGCCAGCCACCGCGCCGTGCCGGTGTGCTGGTCGTCCATCGCGATACTCAAAGGTAACATGAGAGCGATGAGGAAGATAGCCCGCCATTCCACCTCTCGGTACATGTCGCCCACGGGTACGCAGCGGGTCAACGCCATCAGCAGCACCGCCAGCATCCCCGCCACCGAGATGTGCATGAGCCCGGTGGCTGCCGTGAGCACCGCGCCGGCCATGATGGCCAGGGCCAGGGGCATTTTGGCGGTGTCACGGCGGGCGTGATCCAGGCGGTTGGTGACTAGAAAGTCGGAGCTGGCGGCCACCTGGGAGATGGCCTGCGGGGTTCCCTGGATCAGCAGCACGTCGCCCATCTCGAGGGGGATGGAGGTGAACTTGTGGGCGAAGTTTTTTCCCCGACGGCGCAACGCCAGCACCAATACGCCAAAGTGGTTGCGCAGATGCCCCTGGTTGACCGACTGCCCCAGGAGGTGCGAACGAGGCGCCACCGCCGCCTCGGCCAGTTCCAGCTCGTCGTGGGCCAGCATCTCGTCCTGGAACTTGGTTTCGGCGATGATTCGCAGCGGGCCGCGATCCTTCTGTCGAATGAGGCCGTCGAGGTCTCCTTCGACGATGAGGCGATCGCCGGCCTGAAGCTCAGTCTCTGGCTCGGGGACAGTGTAGGTGCTTCCGCTCTCCTTTCGCCGTATCTGGAGCACTGTCAGACCGTATCGGGAAGGCAGCTGCGCCTCGGCGAGGGTCTTTCCCACCAGGGGGCTCTTGTCTGGCACCACGACCTCAGTGAGGTAGTCGGTGATGGTGTAAGAGCGGCTGAGGTCCTCTTGCTCCCGTACGGGGATGAAGTGCCTCCCGACAAAAGCCATGAAGAGCGCCCCGCTGAGCATCACGGCGAGGCCGGTGGGGGCGAAGTCGAACATGCGAAAGCCGGCGAAGCCGGCCTCCTCCAGAGCCATGGAACAGAGCAGGTTGGGCGGCGTCCCTACGAGCGTGGTCAGGCCCCCCAGGAGAGAGCCGAAGGAGAGGGGAATCAAAAGTTTGGAAGGGGGATAACCGGCTTTGTTGCCGATGGCGAACATGGCAGGGAGCAGGATGGCGGTGGCGCCAATGTTGTTCATGAAGGCGGACATCACCCCCACAGTGAGCATCACCGCCAGAGTGAGCAGGGCGGGGTTCGAACCCCCCAGGCGAGTGATGAGGTCAGCCAGGGCATCGGCCACCCCGGTGCGGATCAGGCCGGCGCTCAAGATGAACATGGCGATCACGGTGATCACCGCTGGGTTGGCAAAGCCCGAGAACCCCTCGGCGGGGGTGATGATGCCGGTGAGCACCAGGGTGAGGGCCACCACCAGCGCCACCAGGTCGGGGCGCATGATCTCGGAGGCGAACAGCGCCAGGGCGGCGGCAATCAATCCCAGCATCAGGTAGTGTTCCACGGTGCCCCCTTTCCTCCTGAGTCGAAAACTATAGGAGAGATACCCGTAGCCAGTCCAACGCCGGGCTGTCGGTTTGCCGGGGAGCGGTGGGGGGCTGGGCGTCACGCCGGTCTCGACGGCGGCCAGGTTGCCGATTCCGACCGGGGGTGGTGCCCTCGCCGCAGCTCTGGTCTGACCAAGATGGCGCTCCACCGCGGCGTGGCGAGGAACCGGGGTGCAGTGGGTGTGCTATAAACTTTCTCTTGAGAACGGGGATGGAGTTCCCCGCAAACCGCCACCACGGCTGATGACTCCTACCGCTGGCGCCGCCGCCGCGGTGGGAGGCCTGCCGGACGGTGCCTCCTCGCCCCGGCACGGGCGCACGAGTTGGGCGCGGCGGCGCCCGGCGAGGAGTGTGGAACACCTGTTCCTGGTAGCAACCCTGTGACTGGCGCTGGCGGTCCTGGCCGCCATCATCGCCTATCACCTGAAGATCCCCATTGCACTGGTCGAGATCTGCATCGGAGTGGCGGCCGGGGCGGTGGCGGGAGCGTTCCACGGCGGCGAGCTGGTCGGCGCCGACGACGAGTGGCTGCGTTTTCTCGCCTCCGCTGGGACGGTGCTGCTGACCTTCTTGGCCGGCGCCGAGCTGGAGCCGGAGGTAATGCGCCGCGAGGTGCGGGAGCTCTCGGTCGTTGGTGCACTTGGATTTCTCGCCCCGTTTTTGGGGAGCGCGGCGGTCGTCCACTGGGGACTGGGGTGGGATGCCCGCGCCGCCTGGCTGGCCGGCATCGCCCTGTCCACCACCTCCATCATGGCGGTGGTGTACGCGCTGATGCTTGAGACCGCCTTCAACCGCACCGAGTTCGGCAAGGGTATCCTGGGGACCTGCTTCGTCCACGATCTGGGCACGGTGCTGGCATTGGGGTTGAGCTTCGCCCCCTTCACCTGGAGAATGGCGGCATTTGTGCTGGCCGCCGTGGCCACACTGGCTGCCCTGCCATGGATGACCCGCCGCATGACCGCCGTCTACGCCCACCGCACCGCCGCCATTCGCGCCAAGTGGTGCTGCTGGTGCTCTTCGGGTTGGGGGCACTGGCCCTGTGGTCGGGCAGCGAGGCGGTGCTGCCAGCCTACCTGGCGGGCGTGGTGCTGGCCGGCAGCGCGGCGCAGGATTCCCTCTGGGTACGCCGCATGCGCACCCTGACGGTGGGGTTTCTGACGCCGTTTTACTTCCTGCGCGCCGGTACTCTGGTGTCGGTGCCGACTCTCCTCGCCACCCCGCTGGTGTTTGTCACCCTGCTCGCCGCCAAGGTGGGGAGCAAGATTTTCGGCCTTTTTCCCGTCATCGCCGCCTTTCGGAAGGGCCGCGAAGAGCGCTGGTACTAGCTCTAATGCCCATCGGGCTCACCTTCGGCACCATCGCCGCCCTGTAGGGTCTCTCCCACGGCATCATCACGGCCGGCCAGTCCTCGCTCCTGGTGGCGGTGGTGATCGCCAGCGCCGTTCTGCCCACCCTCGTCGCCTCCTGGGCGTTCGTGCCGCGCCACCTGCTGGCCGAGGCGGTGGGCCCTTCTGATGAGGAGGAGAGCATCACCGCGGAGGGATAGGCTCCAGCCGGGGGAAGCCTCACTCCAGAGCCGTTAGCGTCAGCACCACCTGGCGGGGCCGCTCGTCACGCACCACGGTAAGGGTCACCCGCGCTCCCACCCCGGCCGCCTCGAAGGCGTGCAGCAGATCGTCCAGGGTGCGCACTGGCCTGCCATCCACGGCGGTGATCACGTCTCCCAGCACCAAGCGCCCGGAGCGGCTGGTGGACAACCCTTCGAGGCCGGCCCGCTCGGCGGGGGAGCGAGGGTTGACCGACCGGATGATCACCCCCTCGATGCCCAGTCGCCGGGCGTAGCGGTCCGCCACCGGCACGATGCCAATCCCCGGCTGGATGGGCTTGCCGTGCTTGATGAGCTGCGGCACCAGCTGGGCGACCGTGTCCACGGGCACGGCGAAACCGATGCCGGCGGAGGCGCCCGACGGACTGAATATGGCGGTGTTGACCCCCACCAGGCGGCCGGAGGAGTCCAGCAGGGGCCCGCCGGAGTTGCCGGGGTTGATAGCGGCGTCGGTCTGGATGACGTCCCTGATGACCCGCCCGGAGGGGGAGCGCAGCTCGCGGCCGAGGGCCGAAACCACCCCCACGGTGAGGGAGTGGTCGAGCCCGAAGGGGTTGCCGATGGCCAGCACCCGCTGCCCCACCAGCAGCCGCGACGAGGAGCCCAGGGGCAGCGGCACCAGGTGTCCGCGGGGGGCGTCCACCTTGAGCACCGCCAGGTCCTTGTCG
Organism: uncultured bacterium; assembly: GCA_937924755.1. Classification (GTDB taxonomy): domain Bacteria; phylum Acidobacteriota; class Thermoanaerobaculia; order Thermoanaerobaculales; family Thermoanaerobaculaceae; genus CALEVZ01. Next base: position 4,129 of record CALEVZ010000035.1, read on the forward strand.
GGGGCCACCCCGACGATGCGGGCGTCCCACTCGCTCTGGTCGGCGAGGGTGATGCGCACGGCGCTGGCGTCCTGGATGACGTGAAAGTTGGTGACCACGTGCCCCTCGCCGTCCCACACGAACCCCGAGCCCGACCCCTGGGGGATCTCGAAGACGTTCATGGTGAAGAAGTCCCGTCGCAGAGCCACCGATGTGATGTAGGCCACCGAGGCGGAGGCGGCGCGGAACACCTCGATGTCCCGGCGTTCCTCGGGGAACAGCTCGGCGGGAATGGGGATGGGGGTGGGCACGGGGTCAGAGGGCGCGGCGGCGCGCTGGGCGCGGCCGCCGCCTTGCGCAGGCTGGAACAGTACGGGGGGCACCATCTGCCCCACGCCGAAACCCAGGGCGAGAAGCACCAGCGCGCCAGCAAGCGATCCTCTCCCAGACGTCATGGCCAACCTCCCTTTTTGGCGCCCGCTCGCGACGCCACGCCGCAAAGGTAGCGCAGTTCTGGCGTCGCTGTCCCCCCGTGTCGATGCCTGTCGCCAGGAACAGGCGGTCGGCTTGACGACACCTGGCGAGGGGCGCCTAGTGTAATCGTTTTCAGACGGGGCGAGGTACGACGCCCAAGGGGGGCAGCGATCATGGGCGCCGGGCAGGAAGAGGCGCGGGAGGGGAAGGGCAGCGGGGCAGCAGGGGGGAGCTATGGCCGCTTCGTCGAGGACGGTCGAGAGTTTGCCATCACCGATCCGCGCACTCCGCGCCCGTGGGTCAACGTCATCTCGAACCCGTCCTTTGGCCTGGTGGTCACTCAGGCGGGCGGCGGCTTGACCTGGGTGGAGAACTCCCAGCTGGCGGTCATCACCAGGTGGGAGCAGGACCTGATCCGCGACCGCTCGGGGAAGTTCCTTTACCTGAGGGACCCGAACAGCGGGGCGGAGTGATCCGCCGCGCCCGCCCCGGTATGGGCCCCCTGGGAGGAGTTCGAGTGCCGCCACGGCCTGGGGTACACCACGTTCACCATGCACCTGCACGGGATTCGCTCGCGCTGGACCCTCTTCGCCCACCCCGGTGAGCCGGTGGAGCTATGGCTGGTGGAGCCGGCCAATCCCGGGGAGCGAGAGCGGACGCTCGAGCTGATTCCGTATCTAAAGTGGAACTGCGGGGTGGCCCCGTCGCTCCGACCGGAGTTCACCAAGCTCTTTATGGAAAATGACTTCGATACACAGCGCAAAATTGCCGTGGCCACCTCCCACATGTGGGAAGTGCCCTCCGAGCGCCGGGGCCCTTGGAACACATAGTTCCCGTTCGTGGCCGCCTTTGGCGGGTCGCTGCCGGTGGCCCAGGCGACCGGCGGCAAGGAGGTTTTTCTGGGCCGCTACGGCGACCTCGGCAGGCCGGCCGCCCTGCGTCGGGAGCGCTGGCCATTGGGCTTTGGCCGACACGGGGACCCGATAGCGGCGCTGCGCTCCCGCTTGGTGGTGCCGGCGCGGGGCACGGTGACGGGGGGCTATGCATTGGCCGTGGGCAGAACGCGGGAGGAAGCGGCGGCGCGGACAGCGGCGTGGCGCTCGCCCGAGGTGATGCGGCCGGTGCTGGCGGAGGCCGGGCGCGGCTGGCTCGAGCGCCTGCGGCCGGTGCAGGTGACAACTCCCGATCCGAGCCTCGACACCCTGGTAAACCTGTGGCTGCCCTGCCAGATGATATCGGCCCGGCTTTGGGGACGCTGCGGCTACTACCAGCAGAGCGGTGCCTTTGGGTTTCGCGACCAGCTGCAGGACTCCCAGCTCTGGCTGGGCCTGAATCCGGCCCGCTGCCGGGCGCAGATTCTGCTCCACGCCGCGCACCAGTTTGGGGACGGCGCAGTGTACCACTGGTGGCACCCTTTGAGCGAGCAGGGCCACGTCACCAGAATGAGCGACGACCTCCTCTGGCTGGCCTTCGTGGCCGCCAGCTACCTCAAGGAGACAAACGACTTCTCGATTCTCGAGGAGCTGGTGCCCTGCGTCGACGACCCTCACCCGGCGCCGCTGGCCGAGCATGTGCGGCAAGCCTTCGCCCGGGTGCGGCGGCGCACCGGCCCGCGGGGGCGCCCTTCATCGGCGCCGGCGACTGGAACGACGGGCTGTCGGCGGTGGGTCTGGAGGAGCGGGGCGAATCGGTGTGGCTGGCGCAGTTTCTCGCCGCCTTGCTGGCCGACTGGGCGGAAATCGCCCGGCGCACCGGCGACGGGGACACCGGACGGGACTACCGCGCCTGGCGGGAGGCGCTCGTCACCGCCATCAACGCCCACGCCTGGGACGGCGAGTGGTTCCTGCGCTTGGCGGGACGATGGGGAGCCACTGGGCAGCCACAGCTGCGAAAGGGGAAAGATTTATCTCAATTCGCAGACCTGGGCGGTGCTCAACGAAGTGACGTCGGCGGAGCGGGCGGCGGCGTGCATGGCGGCGGTGAAGAAGTTCCTGGTGACCGAGGTCGGGGCGTTGCTGCTCACCCCCGCCTACGACCGGCCGGTGCGGGAGATCGGGTACATCACCCGCTATGCGCCGGGCATGCGGGAGAACGGCGGCGTGTACACCCACGCCGCCACCTGGGCCATTGCCGCCGCGGCCAAGCTGCGGGACGCCGAGCTGGTGGAGCGGCTGCTGGCGGCCATCAACCCCGTCGGCAAGAACCCAGAGCGGTACTGGGCGGAGCCCCACCTGCTGCCGGGAAACGTGGACGGCCCGGAGTCGCCCCACTTGGGTCGCGGCGGGTGGACCTGGTACACCGGCTCGGCGGCTTGGCTGTACCGGGTGGTCTCCCAGTGGGTGCTGGGAGTGCGGCCAAAGTGGCAGGGACTGCGCATCGACCCCTGCCTGTTCCCGGGGTGGCGAAGGGCCTCCCTGCTACGTCCCTGGTGCGGTGCCGTGTATCGCGTGGATATGGAAAGCGCAACCGGGGCCGGGGGCAATTCGGTGGAGGGGCTCTCCCTCGACGGGGAGCCGGTCACCTCCCCGTGGCTGCCGGTGCCCGATCGCCCCGGAGCGACCCATCGCGTGCAGGTGCGGCTCGGCTGACGCCCACCCCGGCCGTTGCCGCGGGTCTGCCGCCGCCGTCGAGCCGCGAGGTAAACGGCATCTTCCCCTCTCCGAGGCCCGCTGACCCCCATGACAGATTCCTTTCAGGACTCTAGAGTTTGGGCAAAGAAAACGTTTACCGTCATGGCCGGGCAGGTGCTGGGGAGCGCGTAGCAATGCCGGCGACCATTCGGGAGGTGGCTCGGGAGGCGGGGGTGTCCATCGCCACCGTGTCGCGGGTGCTCAACGGCAAGCATCAGGTGGCCGAGGCCACCAGGGCACTCGTGGAAGCTGCCGCGCGCCGCCTGCGCTACTCCCCCGACGGCGCCGCAAAAAGCCTCATCACCCGCCGCACTATGACTCTGGGAGTGCTGCTGCCGGAGCTGTACGGCGAGTTCTTCTCCGAGTTCATCCGCGGCCTCGATCTGTCGGCGCGAGGGCGGGGGTACCACCTGCTGGTGTCCTCCTCCCACTCCGACCGGCGCGAGATCGAGGCGATGCTCCGGGCGATGCGGGGGCGGGTGGATGGCATCGTCGTGATGTCCCCCGACGTCGATTCCTCGACGTTGGTGCGCGCGGTGCCGGAGACGCTTCCACTGGTGTTGGTCAACCCCAGGCACTCGGATGAGCGTTTCGATGTGCTCGCCATCGATAACTACGGCGGGGCCTAAGCTTTGACGCGGCACCTGCTGAGCCTGGGGCACCGCCACCTGGCCTTCATCACCGGTCCGGCCAACAACGTGGACGCCCGGGAGCGCCTGCGCGGGCTCCGCGCCGCGGTAAAGGACCTGGCCACCGACCGGATGGATGTCCGTGAGCTGGAGGGTGATTTTCGCGAGGAGTCGGGTTATTGGGCGGGACGCGCCTTGCTCAACGAGCGGTCACACCCCACCGCGGTGTTCGCCGCCAACGACGCCATGGCCATCGGCGCCCTCTCGGCCTTCCACGAGGCCGCCGTGCGCGTGCCGGACGACATTGCCCTCGCGGGGTTCGACGACATCCCCATCGCCCGCTTCGTGGCCCCGCCCCTGACCACCGTACGGGTGGCCATTCGCCAGCTGGGAGAGCGGGCGGTGGAGCGCCTGTGCGTCGGTATCGACGCTCGCAACGGCCACGAGCGCCGGCTGGAGCGGGTGGCCACGGAGCTGGTGGTGCGGGCCTCCTGCGGCGGCGGCGGCAGGCCCGCGGCGGTGCGGCGGCTGGGCGGAGAGGTGGCGGGGGTTGATGAATGAGGACGCCTCGCCATGGCAGGAGGTGCCTCCAGGGGTGCGCGCCGCCTGCGCTCAAGGGCGAGCCGAGGGAGGAATCGATGGTCGTGGTGTGTGCTCGAGGGGGAAAGGAGGTGGCACGGTGAAAGGACAACGGATTGGCAGAAACGTGGCGCTGCTGCTGCTGGTGGTGGTGGCGGCAGGTGCCCAGACCAACACAAATCCTCGATTCGGGGGGTGGTGAGCGACGACAGCGGGCCGCTGCCGGGGGCCGCCGTGGTGGCCGTCAGCGCCACCTCGGGGTTCAGCTACGAGGCGTTCACCACCGCGGAAGGGGGGTACTTCCTCGGCGCGCTGCCGCCCGGGAAGTACCTGCTGAAGGTGACGGCCCCCTCGTATCAGCAACAGCAGCAGGACATGGTGCTGCTGCTGGGGCAGAACGCCACCATCAACTTCAGACTCAAGGCGGACGCGGTGTTCGCGGAAGAGATCACGGTGGTGGGCGACCGCGTGCTGGAAACCCGCACCTCCCAGGTGAAAACAACGTGACGCGGGAGCAGATCGAGCTGCTCCCCCAAGGTGAGCGCAACTTTTTGAACTTCGCCGCCCTGGCGCCGGGGGTGTATGTCACGGCGGACGAGAACGCCACCCAGACACTTCGCTCCGCGGGGATGTCGGCCAAGCAGGTGAACGCCTTCATCGACGGGCTTTCCTACAAGAACGACCTCGACGGTCGTTTCGCCGCGACGCTGGCCGGGAAAGAGTGGCTGGCGAGCGTGGAAAGTGGATCGCCCGGTGCACCCCTGCTGACGCCCCGGTTGCCGCGGGCCGAGTTCGTAGTTCAGGCTCATGGGCGCCCGGCGGAGGATTCGCGGATCTCCGTCTGGATGCTAGGAACATGGGGCAATGAGGGACAGGGTGGGCGGCTCGTGGCCGATGCCCTTCTCGGTGTGGGGTCATTCCCCTTTTCTGCCGCCCGTGGGGAGGGAGAGGCCATCGAGCACTGCTGCCCTGGCTGTCCGTTTGGCACCAGGCCAACGGGGGAGGAAAGGAGAGTGCGGCGTTTCTCTGGAGCCCCCGTCGCAGTGGCCGGGGCGCAGCCGCGTTAGTCAAAGGCGGGTGAGGCGGTCGAGCAGGGAGCGGCGGCGGGGGGTGGGCAGCTCACCCTGGGGCAGCGGCCGGGCCGGCCAGCTGGCGTGGAGGGGGCACGCCTCGCCGGGGGCGTGGGTGGAGAGGAAGTACTCCTCCACGGTTTCCGGGCAGCGGGAGGTGGCCAGGGCGCCGCTCGCCGGGTCGATGAGCGCCTTGACCACCCCGGCGGGGCGGGCGAGCTGGGTGTAGCCGCCGGGGGGACGCACCGCCGCGGTGAAGCGCGTCCAGATGGGCAGCGCGCCGCTGGCCCCCGACAGGCCGGTGGGGGCGTTGGAGTCAAAGCCCACCCAGACGACGGTGGCCCGCTGGGCGGCGTAGCCGGCGAACCAGGCGTCGCGCCGGCCGTTGGAGGTGCCGGTCTTGCCGGCCAGGGGGTCGACGAGGCCGGCGCTGCGCACCCCTCGCCCGGTACCCCGGTCGATTACCCCCTGCAGCACCGAGGTGGTCAGAAAGGCCCCCTCGGCGGAAAGGGCCCGTCCGGAGGGGGGTGGGGCGCGGCGGCGGGGCAGCGGCCGGCCGGCGGCGTCCAGGACGGCGAGGACGCCGTGGACGGGGGGGCGGGTTCCACCTGCCGCCAGGGTGGCGTACACCGTGGCCAGCTCCACCGGCGACAGGGCAAACGCCCCCAGGGCCAGGGAGGGGACCGGCTCGAGGGGGGAGGTGACCCCCATGCGGCGGGCCAGGGCGGCGACCTCCGGCAGCCCCGCCGCCAGCGCCGCCCGCACCGCCGGGATGTTGCGGCTGTCCTCCACGGCGCGCCGAACGGTGACCGCACCCAGGAAGCGATCGTCGTCGTTGCCGGGAGTCCAGACCGAGCCCCCCACCTTCAGCGACAGCGGTGCATCGTCCAGCAGTGAGGCGGGGGAGAGCTGCCCACGGGTGAGGGCGGCGGCGTAGACCACCGGCTTGAAGGTCGACCCCGGCGAGCGGCGGGCGCTGCCGGCACGGTCGAACTGACTGGTGGCCCAGTTGCGCCCGCCCACGTAGGCGAGGATGGCGCCCGTGCGCGGGTCGAGGGACACCAGCGCCACCTCCAGCCGCTCCAGCCCCCCTCGTGACCGTGGTTGCAGCGCTGCCAGGCCCTCTTTGACGGCGCTCTCGGCGGCCCGCTGGTCGGCCAGGGAGAGGGTGCTGAGCACGGTGAGCTCGCCGTCCTCCAGCGCCCCGAGCTCCCAGCCCTGGAGCACTTCGCGTCGCGCCGCCTCGGCGAAGTAGGGCGCGTGGCGCGGGTTGATCGGCGCCGGCGCCGCCCCCAGCGGCTCGGCAAGCGCCGCTTGCACCCCGCCCTCGTCGGCCCAACCCAGCTCCCGCAGGCGCCCGAGCACCCAGTTCCGCCGCTGGATGCAGCGCTCGGGGTTGGCGAGGGGGGAGGCGCCGCCGGGGGAGGCGATCATCCCCGCCAGCGCTGCCGCCTCCGCCAGGGACAGCTCGCGGGCGTCCTTGCCGAAGTAGGCGCGCGCCCCGGCGCCCACGCCGACGATGTTGATGCCGTCGCGCGCCCCCAGGTAGACGGCGTTGAGGTACGACTCGAGAATCTGCCACTTGGACAGCTCCAGCTCCAGCGCCACGGCGAGCGCCGCCTCCCGCAGCTTGCGGGTCCAGCTTCGCTCGTGGCTGAGGAAGAGGTTACGGGCCAGCTGCTGGGTGATGGTGGAGCCGCCCTGGCGGATCTCCCCGCCCCGCAGGTCCACCCAGAGGGCGCGCAGGACGCTGGAAAGGGACAGTCCGCCGTGTTGGAAGAAGCCGTCGTCCTCGGCGGCCAGGACGGCGCGCACCAGGTCGTTGTTGAGGTCGGCCAGGGTGACCGGCCGGCGCTCGATCCGCCGCGGGCCGTAGACGGCGGTGAGGAGCGGCGGTTCCAGGGCCACCGCGTCGGCGGCCAGTCCGTCAACCTGCAGGCCGACGATCCGGCCGGCGCGCGCCCGCACCTTCACCAGCCGTGGAGGCAGCGTCCCGGCCGCGCTGGGAGCACGGCGCACTCCGATCAGCAGGATCTCGTCGCCGTGCCGGTGGAAGCGGCCGGACGGCGGCCTCCCGCCACCCAGGGCCGGCCGGTACCCCTGTGCCTCGAGGTCCGCCAGCAGGTGGCCGAGTTCCAGTGGCTCCCCCAGCCGCAGCAGCCGGGGCTGGGCGTATATGCGGGTTGGCTGGCCGAGGTGCGTGCCGCCCAGCTTCCCCAGCAACTCCCAGACCGGTGCGAAAAGCCACCACGCCGCCGCCGCCGCCGCCGCCAGCACCGCGACGACGTTGAGGGCAAAGAGCAGCGCCGCCCGCTGGCGGCGGGAGGTCTGGGACGGCGAGGGGCGAGGTGGCTCGGCCATCGGTCATGCATAGGGTACTCGCCTGCGGGGTTCACACGGCTTTCACGCTGCGGCTGTGTCATAGATCGGCAGCGGCGGCACGCCGCGGCACGAGGGTGAGAGATGTGGCAGACCTGGGGAGCGGCGGCGTGGCCTGGTCGTGACCCACAACCGGTCGAAGCTCGCCGGAGCGCCGCGCGCAAGGCCGTCGCTCACCTCCCGCCCCATTGGCAGAGCCGCCTGTCGGCCTTGACCGTGGCGTTCCAGCCGATCGTCAACGCCCACACCGGCGCAGCCCTGGGGTTCGAGTGTCTGGTGCGCGGCTGGGAGCGGTCTGGCTGGGACTCGATCCAGCAGCTCTTCGACGAGGCGCATCGGGACGGGCTGTTGAGTCAAGTCAGTACGGTGCTTCGCCACCGCGCCGTGGAAGTCTTCGCGTCACTGCCCATGGCAAGGCGGACGCGGTTGTTCTTGAACGTCGACAACCGGGAGATCGAGAGCTGGCCCGACCTCACCGTCGGTATCGGCGAGGTGCTCGCCGCCTATGACGTGCCCGCGGAAAGCATTTGCCTGGAGGTTTCGGAAAAGCACCCGACCAGCGCGTTCGACTCTCCCCTGCACGCCCTCGCCGGCTCCGGCGTGCGGCACTTCAAGGTGGCGATCGACGATTTCGGCACGGGGTTTTCCGGCCTCAAGCTGCTGTACCTCGTGGAGCCGGACTTCATCAAGATCGACCGGTTCTTCATTGCGGAGCTGGGTCGCGACGCTCGCAAGCGCATCTTCGTTTCCAGCATCGTCAGCATCGCCCACGGACTCGGGGTCACCGTGATCGCCGAAGGTGTGGAGACGCTGGCGGAGTTCCGCGAGTGCCGTGCGGTGGGGTGTGATCTCATGCAGGGGTTCTTCATCCAGCCTCCCACCTGCGAGGTGGGTGCGCTTCGCGACGAGTACCCTGCGGTGGTGGAGGCGAATCGCTCGCAAAGGCGTCGTCTCGACAAGGATGAACAGCTGGTGGCGGGTCGTATCGAAGCGATTCCGGCGATTTCTGTCGACACGGAGATGAGCGAAGTGCTGCACTTTTTCCGCCAGCAACGCAGCCTCACCTTCGTGCCGGTGGTCAACCAGCATCACGAACCGGTGGGGATCGTCCGCGAGAGCGACCTCCGCGAGTACGCGTATTCCAGCTACGGCAAAGACCTGCTTCGTAACCCTTCGTTGCGCGCAACGCTGCCGCAGTTCGTTGTCCGGGCTCCGGTGGCGGACATCCACCTGCGCGCCGAGCGGATCCTCGAAATCTTTTCGCACTCCGGCGGAAACGAGGGGATACTGGTGGTGGACAACGCCTCCTACGTGGGTTTTCTCTCTGCCCAGTCGCTGCTCCAGATCCTCAACGAGAAAAATTTGGCGCTCGCCCGCGACCAGAACCCGCTGACCCGGCTGCCGGGCAATACTCTCATCTACGAGGTCCTTTCGCAGGCGCTGCAATCGGGCGATTATGACAACACCATCGGGTACTTCGACTTCGACCACTTCAAGCCGTTCAACGACTGCTACGGTTTTCGCGCCGGCGATCGGGCCATCCTGCTCTTTGCGGAGCTGTTCCAGAAGCTCATGCTGCGTGAGGGAACCTTCCTCGGGCACATCGGCGGCGACGATTTTTTTGCGCTCGTCAAGCAGACCCCTCTCGTACAGCTGGTCCCCTTGGTCAGCGAGCTGGTGAGTCGCTTTGCAAGCGACGTGTCGTCCCTCTATACCGAGGTCGACCGGCAGCGCGGCTTTATCGAGGCCAACGACCGGCTCGGACGAACTCGCCGCTTTCCCTTGCTGACCGTGAGTGCGGCCCTGCTCTACATCCCCGCGGGACCGCCCCGCGGTCCACTCGATACGATCGTCTCCGCCGTCGCTGCCATGAAACGCACGGCCAAAACGGCCCCCGGCCGCCTGTGCATCGGAGTGCTGGACGCCAGCAGTCGGGTCACCGTCGAGGTTCCTTGACTGCCGGCCCTCTGCCCGAAAGCACGAGCGAATCCGGCGACGCCGGGGTTTTGGCGGCACAGGGAAGACAGGTCGGGGCGCGACGGGTGGTGCGATGCGGCCGCGGGGTGGGAGCTAGAGGTGCGCCCCGGCGGCCGGTTGACGCTGCGCGGGAGGCCAGTCTCCATCGAAGATGTAGCGGAAGATCCAGTTGTTCTTGGCGGCCAGGCGCTGGTACGACTTGGCCAGGTCCAAGAGCATGGTGATGCGGCGCCCGGTTGTCGCGAGTTCGCCGTGCTCGTGGGTGGCCACCGGCAGGAACCCCAGCACCCGGGTGTGGAACTCGTAGGGGCTGTTGGGGTCGTTCTCGAACACGTCAGTGATGAGGTGGGTGTAGCTCCGGGCCAAGGTTTCCCGCGCCGCCGCTTTGATGAGCGAGGCGGCCACCATGATCTGACCGCGCGCCTCGGGCAGCACGGCGAAGCGGCCCACCTCGGCGATGCGGTTGGAGGAGAGAAAGCGCTCCACATCCAGGCTCGGGTCCAGGGGCACGATCTGGTAGGAGCGGTAGAGCTCCAACGGCAGCTGGAACAGCACCCGCACCACCCCGGTGGGGTGCCCCGCCACGCGCGTCAGGAACCAGGCGACGTGGTCGGAGTGAAGGTCCCGCGCCGGGAGGAGTTCCCCCTCCTGGCTGACCCAGCGCTTCTCGGCCACGTAGACCGATCGCAGCACCTCGAGGGCAGCCCGCCGATCCTGTTCGTCGGTGATGTGGTTGACGGTGATCTGGTCGCGATGTCGCATGTCACGCTCCTTGCGCGTGGTGGATGGCCTTGCCGCACAGTGTGGAGATGGCGCTCATCAGCTGCCGGTGGAGTTCCTGCACCTGACCGCGGTCGGGCCGCGATGGGCAGGGGGGGCGGCGAGCCAGGACGGGCTCGCCGATGACGATCTCCATGCGTTCCCACTCGCCGATGGGGGTGGCGGGGCGATGGCCGGGGAAGCGGATACCGGCGGGAATCAGGGGCGCACCGGTGGCGAGGGCCAGGGCCGCGGCCCCCGGGTGGCCGGGGAGCAGCTGGGCGGGGTTGCGGTTTACCGTCCCCTCGGGGAACACCCCCACCGATCGGCCCGCCTCAAGGCGCCGCTGCGCCCGTCGCAGGGGGGACCCCCTGGGCACCAGCATAGGCTTGAGGGAATTGAGGATACGAGGCCTGGCGCTCTTGCCGCCGACGATCACCGTGCCGCTGCGACGAAACAGCGTGCCCACCAGGGGCACCATCAAGAAGTTCCAGTCGGCCAAAAAGTGAATCAGCTTACCGCCGCGGGCGAAGATCAAAAGGGTGGGGACCAGCACCGCCTCCAGCCGTTGGCTGTGGTTGAGGGCCAGGATAAAGGGATCATGGCGGGGGTGTACCCGCTCCAGGCCGTCGACCCGGAGGATGCGTCGCTGGGCGAAGGCAGCCACGCTGCGGCAGAGGATGCGGTCGAAGAGCTGTCGGGCCATGAACGGTAAGGGGTGCAGGAAGGGTGAGGCATGGCTGGCCAGTGCCTCCAGGGGGAGGTGCCTGTCGTGCGTTGCGAGGACGGGCTGGGGCGACTGGAACTCGGAGGCGGCCACTCGATGTTTTATCGGGCATCGGTATGAAGGCAGTGTGAAGAATGATCCCCGGGCGCTGCCGCACTTGATAAGGGTCAAGGTACGGAGAGCTCGAGAACGGTACGGTGAAATTGGAGGTTGACATGAGCGAGTTGATCGAAAACCGCAGGCACCGGCTGGAGGCCTTGAAGCGCATCATCCGAGAGCTGCACGACGGCGCCCCGGCGGAGTCGGTGAAGGACCGCTTTCGGGCCATCCTGGAGGGGGTGGGGGCGGGGGAGGTGGGCGCCCTGGAGAGCGAGCTGATCGCCGAGGGGATGCCGGTGGAAGAGGTGCGGCGCATGTGCGAGGTGCACGTCGCCGTGTTCCGAGAGCATCTCGAGCGGCGGGAGCGGGCGGAGGAGGTGCCCGGCCATCCCCTGCACACCCTGCGCCGGGACAATCAGGCGATTCGCGCGGCGGTGGCGGCGTACCGGGCCGTGGGTGCCGGATTCCCCGGCGGCGCCCGGCGTCTGGACGGGACGCAGATCGCCGCCTGGCGGGCGGCGCACGCCCAGCTGGCCCACGTGGAGGGACACTACCTGCGCAAGGAGTACCTGCTCTTCCCCTTCCTGGAGAAGGCGGGCATCACCGGCCCCCCCAAGGTGATGTGGCGGTTGCACGACGACATCCGCGAACACCTCAAGGCCGCGGGCGAGGCGCTGGCGGCGGCGGCGGAGGCCACGGGGGAAGAGCTGGCCCTGATTCGCCAGGCCGTTCTGGAGCCCATGCTCGCCGAAATCGAGGGTCTCACCGAGAAGGAGGAGCGCTTTCTCTTCCCCATGTGCGCCGAGAACTTCGCCGACACCGAGTGGGCCCAGGTGCAAGCCCAGTGGGGGGAGTTTCCGCCCCTGCTGGTGGAGCCGGAGCCGGGGTGGACGCCGCGACCAGCGGCGGTACCCGAGCGCACCGCCGAGCTGCCCCCCGACGACGCCGTGCGCCTGCCCTCCGGGCACTTCACCCTGCGCCAGCTCGTCGCCCTGTTCAACACCTTACCCCTGGACATCACCTTCGTGGACGCCGAGGACCGGGTGGCCTTCTTCACCGAGGGCAAGGAGCGCATCTTTGCCCGCAACCGGGCCATCCTCGGGCGGCGGGTGCAGGACTGCCACCCCCCTTCCTCGGTGCACATCGTGCAGCACATCTTGGACGACATGCGGGTCGGCCGGCGGGAGGTGGCCGAGTTCTGGATCACCCTACACGGCAAGTTTTTGCATATTCGCTACTTCGCCGTGCGCGGGGAGGGCGGGGAGTATCTGGGGTGTCTGGAGGTGACCCAGGACGTCACCGCCATTCGCGCCCTCGAGGGGGAGCGCCGGCTGCTCGCTGAGGGAGACGCGGCATGAGCGAGATCCTGAGTCCCGCCACCAGGATCGGCCCCCTCCTGGATGCCCATCCGGAGCTGGAGGAGGTGCTGATTTCCATCTCCCCCGAGTTTGCCCGCCTGCGCAACCCGCTGCTGCGCCGCACCGTGGCGCGGGTGGCGACGCTGGAGCAGGCGGCCAAAATCGGCGGGGTGCCGGTGCCCGAGCTGGTGGGCCGCCTGCGCCAGGCCCTAGGCCAGGCCTCCCCCGAGGCGGAGTCGGTGCCCGCCACGGAAGGGGCGGATGCTCCTCCTCCTGCCTGGGTGGTGGGCGCCGCCCCGACCGCCGTCCTCTCCGCCGAGGAGGTGCTGGGCAGCGGCCGCACCCCGGTGGCGGTGGTGAGCGCGCGGCTGGCCGCCGCTGCCCCCGGCGAGGTGGTGCTGCTGCGGGCCCCCTTTCACCCCGCCCCGCTGATCGATGCCATCAGGGCCAAGGGGTACGAGGTGTTCGCCCGACCTCACGGGGGCGGCTGGGAGGTGTGGTTGCGGGCCTGAGCGGGCGGCGTTCCCGCACCGTCCGAGCCCCGGGGGCAGGCCGGCGCCTCCATCATGACCTCATGAACCAGAAAGGCCGCAGTTGGGTTCGTGACCAGGGGCGGGAGACGCCGATGATGGCGGGCGAACGTAGGGGCGAGGGCGCGGGCCGTACTCGAGGCGTTGGGCGCGGCCCCCGAGTGCGCTCGCCAGCGCCGCCAAATCCGACCTCACAGGAGAAGCCAGCTGCGGTTTTCGGGCTCTTTTCCTTTCCTGCAGGTGGTGCGCTTTCACGGGCCGGGCCGGTCGCCCCGTGCCGGCCATGAGACCCGGCGCCGACGCGGCGCCTGCCAGCCCTTCTCCTTCCCAGCGAGAAGTGATGGTCACCGTGCGGCCTCCGCGCAGCTCCTGGACATGGGGAAGAACCCCCGACCCGGCGCCGGTCCGGTGGTGGCGGTTCGGGCCGAGGACGGGGTGATCTGGATACAGCCCGCCGTGCGTCACCCGGTCCGCCGGGCGGGGCGGCTCTAGCTCCGGTTCAGGCGCTCCCAACCCGCCTCAGTGGGCCACCCCAGCAACATGGTCAGCACCGCCACGGCCCCCAGCCCCAACACCCAGCGGATGTCCCGCAGAAGGAGGGTGATCACCAGCCCGAAGATGGCGGCTCCCTCCCGCACCGCAAAGGCGACGATGACCGCTTGCCGGTAGGTCTCGAAGGGGACCGAGGGCATTATGCCCGGTCGGGCTTCTCGGTCCTGGGCCAGGAGCCGCTGAGCCAGGGGTGCGGCTAGCAGCAGCAGGATCGCCGCCGTTGCCATCACCAGGGCGAGCCCACCGGGTTTGGCGGCGGAGGGCAGCTCGACGGAGCTGGAAGTCACCACGAACCAACCCACCCCACCATAGAGCAGAGTAGCAACCACGAAGGCCGCGCAGATGATGTGCAGTGTCGCCCACTCTCTGGGCGATGGTGACGGCAGAGCGGTCATGGTGGCCGGCTCCTTTCCAAACGAATTGTGGCTCCATACTACAACGAGATCAATCGGAAAACCTCTTCCTTTCACCTCCGGGTGGCACGTAGGCTGGCGGCTGGGACCGTTGGAGCCGGTTGGGGGTGGGCCCGGCGCTGCTGCTGGGGGTCGCCGACGTTCTCACCGATGCGGCGGAGAAGCGCACCCTGGTCGACTTCATCGACGGCAACGACCCTCACGAGCTGCTCTTCGGCCCGTGCTCGCGCTGCCAGGACCTGTCGCGCCAGCCGTCGGTGCAGGCCGAAATCCGCACCCACCTGCGGGAGCTGCGGATGGCAAAGGCGGGCGGGGTGGTCTTCACCCGGATCCAGGAGTTCCTTTCCGGAGGAACGGGCGACCGGCACCCCACACCTTCCGCGCGCCGCGACAGCGTCGTGGTTGCCGACGAGGCGCAGCGCAGCCAGAACGAGTTCATCGACGACTTGGCACGCCACAGCCGCGACGCGCTCCCGCACGCTTGGTTCAGCGGCTTGACCGGCACGCTCATTGAGCTGGCGCCCGCCAACATCTCCGCCGTGTTCGGAGACTACCTCAGCGTCCAGCACATCCGCCGAGGAGGTGAGAATGGTTCGACCTCGCTAATCCACGTCCAGAGCTAAATAACCAAATTACACCTTCCCGGGCTGCTCGAGCCGGGGATCGAGGAGAAATTCGAGGGCGTCAGCGAGAACCGGGCGGTCGAGCGCAAGGAGAGTCTCAAGACGAAGTGGGCGCAGCTCGAGGGGGTGGGGGAAGCCGAAAAGCGCCTCGCGCCCGTCGCCCAGGACCTGGCCGCGCATTTCGGGCGCCGCCTCGCAGCCATCGACGGCAAGGCGATGGTTGTCGGCATGGACCTGCGCGTCTGCGTCGCGCTGAACCGGCTGATCTGGGTCGCGGCGGATGGTCACCTGCGGCTGCGGCCCGAACGGCCCCACCGGGGAGACCCCCCGGGCATCATCAAGGTCGTCATCACCGATTCCGCGTCCGATCCCCTGGTCTGGCAGCCGCACGTCCGCACCACGCCGCGGCGCGTTTGAACACCTGTGGCGAGGCGGCGGCAATCCCTCGGGACGCTGGCCGGGCGGTCAGCGCAGGTGGATGCGCCCGAGCGGCGGGGGAAAATTCTCCGTGTCGACGACGAAGAGCTCGCCGGTCGCGCTGCCGGCAGCGACGCGTGTCCCGCCCGGCAAGGCGGCGCAGATCCCCAGCTGCCCCAAGTCGGTGGACAGCCCCGAGGCGATCCGAACGTCGAGATCGCCGTCGATACGGGTCACGGTATAGCTCACGAGGCCGTGCAAACCAGCCGCGACGAAGCGGTCGGCCCCGACAGGCACGGCCCAAAACAGCGCCGGGTCCGGGAATCCGAGCTCCCAGGCCCGTCCGCTGGGCACG
>CALEVZ010000036.1 GCA_937924755.1 uncultured bacterium
AGTAGGCGAAGTAGCGGGCAAAGCCCCGCTCCCCCTCGCCGTGCATGTACCCCACCGAGTAGACGTGGATCAGAAACCCCACGAACGTCACGAAAAACAGCATCACCGCCGACAACGGATCCAGGCGCAGGGCGACGTCGATGGTCACGTTGGCCAGCAACCCGTCGGCGGTGGTGGCCGGCCCCGCCGGTATCCAAGTGAACACCCGGTTGACGTGCACCCCGTGGGTGCCCAGCGTGGTCGCCCAGTCGGCAATGGCGGCCAGGCCCGCCAGCAGCGCGAGCCCCGAGCCGGTAAGGGCCACCCGCGCGGTGGCGTGGTGCGACCAGCCGCGGCGGTGGCCGATGAGCCCGTTGACCACCGCGCCCAACAGGGGGAAAAGGGGAATCAGCCAGAGCAGATCCTTCATCGTCCCCTCCTCACCCGCGCATGACGTTGGCCTGGTCCAGCTGCACCGTCTGCTTCAGCCGCACCAGGGCGACGATGATGCCGAGGCCAATGGCCGCCTCGGCGGCGGCGATGGTGATCAAGAAGACGGCGAACACCTGGCCCGTCACGTCCCCCGCCTGGCGGGAGAAGGCGATGAAGTTGATGGTCGCCGCATTAATGATGAGCTCCACGCACATGAGCAGGGTGATGAAGTTGCGGCGGATCACCATGCCCACCACGCCGAGGGTGAACAGCACCAGCGACAGCACCAGGTAGTGGGTGATGGTGATCATCACCGCGCCTCCTCCCCCGCGTCCTCCTCGCGTCGGTCCTTGCGCCCCATGACGATGGCCCCCAACATGGCCACCAGCAGCACCAGCGAGACCACCTCGAAGGGCAGCAGGAAGTCTCGGTAGAGGACCCACCCCACCGCCTCGGTGTTGCCCATGGTTTGCCCCTCCACCGCCGTAAGCGCCGCCGGGTCGGCGGCGGCCAGGTAGGAACGGGCGAAAAGCCCAGCCGCCACCACCGCCGCCAGGAAGCCGCCGGTGACCACGGCGGCGGGAAGCAGGGAGCGTACGTACTGGTACTCCCGCGGCAGGGTGCGCACGTTGACCAGCATCATCACGAACAGAAACAGCACCATGACGCCGCCGGCGTAGACCACGATCTGCACCGCGGCGATGAACTCGGCGTGCTGCAACACAAACAGCCCGGCCACCGCCAGGAAGGTGGCCAGCAGCGACAGGGCGGCGTGGATGGGGTTGCGAAACCAGATCACCCCGATCGCCCCGGCCACCACCAGCACCGCGGCGGTGTAGAAAACGATGGGCACGACGTGGGCCACCAGCCAGTCCAGCATCACGCGCCCTCCCCGCCGGCGGCCTTCTTTTCGGCCTTGGGGTCCTCCGGCATCCCGCCCTCCGCCGGCGCCTTGACGCCGGGGAACGGCAGGACCCCATCCCAGGTTTGCAGCCGCACCTTGTCGAAGTACAGCCGCTCGTTGCGCTCGTAGGCGGCGGTCTCGTAGGTCTTGGTGGTCAGCCAGATGGCCACCGGCTTGGTGGGGCAGGCCTCCTCACACAACCCACAGAACATGCACCGTTTGACATCGATATCGTAGCGGTCGAGCACCTTCTTCTTGCGCTTCTTGCCGTCCACCACGCTTTCCTCGAAGTGGTCGGTGATGTGGATGATGTCGATGGGACAGGCCTTGGCGCAGTTGTGGCAGACGATGCAGCGTTCCTCGGAAAAACCGAACATGCCGCGGAAGCGGTCCTTGGGCTCCAGGCGCTGCTCCGGGTACTGCACCGTGACCTTCTTGCGAAACAAGTACTTCCCGGTCACCCCGAGCCCCTGCACCAGCTCCAGGGGGATGAAGGCGAGGATCTTATCCCACCAACTCATGAGCGCCCCCCCAGAATCAGCACCCCCAACGCCACCACCATGAGGTTGGCCAGACTCACCGGCAGCAACACCTTCCACCCCAGCCGCATGAGCTGGTCGAAACGGTAGCGCGGGAAGGTGCCGCGGAACCACATATAAAGGAAGATGAAGGCGGCCACCTTGAGGAGGAACCAGAAGGGGGGCGGCACCCAGGCCACCGCCGGCAAGGCCCACAGCGGCGCCAGCAGGTTGGGGAAAGGGGGCAGCCAGCCGCCGAAGAACAGCACCGTGGCCATGGCCGAGATGACGATCATGTTGGCGTACTCGCCGAGGAAGAAGAAGGCCCACTTCATCCCCGAGTATTCGGTGTGGAAACCGCCGACCAGCTCCGACTCGGCTTCGGGCAGGTCGAAGGGGTTGCGGTTGGTTTCCGCCACCCCGCACACGAAGTAGACGAACAACGCCACGATGCCGGGGAGGAAGAACCACACCCCCAGCTCCCGCTGCACCTCGACGATGCGCACCAGGGAGAGGCTGCCCGCCATCACCACCACGGTGACCACGGCAAACCCCATGGGCACCTCGTAGGAGATGAGCTGGGCCGCCGAGCGCAACCCCCCCATCAAGGAGTACTTGTTGTTGGAGGACCACCCGCCCAGGATGATGCCGTAAATCCCCACCGAGGAGACGCCCAGCACGAAGAGCAGCGCCACGTTGATGTCGGTCAGCCGCCAGATGTCCGAGGGGCCGAAGGGGATGACGGCGAACACCAGCAGCGCCGGCACGATGATCAGCACCGGGGCGAGCAGGAAGACGAATTTCTCCGACCGCGCCGGGGTCAGGTCTTCCTTGACGAAGAGCTTCAAGGCGTCGGCGATGGCCTGCAACCACCCCTTCGGCCCCACGCGGTTGGGCCCCAGGCGGATCTGAATGTAGGCCAGGATCTTGCGCTCGAAAAAGGTGAGGTAGGCGGCGCCCAGGATGAGCACCAGCAGGATCACCACGATCTTCACCAGGGGGATCACCAGGTACGTCATCAGTGGCTCAGGCATGCGTCCCCCCCCGACCGTCTCCTCTCCCCGCCCTCATCGGTCGATCTCCCCCAGCACGATGTCCAGCGTCCCGATCACCGCCACGAGGTCCGCCACCAGCTGCCCGCGCACCATCTCCGGCAGCGCCTGCAAATTGATAAAGCAGGCCGGGCGCACGTGCAGGCGGTAGGGGGTGTCACCCCCCTCCGAGACCAGGTAGTACCCCAGCTCCCCCTTGGGGGCCTCCACCGAGAAGTACACCTCCCCCTTGGGAGGTTTGATGATCTTCGGCACCTTGGCCATCACCGGACCGTCGGGGAGGCGCTCCAGGCACTGCCGGATGATCCGCACCGACTGCCGCATTTCCTCCATGCGCACCAGGTAGCGGTCGTAGGTGTCGCCGTTGGTGCCGATGGGGACGTCGAACTCCACCTCGTCGTAACGGTCGTAGGGGAACACCTTGCGGATGTCCCAGCGCACCCCCGAGCCGCGCAGGGGCGGACCGGTCAGCCCCCACTCGATGGCGTCGGCGGCGGAGATCACCCCCACCCCCACGGTGCGCTCCCGCCAAATGCGGTTCTTGGTGAGGAGGCGCTCCCAGTCGGACACCTTGGCGGGGAACTGCTCGATGAAGGCGCGGCAGCGGTCGGTCCACCCCGGCGTGAGGTCGAAGGGCATCCCCCCCACCCGCATGCAATTGGTGGTGAGGCGGGCGCCGCAGTACTCCTCGAACAGGTCGAGGATCTTGTCCCGCTCCTCGAAGCAGTAGAAGTACGGCGTCTGGGCGCCGATGTCCAGGGCGTGGGTGGCCAGCCACACGAGGTGGGAAGCCAGGCGCTGCAGCTCCGCCAGGATCATGCGCAGGTAGGCGGCGCGGGGGGGGATTGTGATCCCCATGAGCCTCTCCACCGCCCCCACCAGCCCCTGGTTGTTGGTCACCGCCGCCGTGTAGTCCATGCGGTCGGTGTGGGGAATGCAACCGTTATAGGTCTCCCGCTCGAACAGCTTCTCGGTCCCCCGGTGGAGGTAGCCGATGATGGGCTTGACGTCCAGGATGCGCTCCCCGTCCACCTTGACCATCAGCCGCAGGACGCCGTGGGTTGAGGGGTGCTGGGGGCCGAAGGAGATTTCCATTTCCTCGGCGTCGGCGAAGGCTTTCAGGTGGGTTCTCTCCATGGCCTACTCCTCCCCCCCGCCGGCCACCGGCCCCCCGCCGGGAGGAAAGACGTCGGGGTAGATGGCGGCGCCGGTGTCGATCCCCTCCAGAGGGAAGTCCTTACGCAGGGGATGGCCGGAAAACCCCTCCCAGGTGAGGATGCGCTCCAGGTTGGGGTGGCCGCCGAAGTACAGGCCGAACATGTCAAAGGCCTCCCGCTCCATCCAGTTGGCCACCTTCCACACGGGGGTGACGCTGGGCACCTCCTGGCCCTCGGCCACCCGCACCTTCACACGTAGCCGCGACTCGTCGCGGTGCCGGTGCAGCCAATACACCACGTCGAAGCGACCAGCCTCCCGCCCGGGCCAGTCGACCACCGTGAGGTCCACCAAAAAACCGTACCCCAGCTGCTCCTTGAGGGCCTGGCAGGCGGCCAGCAGCCTATTGAGGGGCACCACCACCGTCACCTGGCCGGCCATCTCCACCGCCTCGGCCACCGCCCCCGGCACCGCTGCTTCGAGCTCCGCCACCGCGGGGTGGGCGCCGGCGTCGTGGGGCACCGGGGTGACCGGCTTGTCCTCCCACGGCGCCTTGGGCGCCGCCGCAGGGTCGCCGGCCGGCGCCCCGGCGGGTGCGCTAGCCCGCGCAGCTCCCTTGTCTTCCTCCGCCATCCTCGACTCCTAGCTGGCCTGGCGCGCGATGCTGCGCCGGTCGATCTTCTTCTGCAGCTGCATCAGCCCGTAGATCAAAGCCTCGGGGCGCGGGGGACAGCCAGGCACGTAGACGTCCACCGGGATGAGGCGATCCACCCCCTGGGTCACGGCATAGGTGCGGTAGGGCCCGCCAGACATGGCGCACGACCCCATGGCGATCACCCACTTGGGCTCGGCCATCTGGTCATAGAGACGGCGGACGATGGGGGCCATCTTCTCGGTCACCGTACCGGAGACGATCATCAGGTCGGCCTGGCGCGGCGAGCCCCGGAACACCTCGGCGCCGAACCGCGCCATGTCGTTGCGGGAGTCTAGCGCCGCCATCATCTCGATGGCGCAGCAGGCCAACCCGAACTGCATGGGCCAGAGGGAATTCTTTCTCGCCCAGTTGAAGATTACATCGTAGGTACGGGTGAGAAGGCTGGGCTGGAAGCGGTTCTCAATCACACCCATTTCAACGCTCCGCGCCGCCAGGCATAGATGTAGGCCGCGACCAGAATGCCGAGAAAGACAAGCATTTCGATAAACCCGAACAGCTCCAGCTTCTTGAACATCACCGCCCAGGGGTAGAGGAATACCGTCTCCACGTCGAAGACCACGAACAGCACGGCGATGAGGTAGTACCGGATGGAAAAGCGGGTATCAAAAGCCTCACTGGCGGGGACGATGCCACATTCGTACGGCTCGGCCTTGACCGGGTCGAAGCGGCCGGCGCGGATCGCCTTGGAGATGAGAATCGTGATGATGGGAAAAGAGAACGCTACCGCAGTGAAAACGAGTATGGGGATGTACTCGGCCACTCCCCCCTCCTTCCCGGCGCGGCAGTATAGCCAAGGATTTCACAAAGTCAACGCAGCACAACGTTTCCGAGTCTCTGTCGCGTCTTCGTTCGCTATTTTTCCCGGCCAACGCCCTCGCCCACTCCTGCCCCACTGCCCCGGGGAGATGGTCAAACTCCAGCAGCTCAAGAGATTTCAGCGCAGCGGTTGAACCAGGGTGGGAGCTCCCGAGCGGGAGTCGATCACAGACCCGTAGGCGATGAAAGGCACCGTCCCGCTGATTTCGGCGCGCACGTTCTCGGCGCGCTGCTGCCCGAAGGCGTGCAGGATATCGGTGAGCTGCAGATAGGCCCCGGGAGCGAGGCGGAACGGCTGCTCACCAAGAACCTCGCCGCGCTCGCCGACCAGCCGGATCCGCACCGCACCGTTGTCAATACTGAGGTTCATCACGCCCACGTTGGTGCGAAACTGGGGGGAACGGCGCAGCCCTACAAGATGGGCAATTTCGCCCGGCCTGGTGGCGGCGGCGCGGGTGAGGGGCGGCACGCCCAGGCCAAAGGAGCCCCGCCCGGCGGCGTTGAACACCCGGCAGTAGACCATCACCCCGGGGGTCGTGACCACCCGCAGCGCCCCCAACCCTCCCTCGGGCACAACGTCCTTGAGCAAGACGGTCACCCCCGGCGGGATATCCTCCAGCGTTGGTTCCACCCGCAACGCCTCCAGGTTGGACTGCCCCACGGGCAAAAACACCACCGCATAGCCTCCGGTGGAGGCCGTGGTGTTGGTCACCCACAGCTCGGTGCCCCACCAGGAACCCTCCTGCCCTTGGCGCTGCGCTACGCCGACGACGAAGTATTCTTCCGCAGCGGCTCCCACGGGGGCGAGCAGCAGGGCGGCGGCGAGGAGAGACCGGAACATGAATAAAGAATAGGTCCTGGCCGGTCCCACCGCAAGGGGGCAGAATGAGAGCGGCCAGCCCCCCACGTGGTAATATCCCACCCTTCACGGAGGTTTCCCGGTGTCGCGCCGAGTCTTCATGGTTGCCCTTTTCGTTCTTCGTGCCTCAGGTGTGACCGTCGAAGGCGCCTCGTTTCGAGAAGAGCTGACGGTCACCGCCTCGCGCCTGGCTGAGGGCGGGGTCGCCCGGCACGTGCTGGTGCTCACCCGAGAGGACATCGCCGAGCTGCCAGTGTCCACCCTCCCCGAGCTGCTGGTCTATCTGGTGGGCGGCGGTTTGGCGCGGCGCGGCGTGGGCGGCATCCAGACCGACGCCGCCCTGCGCGGTGGCACCTTCGAGCAGGTGGCGGTGCTGGTGGACGGGGTGCGGGTTAACGACCCCCAGACCGGCCACTTTCACCTGCAGCTCCCCCTGCCGCTGGAGATCATCGAGAGGGTGGAGGTGCTCCTGGGACCCGGCTCGGCGGTGCACGGGCCGGATGCCTTCGGCGGCGTGGTGGCCGTGACCACCGGCGCTCCAGCCGGCCTCGCCGCCACCGTGCGGGCGGGCCAGTACCAGCTCAGAGAGGGGCGAGCGGCAGGCCCCCTCGGTGGCGGGGCCTGGTTTGCCGCCGAGACCAGCGACAGCGCAGGCTTCGCTCACAATACCGACTGGGAGCGCCTGCGGGGCGCGCTGGGGTGGGAGCGGTGGGGGGATTGGTGGCGCACCCGGATCAACCTGGGGGTGGAAGACGCGGCCTTCGGAGCCTGGGGGTTTTACTCCTCCCGCTTCCCCGAGCAGTACGAGGAAATCGACACGGCGCTCTTGACCGCCAGCGCCTCCCGCCCTCTGGGCAACCTGCACCTGACCCTGCGCGCCGCCGCCCGGCAGCACCGGGACCACTTCGTCCTGGACCGCCCCCGCCCCAGCTGGTACGCCAACCGCCATCGCAGCCGCGTCGGCGTCGTGCAGGCCACCCTCGAGGGCGGCGAGGGTGGGACAGGCTGGCTGGTGGGGATCGAAGGCGGTCGCGAGATCCTCCGCTCCTCCCGGCTGGGAACGCATCAGCGGCAGCGAGCCGCGGCCTTTGCCGAGGTGCTTCACCGCCGCGGTCCCCTCTCCCTCTCGGGTCAACTGCGCGCCGACCACCTCACCATCATCGGCTGGCACCTGTCGCCGGGAGCGTCGCTCCAAGTCGATCTCGGTGGTGGGTGGACGGTGGGCGGCGCCGCCGGCCAATCCTTTCGCCTGCCTTCCTTCACCGAACTGCACTACGACTCCCCTACCATCGTCGGCAATCCCCACCTGCGACCCGAACAAGGGTGGACAGGAGAGGTGTTGCTGCGCCACCAAGGCCGAGGGCGGCGGTGGGAGGGCGCCGTCTTTCGCCGGCAGTCCAGTCATCTCATCGACTACCTGCGCGACGAGAACGATATGTACTGGGCCAGCAACCACGCCCGGGTGGTGACGAGCGGTGGGGAGCTGGCATTTGTGGCCACCCAAGCGGGCCCTTTCACCCAGGTACGCGCCGCCGCCAGCGTGCTGTCCTCCCGGCTGGAGTCTGACCCCCAGCGCTCCCGCTACGCCCTGGCCCACCCTCTGGCCGAGGCGTCACTGGCGGTTATGGCGCCGCTGCCGGGGCGCTGGCGGCTCTCCAGCGGCGTGCGCTGGCGCCACCCCCGCGGGGGAAACCCGTACACCTTGGTGGATTTGCGCCTCATCCGTTCCCTTCTCCGCGGCCTGGGAGTAGAGGTGGAAGTGAGCAACCTGCTGGATCGTTCTTACCAGGAGGTGCCGGGGGTGCCGCTGCCTCCTCGCTGGGCTACCCTGGCGCTGACCTGGAGGCCCGATGCCGCGCGCTAGACAGCTGGCCCTCGCCCTCATCGCCCTGCTCACCGCCGGAGCGGCTGCTGCATCGCAGTCCCCGAGCCTGGAACGGCTCCGCGCCGACGTGTACTTCCTGGCCGCCGACGCCCTCGAAGGCCGGCGCGCCGGCACCCCCGGCGCCGCCATTGCCGCCGCCTTCGTGGCCGAGCGCTTCCGCGCCCTTGCCCTGCGGCCCGTCGGCGACAACGGCACCTATTTGCAGGGGCTGACCTTCGTGGCCACCGTCACGCCCGGACCGGACAACCGCCTCACCCTGGCGCTTCCCCAGGGCGAGCGGGTGGCGGTGCTGGGCGAGGAGTTCACCCCCTTGCCCTTCTCTTCCTCCAGCAACGCCGCCGGCGAGGTGGTGTTTGCCGGGTACGGCATCCCTGCCGCCGACGACGGCTGGGACGACTACGCCGGCCTGGACGTGAACGGCAAGATAGTTCTTCTCCTGCGGCACTCCCCCCACGGCGACGACCCGGCCTCCAAGCTGCAGCCGTACATGGCCCTGCGCCGCAAGGCGGCGGAAGCCAGGGCGCGCGGGGCCGTGGCTGTGCTGGTGGCCACCGGCCCGGCGGAGAGCAAGGACAGCGCCCCGGTCAAGATCTCCTTCGACGCCTCCTTCGCCGACGCCGGCCTGCCGGTGCTGGGGATCTCCACACCCCTGGCCGAGGCGTTTTTCTCGGGTCAGGGGTTTACCCTCGCCGAGCTGCAGCGCCGCATGAACGAGCGCTTCGAGCCGGCCTCCCGCCCCCTGGGGATCCAGGCTCGCCTGACCGCCGACGTGGTGCAGCAGCGCGCTTCGACCGACAACGTCCTGGCCCTGCTGCCCGGCAGCGACCCCGCTCGCGCCCAAGAGGTAGTGGTGGTGGGCGCCCACTACGACCACCTGGGGTGGGGAGGGGAAGGTTCCTCGTCGCTGGTGCCCCAGGAGCTGGCCGTTCACAACGGCGCCGACGACAACGCTTCCGGGGTGGCGGGCCTGCTGGAGGTCGCCCGTCTCCTCGCCGCCCGCCCCCCGGCGAGATCCGTGCTCTTTGCCGCCTTTGCCGCCGAGGAGATGGGGCTTTTGGGGTCCTCTTTCCTGGTGAACAACCTCCCCGTTCCGCGGGAGCGGGTGGTGGCGATGCTTAACATGGACATGATCGGGCGCCCGCGGGAGGGGTCGAAACTGACCGTCTCCGGAGTTGGCACCGCGGCGGAGTGGCCGACGCTCATCGACACGACCAACGCGGCGGCCAACTTGACCATCACCACCGACAAGGGGGGGTACGGGGCATCGGACCACTCGTCTTTCTATGCCGTGGGCATTCCGGTCCTTTTCCTCTTCACCGGCGCCCACGAGGACTACCACCGGCCCAGCGACGATGCCGACCGCCTCCACTACCCGGGGATGACTCGCGTGGTGAGCTTTGCCGCGGAGCTGGCACGGGCCATGGCCGATCTGCCCCAGCGCCCCACCTTCCAGCGGGTAGCCACGGAAGCTTCCGGAGGGCGCCGCAACCTGAAGGTGCGCACCGGGGTCATCCCCGAGTTCGGCTGGGAGGGGCAGGGGTTCAAGATTTCCGGGGTGGCCGGGGGCTCCCCCGCCGAGCGGGCCGGCCTGCAGGCGGGCGACGTCGTGCTGCGCTTCGGCAGCCGCGAGGTGCGCAACATCTACGACTACATGTACGCCCTGGGGGATCACCAGCCGGGGGAGGAGGTGGAACTGCTGCTGCGCCGCGGCGAGCAGACCCTCAGCCTGAAGATCACACTGGAGGCCGGCGGCGGCGGGCGACGCTGATGGCGCTCACCCTCGCCACCGCGGGCGAGTCCCACGGCCCGGAGATCCTCGCCGTACTCACCGGGTTGCCCGCCGGCCTGGCCCTGGACCGGGCCGCGATTGACCGGGAGCTGGCCCGCCGGCAGCACGGCCACGGCCGAGGCGGCCGGCAAAAGATCGAGCGCGACGCCGTCGAGGTGCGGGCCGGCCTGCGCGACGGGGTCACCCTCGGCTCACCCCTGGTGTTGGCGGTAAGGAACCGAGACTGGGCGAACTGGGCGGCGGTGATGGACCCCTGGCAGGTGGACCCGGCCAAGGCCGAGCGCAAGCGCCTCACCGCCCCTCGCCCCGGCCACGCCGACCTCGCCGGAGCCTGGAAGTACGGGCACGCCGCGGACCTGCGCAACGTCCTGGAGCGCGCCTCGGCGCGCGAGACGGCGGCCCGGGTGGCGGCGGGAGCGGTGTGCCGACAGCTTCTCGCCCTTGTGGGGGTGGAGATCCGCTCCGGGGTGCTGGCCTTGGGGGGGGTGACCCTGCACGAAGGGGCGCCCACCTTCGCCGACCTGATGAGGGTCCAGGAGGACTCCCCTCTGCGCTCGCTGGCGCCGGAGCGGGAGGGGGAACTGGTGGCCATGGTGGACGCCGCCAAACACGCCGGGGAAACCCTGGGCGGGGTGATCGGCGTGGTGGCGCGGGGGGTGCCGCCGGGGCTGGGGTCCTACGCCACCTGGGAGGAACGCCTGGATGGGCAGCTGGCCCAGGCGGCCATGTCCGTGCAGGCGGTCAAGGCAGTGGCCGTCGGCGCCGGGGTGGAGGCGGCGGGGTGGCCCGGCTCGCGGGCGCACGACCCCACCCTGCCGGGTACGAACGGCTTGCGGCGGGGGACCAATCACGCCGGGGGCCTCGAGGGGGGGGTGACCAACGGCGAGGAGATCGTGCTGCGCGCCTTCATGAAGCCCATCGCCACGCTGCGCGACCCCTTGCCCTCGGTGGACCTGACGAGCGGCGAGCCCACCGTGGCCGCCTACGAGCGCTCCGACGTCACGGCGGTCCCCGCCTGCGGGGTCATCCTGGAGGCGATGGTGGCCTTCGTGCTGGCCCGGGCCTTCCTGACCAAGTTCGGTGGCGACCACATTCAGGACACCCTGGCCGCCGTGGCGGCGTACCGGCAGCGGCTGGGACCTCTCGGCCCGGAAGGTTTCACCCGCTCGCCGCGTTAGAGCCCAACGTGGAGAGGACACTCGCCATAAAGCGCGCCGCCAAGTACGGCTTCTGCTCGGGGGTACGGGTGGCCGACATCAAGGTCAAGCGCTTCGCCCGGCAAGGGGGGCGAGGCGCTATCCTCGGACAGGTCGTGCACAACGAACGGGTGGTGGAGGAGATGGAACAGCTCGGGGTGCGCACCGTGCAGGCCCTGGAGGACGTCCATGAGCCGGTCATCGTTTTCTCCGCCCACGGTGTGCCGCCCTCTTTTCACCAGCGGGCCCGCCAGCTCGGTCTCGAGATCCTCGACACCACCTGCAAGTTTGTCTACGATATCCACAAAGAGGCGCAGCGGGCGCTCACCGAAGGAGCTCACCTGGTGTTCATAGGCCACCCCGGCCACCGCGAGGTCATCGGCTACACCCACGATCTGGACCCCACCTGCTACCACGTCATTTCCACCCTCGAGCAGGCCCGCCAGGTAGACTGGTCCGCCTACCCTGCCATCCGCGTCCTCTATCAGACCACCCTCAACGCTGAAGAGTACGAGGACGTAGTTCGGCACATCGAGACCGCTCAACCCAACACCCGCCGCGCCGATACCATTTGCTACGCCACCAAGGAGAACCAGGACGCAGCGCGGGTGCTGGCCAGCGACCCCGAGGTGCAACTCATCCTCGTGGTGGGCGGCAAGCACTCCGCCAACACCCGCCACCTGTGGGAGATCTGCAAGGTCAACAAGCCGTCTTATCTCATTCAGGGAGCAGATGATCTCGATCCCTCCTGGATTTTGAACGTATCCTGCGTGGGGCTCACCGCCGGTGCTTCCACCCCCGACTACGTCCTTGCCGAGGTGGAGCAGCGGCTGGTGGAGCTGGCGTCGCGCCAAGGGAAAGCCCAGGCGCCCTAGCACCCCAGCTCGTCGCCCAGCCGCGCGGACGCCCCCCTGCCTCTCCGGCCGCCCCTGCCACCGGCCCGCCTAAGCGACCGCGAACCCCGAGGGAGGGGCCACCCCTTCCCCCATGACCCGATCGTTTGCTATCCTGATGCCGCGCCCGGACGTCCGGGTGTGGATGGGAGACACCGTGGCAGCTACGCCCCTTGCCTTCCCCACCTCGCGAGCCACCAAAGTCTTCGCCGACGTTCCCGCGGCCGTCCGGAGAGCGCCAGCCAGCGCAGAGCAACAGGAGGTCAACCTGCCGCGCAGCGGCAAAGCGACACGAGTAGCCGCCAGCCTCATACTCCTCCCTCGGGCCGAGACCACCTCGCCAACGCCGCGCGCTGGGAGTGGTCGCGCTGGCGTCCATCGGCGCAGCATCCGGGAACAAGCTGTGAATGCGCGCACACTCTCTAGCGCACCAGGGGGGGGCGCCTATCGGCGCTCCTCCCCGCCGGACTTACGGAGAGTGGATCCCGGTGATCCGCCGAAGTGGCCCGATTCCCCCTCCCACGGCGCACTGACGGGCGCCTCCGCACGGCAGCAGGGTGTCATGGCCCTTGGATTCGGGAGGAGGTAACGGGTGGCCGAGCCGATCCGGGTCCTGGTGGTGGATGACGAGGACGTGTTCCGAGACACTCTCGTCAAGGTCCTCACCGCCCGGGGGATGCGGGTGACCGGAGCGCACGATGGGCAGGCCGCACTCGCCTATCTGGCTGGCAACAGGGTGGATGTGGTCGTGCTGGATCTCAAGATGCCGGGGCTGGATGGCTTGGAGGTGCTGCGCCGCACCTCTCAGCTCTCTCCCCGCCCCAAGGTGATCATGCTCACCGGCCACGGCAGCGTGCAGGCGGGACTGGACGCGGTGCGGGAGCTGGCCTGGGACTTCCTCTTAAAGCCCGTGCCGGCGGACATCCTGGCGCAGGTAATTCGGGCCGCCGCGGAGGCCAGGGATGAGTGAGGCGAGCGTGAGTGCGCCCGCGCACCCCACCGACTACCGCGCCATGCTGGTTTCCCTGGTCCGCCGGGTGCTGCTGGTGTCGGTGCTGCCACTGATCGTCATCGCCATCGCTAACTTCATCCTTTTCTTTTCCCTCAACCGGTCCATCGTGCTCGACCAGCAGGCCAACCTGCTGCGCTATCACAAGGAATCCATCGAGGCGTTCCTGGCCAACCTCACCGCCGAAGTCACCGCCCTCGCCCATCAGTACCCCCGGGAGGAACTGGTCAACGGGCACCTGGAGCGCCTTTTCGAGGTGCTGCAACAAAGCGCCAAGGTGATCACCGACATCGGCGTGATCGACGCCGACGGGCAGCACCTCAAGTACGTTGGCCCGTTCGACCTGGCCGGTCGTAACTATAAAGGAACCGAATGGTTTAACGAGGTCGTGGAAGGCGGCTACTATATCTCCGACGTCTTCACCGGCTTTCGCGGGGTGCCTCACTTCATCATCGCCGTCAAGCGCAGTGAGGCCGACTCCTTCTGGATCCTGCGCATCACCGTCAACACCGACTACTTTTCCCGCCTGGTGGACGCCGCCCACGTGGGGCGCACCGGCGAGACCTTCATTGTCAACCGCGAGGGGAGGTTTCAAACCAAGACCCGCTTCGGGGACCGTCTCCTGGAGCCCTCCGGCTTTCCCGACCTCGAGTACCACGACGGCATCAAGGTGCGGACGCTGCGCATGGGCGGGGTGGGCTACATCTGCACCACGACGTGGCTGTCCAACCCCCGCTGGTTGCTCATCTTCCGCCAGCAAGTGCGGGACGTCTACGCGCCCCTGCGCAACGCCGTGGTGGTGGGGATCCTGATGTCGGCGGCCGGGGTGCTGGGGGCGGGAGTGCTGGCCTTCCTCTTCGCCCACCGCCAGGTGCAGGTGCTCAAGCGCGCCGACGCCGCAAACGAGGCCCTCACCCAGCGGCTGGTAGCCACCGGCAAGACGGCTGCGGTGGGAGAGATGTCCGCCGGGCTGGCGCACGAGATCAACAACCCCCTCGCCACCATCGACACCCTGCAAACCTGGATCCGCGATCTTGCCGGGTCGACGCC
Organism: uncultured bacterium; assembly: GCA_937924755.1. Taxonomy (GTDB): domain Bacteria; phylum Acidobacteriota; class Thermoanaerobaculia; order Thermoanaerobaculales; family Thermoanaerobaculaceae; genus CALEVZ01. The sequence goes on from CALEVZ010000036.1 coordinate 14,253, forward strand.
GATCAGCGAGGAGGATCGGCTGGAAATCCTGGACGCCGCCAGCAAGATCGGCGACCAGGTGGCGCGCTGCAAGACCATCACCCAGGGCCTGCTGAAGTTCGCCCGGCGCGTCGACTCCTCACCCCAGCAGGTGCTGTTGTCGCCCATGCTGGAGGAGATGGTGACGGTGATGCGATCTCGCGCGCGAATCGAGGGGGTGGTGCTGGACACCGACCTCGCCGATGTTCCCGCCGTTCGCGGTGCGCCCGCCCACCTGCAGCAGATCTTCATGAACCTCATCAACAACGCCCTCGATGCCACCGCCGGCCGCGGCGACGGGCGGGTGGTGGTGCGCAGTCGCGCGACCGACGGGACGGTGCGAGTGGAGATCGAGGACAACGGGCCCGGGATCCCCCCGGAGCTGCTCTCCTCGATTTTTCTCCCCTTCTACACCACCAAGCCGGTGGGCAAGGGCACCGGCCTGGGGCTGGCCATCTGTTACGGCCTGGTGCAGGAGCTGGGGGGCAGCATCGAGGTGAACAGCCAGCCGGGCAAGGGCGCCACCTTCACCGTGACGCTCCCCCGCGCCGCTCAGGAGACGGCATGAGCATCCGGGTCCTCTTGGTGGACGACGAGGTGTCGTTCTCCCAGACCCTCGCCAAAATCCTGTCACGGCGAGGCTTCACCGTGGCCACGGCGGAATCGGGGGAGGAAGCGCTGGCCGCCCTGGCCGCTCAACCCGTCGACGTGGTGCTGCTGGATGTGAAGATGCCGGACCGCGACGGCATTTCCGTGCTGGCCGACATCCGCGCCATGCCCGATCCCCCCGAGGTGATCATGCTCACGGGCCACCTGTCGCGCAGCGAGGAAGAAGCGGGCCTGAGTGGTGGCGCCTTCGCCTACCTGCTCAAGCCTCACCCGCTGCCTGACCTGGAGCGCCGCATCCGGGAGGCGGCGCAAACCACCCGACGCCGCCGCCAGAACGACCGAGCGTGGGCGCCGAAAGAAGGAGGAGAGCAATGACTTCAGCAGGCGAAGGCAAGCGCGCCTCCGCGTACGACCGGTACATCGACTACAAACGCTTCGCCGTCGCGGTGGCGGCGTTCATCGCCATCGTCGCAATCCCCACCCCCTCGTCGATGGTCGACGTGGCGGTGGAATACACCTACGGGGAGAAGTACGTCCTCGACTTCTTCACCCGCGAGCTCTTCGCCACCCCCCTCAACGACGCCGAGCAGTGGCAGCTGTACACCGCCCGTGTCCTCGAAGGGTGCATGAAGCAGGGGACGCTGCGCCGGGAGGCGGTCCTGCGACGAGACGCCAAGCAGCTGGAAGGACTGGGGGCCAAGGGCCCCAAGGTCTTCTACGAACGCTACCGCCGGCTGGTGGAAGGAATGGAAGAGGCCGCCTTCAACGACCTCATGGGTCGCGCCAAGGAGCTGCGGTTTTCGATCCTGACCTATGACATCCTCAAGCCGGAAGAAAAGACCAAGGTGGACACCGCCGCCCGCCAGCTCAAGATCTGCGTGGCGATGATCGCCTTCGTGGTGATCTGCTTCATCACCGAGGCGATGCCCCTGCCCGGGGTGGCGTTTTGCGTGGGGTTGATTTGCGTCTTCTCCGGCATGGTGACACGCAAGGACGCCCCCGCCTGGATGTGGACCGACGCCACCTGGTTCATCATGGGCAGCCTCATGTTCGCCGCCGCCTTCGTCAAGACCGGTGTGGACAAACGCATCTGCCTGGCGCTGTTTCGGGTGCTGGCCAAACCCAACATCCGCTGGGTGACGCTGATCCTGGTGCTGGTGATGGCGCCGGCCGCCACCTTCATCTCCGACCACGCCCTCGCCGCCATGTTCCTGCCGATCGGCATCATCCTCTACTCCAACTCGCTCACCGCACAGTTTCCGAAGGACTCGGAGCTGGCCAAGATGCTGATGATCACCATCTGCATGGCACCCAACATCGGCGGCTTCGGGGCGCCCTCGGGGGGTGCCCGCAACGTCATCATGATCAACTACATGGAGGACATGTTCGGCTACTCGATCTCCTATGGGCAGTGGGTGCTCTACGGCATGCCCTTCGTGATTATTATGATGCCGGTCCTCTGGCTGCTGCTCAACTGGCGCTTCAAGCCGCAGATCCGCGACCTCACCCCGGCCATGGAGTCCTTGAAGAGGGACATCGCCCGCATGGGCAAGTGGAACCGCGCCCAGATCACGGCAGTGATCATCTTCCTAGCGATGTTCGTGGGCTGGCTCACCGAGGACAACATCTTGAAGGATCTGCTTGGCTTCCGTCTGGGCATCGGAGTGCTGGCGCTGGCCGGGGCGGTGGCGTACCTGCTGTTCGGCATCGTCAACTGGCGCGACTACCAGGAGAAGGTGGACTGGGGGGTGGTCTGGCTGTACGCCGGGGCGATGATCTTCGGCCGGGTGCTGGACCAGAGCGGGGCCGCCTACTGGCTCGCCCGCTCCCTTACCGACCTTCTGGCCAGTATCGGCCTGACCTCCATGTACGCTCTGCTGGCCTCGGGCGGCTTCGTCACCGCCTTCATGACCCAGCTGATGGCGGACGGGCCGGCGGCCGCCGCGGTCGGCCCCATCACCCTCAACATCGCCGGCGTGGTGGGCTCGGGTACCACCATGATCCCCTTCATGACCCTCATCACCGCCGCCTGCTCGTCGTTCGCCTACCTGCTCATCATCGGCACCCCCCCCAACGCCATCGTCTACGCCTCCGGCTACCTGGAGGCCAAGGATTTCCTGCGGGTGGGCATTCCCTGCCTGATCATCGCCTTCATCGTGCTCATGCTGCTGGCCGCCTTCTACTGGCCACTGCTCGGTTTCCCCGGTTTGCAACCCATGTAAGATGAGGGAGGACGAGACGACCATGACGACCAATCCACCTTCTGTTCGCGTCCTCCTTGTCGACGACGAGGACGTATTCCGGCAAAGCACCGCCAAGCTTTTGGCTCGACGCGGCTTCCTGGTGGAGGAGGCGGCCAGCGGCCAGCAGGCGCTGGCCAGCCTGCAGCGCTCGATCCCCGACGCGGTGGTGCTGGATCTGCGCATGCCGGGCATGGATGGCATCGCCACCCTGCAGCAGATCCGCGCCATCGCCCCCGATCTGCCGGTGATTATCCTTTCGGGCCACGGCCAGTACGACGACGCCGTGGCCTCCATCAAGCTGGCCGTGGTCGACTTCCTGCAGAAGCCGGTGGATATTGAGTTACTGGCCGCGCGCATCCACTACGCCCACGAGCATGGCCAGCGGGTGGTGCTGCGCGAACGTACCATCGCCGAGCTCATGGTACCCCCCGACAGCTACCGCCGGCTGTACGTGGACCAGCCGGTGGCCGACGCTGTGGAGGCGCTCAAGGACACCTTTTTCGCTCCCCGGGAGCACTCCGACGCCACCCAGGAGCGGCTGCGCTCGGTGCTCATCTTCGACCGCTCCGACCGCTTCGTCGGCATCTTGCGCTTCCCGGACCTGCTCAAACTCGTGCTGCCGCCGTTCTTCACCAACCTTCCCTACACCTCGTATTACACCGGGATGTTCCTGGCCCAGTGCAAGCTCATGGGCAACCGCAAAATCGCCGACCTGCTGGAGGAGCCGGTGAGCGTCGCCGAGGATGCGCCGCTGATCGAGGCGGTGCACCTGATGGTGATTCATCACCTCATCAACCTGCCGGTGATGCGCGCCGGCCACCTGGTGGGAATCATCCGGGAGAAGGACATCATTCTGGAGATTGCCAGCCGGATGGGGAGTTGATGTGCAAAGCGGCTCGTACTCCTTGCCAGCGGCGTGACATTCTGGGCCGGCTGCGCTAGGCTGCGCGCCCTGGAAAGGACAGGGAGAACCAGCCATGGATGAACCCAAGAGCACCAACATCACAGCATCGGAGTCCGCGGTCACGCGCGCCCAGAGGGAAGCGCTCATGGGCCACCGCGGGGTCACCGTGTGGTTCACCGGCCTGTCGGCCTCCGGCAAGACCACCGTGGCGGCGCTGGTGGATGCCATGCTCACCGCCCGCGGCATTCACTGCGCGATCCTGGATGGGGACAACATCAGGCACGGTTTGAACCGCGACCTGGGGTTTTCCCCCGCCGACCGGGCGGAGAACATCCGCCGCATCGGCGAGGTCGCCAAGTTGTTCACCCAGGCGGGGCTGGTCACTCTCGTCGCCTTCATCTCGCCGTACCGGCGCGACCGCGACGCCGCCCGCACCATCCAGGCGAAGGGCGATTTCCTCGAGGTCTACCTGGACTCCCCCGTGGAGGTGTGCGAGGCGCGCGACCCCCGCGGCCTCTACCGCAAGGCCAGGGCCGGAGAGATTCCCGAGTTCACCGGTGTTTCCGCCCCCTACGAGGCGCCCCTAAAACCCGAGCTGGTGCTCTACACCGCCAGCGAAACCCCCGAAGAGAGCGCCCAGAGGGTGGTGGCGTATCTGGAAAAGCAGGGGTATCTCAGTGCACCATAGCCGGGCGGCACTCGCCGCCGGCTACGCGCCGAGCCTGTGGCATGTCGCAGCTTGAGGCGCCGCGCATCTTCATGTATAGTTTCGGTCCCCGGCGGAGCCGGGAGGCCGTGGAGGGTCTGATGAAACAGGGCATTCACCCCGCCTACCACACGGTAGAGGTGCGGTGCGCGTGCGGCAACACGTTTACCACCCGTTCCACCAAGAAAGAGATCCGGCTGGACATCTGCTCGGCGTGTCACCCGCTGTTCACGGGAAAGCAGAAGCTGGTGGATTCGGCCGGTATGGTGGAGCGCTTCCAGCGGCGCTACGGCAAGCGCGACCGCAACTAGCGGCGCTTGGGTCATCACCTCAACGCCGGGGGAAGTGCCCCCGGCGTTTCGCCGTTTTCGGCAAGGAAGGTCACCATGACATGGATGCTGGATCGACTGGAGGAGGTCACCCGCCGCTTCGCCGAGCTGCGGGAGGAGCAGGCTCAGCCCCAGGTGCTCGCCGACCCGCGCCGGCTCGCCGAGGTTTCGCGCCGCCTGGCCGAGATCGAGCCGGTGGTGACCGCCTACCGAACTTACCGCCGCCTCCTCGATGAAGAGCGCGGGGCGCGGCAGGTGCTGGCGGAGGAGAGTGACCCCGAGCTGCGCGCGCTGGCCGAGGAGGAGCTCGCGACCCTCAAGAACGCGCTCGCCGCGCAGGAGGAGCAGCTCAAGCTCCTCCTGCTGCCGACCGACCCCAACGACGCCCGCAACGTCATCCTGGAGGTCCGTGCCGGCACCGGCGGCGAGGAGGCGGCGCTGTTCGCGGCCGATTTGCTGCGCATGTACACCCGTTACGCCGAGTTGAAGCGCTGGCGAATGTCCATCACCGACCTCTCCGAGGCCGGCATGGGCGGGATCAAGGAAGCGGTGGCGATCATCGAGGGGCAGGGAGTGTACTCCCGCCTCAAGTACGAGTCGGGCGTGCACCGCGTGCAGCGCGTGCCGGCCACGGAAGCTTCCGGACGGATCCACACCTCGGCCGCCACTGTCGCCGTCCTGCCGGAGGCCGAAGAGGTGGAGATCGAAGTGCACGAGAAGGATTTGCGCATCGATCGGTTCTGCTCCTCCGGACCGGGCGGTCAGTCGGTGAACACCACCTATTCGGCCATCCGCATCACCCACCTGCCCTCCGGCATCGTCGTGCAGTGCCAGGACGAGCGCTCGCAGCAGCAGAACCGCCTCAAGGCGATGCGCATCTTGAAGGCGCGTTTGTATGAGATCGCCCAGGAGGAGCAGCTGGCCCAGATGGCCGCCGACCGCCGATCGATGGTGCGAACCGGCGACCGCTCCGAGAAGATCCGCACCTACAATTTCCCGCAGTCGCGCATCACCGATCATCGCGTCGGGTTGACCATCCATCGACTGCAGGAGGTCCTGGACGGCAACCTCGATCTCCTTTTGGACCCTTTGATCGCCCAGCTCCAGGCCGCCCGGCTGGAGAGAGAACTCGCCACCGCCTCATGAGCCTCGGCGCACGGCTGGCGCGGACGCGTATCGTCAGTGAGATAAAGTTCGCACTTGCCGGTGCTCTAATCGGAGCCGCCGCCGGGTCGGTGCCGGGGCTGCTGGCGGCGATCGCCGCCCCGCCCCCGGTCACGACGGAACCCTGGGTGGCGGCCATCGTTGCAATCACCAGAGGGATCGGCTTCGGCTGGTGGGGCGGCCTGCTGTGGAGCATCGCGCTGGCGGTTCTGGCTCGCCGTGCCTGCCCTCCCCCCCCGGTGGCAGTGCTGTTGCGATCGGCGCGGGTGGCGGCGGCGGCCGTGGCGCTGGGGGCACTGCTTGCCCATGTTCTTTCTCAGCCCATGGGGCGAGGGGTGCTGGGGGGTGTGATGGTCGGCAGCCTGGCGGCGCGTTTCTTCCTCGCTCGTGCCGGCACAAGCTCCCAGCCATGACCATCGATGAACTGCTGCGCTGGGGGGTGCCGCGGCTGGGCGCCCCCCGGGAGGGGCTCCCCGACCCCGCCCGGGAGGCCCGCTGGCTGCTGGCCCGCGCCATGGGGGTGGGCGAAGCGTGGCTGCTGGGGCACCGGAATGAGCCGCCAAAGGCAGCCGCCGAGGCCACCTTTCGCGCTTGGGTGGAGCGCCGGCGGGCCGGTGAGCCGGCCCACCACCTCACCGGCAGCTGTCCCTTCTGGGGGCGGGACTTCCTCGTCTCGCCGGCGGTGCTGATCCCCCGCCCCGAGACCGAGCTACTGGTGGGCATCGCCCTCACCCTGAAATTGCCGCCGGCACCGCGGGTGCTGGACGTGGGCACCGGCTCGGGGTGCCTGGCGGTGACCATGGCGGCCGAGCGGCCTCAGGCGTACGTCGTTGGCGTCGATCTCTCGCTCCCCGCTCTCGCGGTGGCCCGGGCCAACATCCACCGCCACGGCGTTGAGGTACACCTGCTGGCCGGCGACCTCGCCGAGGCGGTGGCGGGAAACTTCGACCTGGTCGTCGCCAACCTCCCCTATGTGCCTGAGGGGGAACTCCCTTTCCTCCCCAGGGACGTTCGCGACTTCGAGCCTCACCTGGCTCTGGCCGGCGGGCGAGACGGCGCCGATCTCCTGCGACGTCTCGTGGCCGAGTTGCCCCGGGTGCTGGGGCGCGGAGGACACGCCCTGCTGGAGATCGGGACCGGACAGGCCGAGCTCCTCGCCCACCACTGCAGCGGCGCCGGCCTAGAACGGGCGGCGCTGCACCCCGATGCCGCCGGCATACCCCGCGTCCTGCACCTGCGCCGCAGCGGGAGATAAGCCCGAGAACCGGGGGAGATGGCCAGCCCCACCCTCGGCTAGGGGCTGGGATTCGCCGCCAGCTACCCCCGCAGCCCCGCACCCACCGCCGCCAGCACGGCGTCGTGGAGATGACCGTTGGTGGCAATGACCCCGCGGTTGGCCGCGAGGGTGCGCCCGCGGCCGAAGTCGAGGGGGCTCCCCCGCCCATCGCTGACCCTCCCCCCGGCCTCCTCGATCAGCAGGGCACCGGCGGCGTGGTCCCAGATCTTCTCCTGGTAGTCGGCGCGCGTCGGCAGGCGCAGGTACACCGAGGCCTCCCCCCGGGCCAGCAGGGCGTACTTGCACTGGGAATCCATGCGGACGGAGGGGGAGGTAGTCCCCAGCAGGGCAGCCACCCGGGCCGAGTCGGCGTGGGAGGAGTGCCCCGACTCCACCGATTCGCACACCACCGCGCGGCGGGGATCGCCTTGGGGATCCACCGCCAGACGCGTTCGCCCCCGCCCTCCCAGCGGCTGCATCCAGGCTCCCTCCCCGCGCACCCCGGTGAGTAGGCACCCCGGCCGATCGGGCATGGCCAACGCGAGGGGCAGAGCCGGGCAGGCCAGCACTCCCAGCCTCACCTCGCCCCCCTCGATCAAGGCAATGGCCACCGCGTACTGTTCGCGTCGCAGGAACCCCTTCGTGCCGTCGATGGGATCCACCGCCCAGAACCGCCCCTCCGTGCCGCCGGGGAAGTCTCCCCGGTCGATGGCCGTCAGCGCGTCCTCGGGGCTCAGGTGAGGCAGTTCGGTCGCCACCGCCTCCAGCACCTGGCGACGCAGCTGGTCGTCCTGACGGAGTACCTCGGCATGCTCTTCGGCGACCACCGGGATCTCCGGGAACCCTGCCCCCAGCACATGATTGATCACCGCCTGGGCAGCAAAATCCGCCACCGTCACCGGCGAGCGATCCTGTTTGACCACCACCTCTTCGGAGATTAGGCGTTCCTGCACCCACCGGCACACCCGCGCCGCCGCCTCGGCCGCCGCCACCGCCGCGTCCAGTTCCTGATGCACCTGTCGCTCCCCCCGGCCGGTCAGGCTAGCACACGATTGTGGGCACCAGGTACCAGTGCTTTCCTTTTTTTAAGCCGTGCCCGTTCCAACCGCGCCGAATCAGGCGCACCTGGGCCGCAAGCGCCGGGAAAGTGCCGACGGCGGCGGCTACACTATTGGCATGCACGAGCGCGGACGCCTCCTCACCGAACTGCTTGCCCGCCGCATCCTGCTGCTGGACGGCGCCACCGGCACCGCCCTGGCCGCCCGCGGCCTCACCGCAGCCGACTACGGCGGTGAAGCCCTGCTCGGCTGCCATGAAGCCCTGCTCCTGTCGCGGCCCGACGTCATCCTGGATCTCCACCGCGAGTATCTGGCCGCCGGCGCCGATATCGTCGAGACCGACACCTTCGGCGCCACCCCCATCGTCCTCGGCGAGTACGGCCTGGCGGCACGCTGCCGGGAGATCAACCGCACCGCCGCCGAGCTGGCGCGGCGGGCCTGCGCCGCCGCCTCCAGCCCCGAGCGTCCGCGCTTCGTCGCCGGTTCCATGGGTCCCACCACCAAGGCGCTCACCCTCACGGGAGGGGCCACCTTCGCCGAGCTCCTGGCCGCCTACCGCACCCAAGTGGAAGGTCTGGCGGAGGGGGGGGTGGATGTGCTGCTCATCGAGACCTCCCAGGACGCCTTGAACTTGAAAGCGGCCCTCATCGCCTGCCGGGAGGCGGCCCCCCAACTGCCGGTGGCGGTTTCCGCCACCCTCGAGCCCACCGGCACCACCCTGGGCGGCCAGTCCATCGAGGCGGTGGCGGTGATGGTGGAGCCCTGGCAGCCGCTGTGGGTGGGACTCAACTGCTCCACCGGGCCCGGCCCGATGACCGAACACGTGCGCGCCCTCGCCGCCCTCACCCCCAGCTTCGTGGCGGTGGTCCCCAACGCCGGCATGCCCGACGGCGAGGGGCGCTACCACGAAAGCCCGCAGCAATTGGCCGCCACCCTCAAGCGTTTCGCCGCCGCCGGCTGGGTCAACCTTCTGGGTGGCTGCTGCGGCACCACCAGCGAGCACATCCGCCTGCTCCGGCAAGTCACCGACGCGCACCCGCCGCGCCGCCCCCCCCACTACGACCCCGCCCGGCTGGCCGGCTCCCACCTGGTGGACATGGTCCAGCGCCCCGCCCCCCTGCTTATTGGTGAACGCACCAACACGTTGGGATCGCGCCGCTTTCGCGATCTGGTGCGGGCCGGTCGGTGGGCCGAAGCGGCGGAGGTGGGCCGCCGCCAGATGCGGGGGGGAGCCCACGCCCTGGACATTTGCCTGGCCGACCCGGAGGGTGACGAGCTGGCGGCGGTCACCGCGCTGCTGCCGCACCTGCGCCGCGCGGTGCGGGCGCCCCTGGTCATCGACTCTACCGATCCCCAGGTGTTCGCCGCCGCGTTGGAGCTCATCCCCGGTCGCCCCTTGCTCAACTCGGTCAACCTGGAGGACGGCGGGGCGCGCCTGGCGGAGGTGGCGCGGCTGGCCCGCCGCTTCGGTGCCGCGCTGGTGGCCGGGTGCATCGACGAACACCCCAGCGAAGGGATGGCCCGCACCGCGGCCCGCAAGGTGGAGGTGGCGGGGCGCCTGCTGGAGGCGCTGGAGCGCCACGGCCTGCGGCGGCGGGAGGTCCTCCTGGACGCCCTGGTTTTTCCGGCCGCGACGGGCGACCCCGCCTTTCGCGGCGCCGCCCGCGAAACCATCGAGGGGGTGCGGCGCATCAAGCACGCCCACCCCGGCGCCCTGACCATTCTCGGCATCTCCAACGTATCGTTTGGCTTGCCTGTTTCCGGCCGGGAGGTGCTCAACGCCGTCTTCCTGCACCACTGTCTACAGGCCGGCCTCGACGCCGCCATCGTCAACACCGAACAGCTGGTGCGCTTTCCGTCGTTGACCGAGGACGAGGTGCGTTTGGCGGAAGCGGTGCTGTTCGACGGCTCGCGGGAGGCGGTGGATGCCTTCGTCGCCCGCTACCGGGCGGCGGCGCCCGGACGGCGCGAGGACCCCCAGGAAGACGCGGCGACCCCCGAAGAACGCCTGGCCCGCATGGTGCTGGACGGTCGCCGCAGCGGACTTGAGCCCGTGCTCGACCAGCTGCTGACGCGCATGGACCCGCTCGCCATCATCAACGGGCCCCTGATGGCCGGCATGGACGAGGTGGGTCGCCTGTTCGGCGAGGGCAAGCTCATCGTCGCCGAGGTGCTGGTCTCCGCCGAAGTGATGCAGGCGGCGGTGGACCACCTGCGCCCCCACATCGCCGGGGACGCCGCCCCGCGCGGCTCTCTGCTGCTGGCCACCGTGCGCGGCGACGTCCACGACATCGGCAAAAACCTGGTCGGTATCATCTTTTCCACTAACGGGTTCAAGGTCAACGACCTGGGCGTGCAGTGCCCGTCGGAAAAGCTCATCGCCGCCTGGCGCCAGCAGCCCACCGACCTCATCGGTCTGTCGGGCCTGCTGGTGCGCTCCGCCCATCAGATGGTGGACACCGCCGCCGATTTGGCCACCGCCGGCATTCGCGTTCCCATCCTGGTGGGAGGAGCGGCCCTGTCGCCCGTCTTCACCCGCGAGCGCATCGCCCCCGCCTACCCCGGTGAGGTGCACTACGCCCCCGACGCCATGGCCGGCCTGGCCCTGGCCACCCGGCTGCTGGCGGGGGAAGCGCTCGCCGAGCCACCGTCCGCCAAGCCAGCGCTATCCCCGCCCGCGCCGGCCGGGGGTGGCGACCCGACCCCCCCCACGGCTCCCCGCGCGGCCAGGGTCGAGGTCCCACCCCCCCCCGACCTGGTCCGGCACCTGCTGCCCTCCCTCCCCCTGGAGGAGGTACTCGCCCACCTCAACCGCCAGATGCTGCTGGGCAAGCACCTGGGCCTGCGGGGATCGGTGGCCCGCCTGCTGGCGCAGGGGGACGTGCAAGCGCAGGAGCTGGCGGCCCGGGTGGACGCCCTCACCGATGCGGCGGTGGCTCGGGGCTGGCTCAAACCCGGGGCGGTGTACCAGTTCTTCCGCGCCGCCGCCCGGGGCGACGCCGTGGTTCTCTTCGACCCCACCGGCGCGCGGGAGCTGGCGGTGCTTCCCTTCCTGCGGCAGCGCCGCCCCCCCCACGCCTGCGCCGCCGACTGGGTGCGACCCGACGTGCAAGGGGGGGATAGCGTCGCCCTCTTCGTGGTCACCTGCGGTACCGGCATCCGCCAGCAGGCCGCCGAGCTCAAGGAGCAGCGGCGCCTTCTGGACAGCATCGCCCTGCAGGCCCTGGCGTTGGAGACCGCCGAGGCCGCCGCCGAGTGGCTGCACCGCTGCCTGCGCACCCTGTGGGGGTTCCCCGATCCCCCGACGATGACCATGGAGGAGCGCTTCCGCGCCCGCTACCGGGGGATCCGCCTGTCCTTCGGCTACCCCGCCTGCCCCGACCTGGCCCCCCAGGCGGACATCTTCCGGCTCCTGCGCCCGGAGGAGATCGGCGTCACCCTCACCGAGGGGCTCATGATGGACCCCGAGGCCTCGGTGTCGGCGGTGGTGTTCCACCACCCCGACGGCCGCTACCTCGCCTGACGCCGGGTGGACGCCCGCAGGCAAACGACCGCCAACCCGGGCCGCCGGGGGCCCGGCCAACCTTGCGTACAATGCGCCCCATGCGGCACCAGCGGGTGACGGCGCGCTTTCGCGAGCGCATCGTGGTGGCCGACGGGGCCACGGGCTCGGAGCTTCTGGCCCGCCTCCCGGCGGGTTCGGCGCTGGACCTCGCGCCCCTGGAGCACCCCCAGGAGATCCTGGCCGTGCACCTGGCCTACCTCAAGGCCGGGGCCGAGGTGCTGGAGACCGCCACCTTCGCCGCCTCGCGCCCGCGCCTGCAGCGCTTGCACGCCGGCGGCGGCGTCGAGGAGATCAACGGTGCCGCCGTCAAGCTCGCCCGC
>CALEVZ010000037.1 GCA_937924755.1 uncultured bacterium
CCGTCTCGCACGTGTTCATCTGGCAGTCGCTGATCATTCTGGTGGGCGTGGTGTTGTGGCTCCTTTGGGTGCAACGGTATGCGCCGAGCCCCGCGAGCCGATAGCGTCGCCGGGCTGCTGCGTCGGCTGCCGCTGGCGGTGCTGCTCGCCATGGGTGTGTGGCTCGCGGTGCGGCCCTTCTATAACCCGGCGCTGGTCTGGGTGACGCAGGGGGTCGCACGGCTGCTGGAATACCCGCGCGCCACGGTGATCACGGTGGATGGTTCGTACGCCATCATCGGGCGCTCCGATTTGCGAGTGGACTCGGGCAGGCTGAAGTACTCCCTCACCCAGATTCACTTCAACCTGGTGCCGTTTTTGGCGCTGTGCTTGGCGTTTCAAGGGGCACTCAAGGGAGGTGGGTGGCGCCGGGTGGCAGGGGCGACGGGCATCCTCGCGGTGTCGCACGTATTCACGTTGCTCCTGCAGGTGAAGGCCTTCTTTGCATTTAACCTGGGCCCGTGGAGTGCGGCGCACTACAGCAACTTAGAGCGGGATCTGATCGGTGGCGCCCGCTACTTCTTCGATATTCCGGTAACCTTCGCGTTGCCCCTGCTGTTGTGGGTGGCTGCCTACCCCGACCGCGTTCTGGCCCTGCTGGGACTGGCTGCCGAGGAGCAAGCCGAGGTGTAGCAGCATGGGAGGCAGTCGTGCCAGGCTACCTCCCAGCGTCAGAACCTTTGGAACAAGAGACCCCCGTCCGGTCCCCCAGGGGGTGGGTGGCGCAAAGGCCTCCCAGGTGCAACCGAGTCTCTCTTTAAGGCACCCGTGCTGGTCGGGAGCTGGTCGTTGGGCTGTCGGGCCGCGGAGGTCGAAAGTGGGGCGGTGGCCACTTCTGCAGCGACGGCAGCGGTGCTAGGCTTTCCCCGATGGAGGCTCCATGCAGACCGCCTCGATCGTCGCCAACCGCGATACCGATGGCCCCGAGCTCCTGATCGCCCGCAGCCCGGCCACCGGTGAGGTGCTTGCTTCCCTCCGGGCGCTGGACGCAGAGGGCGCCGGCGCGGCGGTGGCGGCGGCGTTTTCTGCATTTGCCGGATACTCCCGCACCCCTTTCGCCGAGCGCCAACGATGGCTGGCCAGATGGCTGGCCATCATGGTGGACGAGCGCGAAGAACTGGCCCAGCTGGTGGCGCGGGAGAACGGCAAGCCGGTGGCGGAAGCGCTGCTGGTGGACGTGTTCCCGGCCTGCGACGCGCTGGCCTATCTATCCCGCCATGCGCACAGACTGCTGCGCTTCGAGCCGGTGCGTCCGCGGCAGATCCTCTTCGCCCACTGGCGGGCCGGTTATCGCTTCGACCCTCTGGGTGTGGTTGCCGTGATCGCGCCGTGGAATTACCCGGTGGCCATACCGGTGATCGAGATCGCCGCCGCGCTGGCGGCCGGGAACACGGTGGTCTTCAAACCGGCTTCCGCCACCGCCCTGACCGGCCTGGCGGTGGCGGACATGGCCCGGCGGGCGGGGTTTCCGCCGGGGGTGCTGAACACCGTGGTGCTGCCCGGCAGGGCCACCGATGCCCTGGTGGACGACCCACGCGTGGCCAAGGTGCTGTTCACCGGCTCGGTGGCCATCGGCCGCCGGGTGGCGCAGCGCTGCGCGGCGCGCCTCGCACCCTGTCAGCTGGAGCTGGGGGGCAAGGATGCGGCGGTGGTGGCGGCGGATGCGCACCGGGAGCGCACCGCCCAGGGGCTGGTTTGGGGCGCCTTCATGAACTCGGGGCAGACCTGCGCCTCCATCGAGCGGGTGTACGTGGAGCAAGCCGTTTTCGAGCCCTTGTTGCAACGGGTCGTGGAACTGACGCACCAGCTCAAGATCGGGGATCCCCTGGGCGAGGACACCGACCTGGGACCCATGACCACCGCCGAGCAGCGGGAGGAGGTCCATCGCCAGGTGTCGGCAGCGCTGGCGGCCGGTGCCAGAGCCCTGACCGGCGGCGTTCTCCCTGCGGGTAGCGGGTATTACTACCCACCCACGGTGCTCGTGGGTGTCACCGACGATATGGACGTCATGACCGAAGAGACTTTCGGCCCGGTGTTGCCGATGGTGCCGGTGGCGAGCCTGGAGGAGGGGGTGCGGCGCGCCAACGCCTCCCGCTTTGGGCTGACCGCCTCGGTATGGACGCGCTCTCGGGCCACGGCGCTGCGCCTGCAGCGGGAGCTGGAAGCGGGGGTAGTCACGGTCAACGACCACGTGGTGGCGTTCGGCGAGGTCACCGGCAGCTGGGGCGGCTTGCGGGAGAGCGGCATCGGCCGCTCCCATGGCAGGTACGGTTTGCTGGAGCTGTGCAACATCAAATACGTCACCTGGGATGCTGGTACGGACCGCGCCATGCCCTGGTACTACCCCTATGATCAGGATTTTGGCCGTTTCATTCGAGCCGGGATTCCGGCACTGTACGCTGCGGGTAGGACTAAAGTGGTCTCGTTGCTGAAGCTGGCCAGAACGCGGCGGTTTCGCACGCGGGCGCGCCTGGGCTCGATTGTTGCCAACGCCGATCGCCTGTTTCCCTGAAAACGAGGTGGGTATGCGCTGGGAGCTCATCATCCTGGACGGATCCGACAAACGCTTCCCGCTCCCCCCTGCGGGAGAGGTCTTGGTCGGGTCGGCGGCTGAGTGCGCAATTCGCCTGGCGGTGGCGGATGTTTCCCGGCGTCACGCCCTGCTCACCGTGCGGCGGGGCAAGATCTCGGTGCTCGATCTGGGCAGCAAGAATGGCACCTTTGTCGCAGGACAACGGGTCAAGGAAGCAACGCTTGCGGCCGGCGATTTGGTGCGGTTTTCCTCTGTGTTGGCCCAGCTGATGCCGGTTGGAAGCAGCTGGGACGAGGGGGAGGGGCAGGCACGGGCAAGTGGGGTCGGGAGCCACCGCCAGTTGAGCCCAACCGATGAGATGCCTGCAGGGGAAGACACCCTTGGCATCGGCTGGCTGCTGGCCCGCTGGGGTCGGGAGGGCGGCAGCGCCATGGCGGTCACCCTGGAGTGGATCGTGCGGACGGCCGGGGCGCGCGGCGCTGCAGTGCTCCTCCTCGAAGGTGCCGACCGCGTCGTCGAGGCGGCCAGCGGCGAGATAGAAGGCGTTCTCGCCAGCGGCACCCTGGTGTCAACCCTGAGTCGGGCCTCGCAGCGGGCGAGGGCGCTTGAGACCATCGCCCTCGAAGACGAGGCGGGGGAGGTCCTGGCCCTCAAATGCATCGAGACCTGCTGGCTTCTCCTGGCCCTGAAGGACGTCAGGCCCACCGCCGGTCAGATGGAGCTGTACGCTCGTGCGGTGACGGTGGCCCACCGCCTCGACCATTGAAGTGCACATTCAGGCGCCAGGCGCTGCTGGCGCCGGCGCGGCAGAGGAGGACGAAATTCGCGACCGGAATGACGCTGCTGCTGGGCTTGTGGTGATCTCGGAGGTATGGCGCTCGGGCCGCATCGAGTCGGTGCACCTGGGGGCCGCGGCGGTGGTCGACGCTTCCGGGAGGCTCCTCGCCCGAGCCGGGGATCCCTCCCTGTCGACCTACCTGCGCTCGGCGGCCAAGCCAGTGCAGTTGACCGCGATGTTGGCGGCTGGTTTGGAAAGATTTCTGCCCCTTACCCCGGCCGAACTCGCCGTCTGCGCCGCCTCCCACGGTGGCGAGCCGGGCCACGTCGAACTCGTCAGCCGTTTGCTGCGCCGCGGCGGCCTGGGCGAGCACGACCTGCGGTGCGGCGCCGCCTGGCCCCTGGATGGGGAGGCGGCGCGCCAGCTGCTCCGCTTGGGTCGCCAGGCCACTCCCCTCTACAACAACTGCTCCGGCAAGCACACCGCCATGCTCTTGACCTGCCGGGCCAATGACTGGCCGTTGGCCTCCTATCAGGCCCCGGATCATCCGCTGCAAAAGATAATAATGGCGGAAGTTGCGGCAATGGCGGGGGGCGTCCCGGGGGTTGGCGTCGACGGCTGCGGGGTGCCGACGTTTTATCTGTCGCTGCACGCTGCCGCGCGCATGACCGCGGCGCTAATCGAGCGGGCCGACAGCGAAGAAGCCGCCCGCCGGGTGGTTGCGGCCATGACCAACCATCCATGGTTCACCTCGGGTTCGCAACGCTTGGCCTACCAGCTCATGCAGGCGGTTCCGCAGCTGCTGGCCAAGGAGGGGGCGGAGGGCTTTTTCGTGGTCGGCATTCCCCGGCAACGATCCCCCTGGGGCAGGGCGGTGGCGCTGGCCGTGAAGGTGCTGGATGGGGCCGGTGAGGAGGCCAGGGGAAGGGAGCCGGGGGTGCTCGCTGCCCTTACCTCCCTCGGCGTCCTGTCGCAAAGGGAGCGCGGACTGCTTCAAGCCAGGGCGAATCCCCCGGTCCACAACTCACCCGGAGATGTGGTTGGGGAAGTGCGGGGAGTGCTGCGACTGGAGCCTGCCGAGGCAGAGAAAGGTCGGCGTCGCGTCTGACTACTCTTCGTCGTCCTCGTCTTCCTCCAGGTCGTCCAAGTACTCCTCCTCATCTTCGTCGCCGTCGTCGTCTTCGAAATCCTGCTCGAAATCCTCGGGCAGGGCAAAGGCGTCGGGGTCGTTGTTCCCACACACATCGCAGGCCGCCCGGCGAATCTCGCCGTCCCGCCAGGTGAACTCGTCGACCTCGGACTCGCACTCCAGGCAAATGATGTAGTCGGGTTTGGCCATCACTCCCTCCGTCACTCACCTTCCTACCGCAGGCCGACTCTAGCGAGGCACGCCGGCTGACGCAAGATGGCCGTTCGCCGGTCTGTTCAGTCCTCCACGCGACGGACGGCCACCCCCACCGCACCCGGGCCGGTGTGGGCGGCGAGGACCGCGGCGAGATTGACGATGGCGATGTCCGCCGCGCCCAGCCGGCGCATCAGACGTTCGGCCACCGCTTCGGCGGCGCCAACGGCGTTGGCGTGGGCCACCAGCGCCCGCGCCCGGGCGCCGCGCGCCCAGCGAGCGGCACGGTCGGCGATCCGCCGCAGGGCGGCGGGAAAGCCGATGGCCACCCCGGCCTTCTCGGCCACTCCGTCGCGGTCGAGGGAGAGGATCGGCTTGAGGCGGAGCACCCCTGCCAGGCGGGCCATGGAAGGAGGAACGCGCCCGCCGCGGACGGCGGTCTCCAGGGAAGGAAAGGTGGCAAAGAGCTTGGTCGCGGCCGCCGCCCGCTCGGCGGCAGCGGCGATCTCCTCCAGGCTCGCCCCCTGGCGGCGGGCTTCGCCTGCCGCCTCCACCACCAGGCCGAGGGTGACGGAAAGCTGCTTGCTGTCGACGACGCGGATGCGTCGGGGGTCGACCTCGCGGCTGGCGGCCAGAGCCGCCTGATACGTCCCCGATAGGCCAGCGGAGAGATGCACGGACAGGATCGACTGGTGGGTTTCCAGCAGCTTCCGGTAGATGCGGCGGAACTCCCCGACTGCCGGCTGGGAGGTGCGCGGACTGACCGAGCTGGTGGCCAGCTTGCGGTAGAACTGGGCGGGGGTGATGTCCACGCCGTCGGTGAACGCCTCGTCCCCGAACGTGATGGACAGGGGGACGCGGACCAGCTGGAGGGCGTAGCAGGTGGTCTCGGGAAGATCACAGGAGGAGTCGGTGACCAGGGCGATGGAGGAGTGGTGGACCGCCAGCTGCTGCAGGACCATGTCGTCGATCTTGGTGCGGGCGACAGAAGCGAGTTCGGCAAGGGTGGAGAACAGGCGAAGAGGCTCGTTGGTGTGGATGTGGACGCGCAGCCGCGAACCGCCGCCGGCCAGCACCAGGGAATCGCCAAACGGCTGCAGAATTTCAGCGAGCCGTTTGCGGTCGAGGCCTCTGCCCTCCAGGAGGGCCTCCGCGCAGTAGCGGTATGCAAAGCTGGCCTGGGCGTGCGCGGCCGCAAACGGCCTCGCCTCCGCCTGGGCCGACAGTCCGGTGCGCAGCCAGGACGCGGCGCGGCGGTCGGCGAAGATGCTGGAAATGCCCTCCAGGAAGTACACGAACCCCTGTGCACCGGCATCGACGACGTTGTTGACGGCCAGTATCCTGAGCTGGCGAGGGGTGTCGGCCAGGGCGAGGCGCGCCCGCTCCAGGGCGCGCGCCAGCAGCTCGGGAAATCCCCTTGCCGAGCGGGCATGCTCCTCCAGGGCGACCGACCACGCCTTGAGCACCGAAAGGATGGTGCCATCGACGGGTTGCGCCAGGGCATCGCGGGCGCTCTCGGCGCCGCGGCGGGCCGCGGCGACGAACTCCTTCATGCCCACCTGCACCGCACTGCCGACCGATTCGGCCAGGCCGTGGAGGAACTGGGCGAAGATCGCCCCCGAGTTGCCGCGCGCCCCCTCCAGAGCGGCGTCGGCGGCCAGGCGGATGCTCTGGCCGACGGTGAGCGTGCGAGTCGGGACGAGGGCCGCCGCGGCGGCGCGCAGGGTCGCCGCCAGGTTGGCGCCGGTGTCGGCGTCGGCGACGGGGAAAACGTTGATGCGGTTGAGGGTCTCCTGCTCGCGCAGCACCGCCAGGGCGCCGGCTCGCAGGGCACGCGCAAAGCGAGGGCCGTTGAGGGTGCGCACCGATGGACCCTCACTCCACATCGTCCTCGTCCGCCTCCTCGTCGGTCCCTGCGCTCATCTCTTCCAGCTCGTCCTCGGTGCAGAAGAGGCTGGGATCGTCATTGCCGCATGCCGGGCAGCTCGCCTCCAGCACCACCCCGCCGGACCACTCGAAGACGTACGTCGGAGTGTCGCACTCCAGGCACACCAGGTAATCGGGTTCGAGCATCGTCCCATGCTATACCAACCGCGTCACGGGACCAACGCCTTCCCCTACGAACGGCAGGACGTGGTACTAATACCATGACGAATGGATCTCGCCTCCCGTTTCTATGACCTCACCTGGCGGCGGGTGCGCCACCTGGGCGGGGTGACCTCCCTGGCGCTGGCGACGCTTCACCGCATGGTCACGCCACCCTTCCAGGGACGTGAAGTTCTGCGGCAGTTCGAGGCGCTGGTGGTCGATTCATGGAAGCTGGCGGCGACCATCGCGTTTTTCACTGGTATGGTGATGGCGCTGCAGACGGCCTACGCCCTGGCTGCCTTCGGCGCCAAGCTGTACGTGGGCGAGGTGGTGGGCCTGTCCATGGTGCGCGAGCTGGCGCCGGTGCTCACGGCGCTGATGGTGGGGGGGAGGGTGGGGGCCGGGATAGCCGCCGAGCTGGGTACGATGGCGGTCAGCGAGCAGGTGGACGCCATGCGTTCGCTGGGCGCCGATCCCCTGCGCAAGCTGGTGGTGCCAAGGCTGTGGGCGCTGCTCGTAGGTCTGCCGCTGCTGGTGGTTCTCGCCAACGTGGCGGGCATCCTCGGCGGGATGGTCATCTCCACCTGGGAGCTGGATATCACGCTCGGCTTCTACTTTGCCCATGTGATGCGGCTGATGGACTACGGCGATTTCTTTTCGGGGCTGGGGAAAACGTTCTTCTTCGCCTTCGCCATCGGCATCATCGCCTGCTACAACGGGCTCTCGACCCAGGGCGGGGCGGGTGGGGTGGGCCGTGCCGCTACCGAGACCGTGGTGGCGGTGGCCATCTCCGTGCTGGTGCTGGATTTCTTCCTCACCAAGTTGTTCCTCTCCCTATGACGAGGCCGGGAACCGTGCTGGTGCAACTTCGCGGAGTCACCCGGCGGTTTGGCTCGCGGGAGGTCCTCAAGGGCATCGATCTCGACCTGTGCGAAGGGGAAACGCTCGTCGTGCTAGGCCAGTCGGGAAGCGGAAAGTCCGTGCTTCTCAAACACATCAATGGCCTCCTGCGGCCCGATTCGGGAGGCGTGACGGTGCTGGGATGCGATGTGGGCCGGCTGCCGGAGCGGGATCTGGTGGAGCTGCGTCGACGGGTGTCCTACATCTTCCAGATGGGGGCCCTCTTTGATTCTCTAAACGTGGGTGAGAACGTCGCCTTTCCCCTGCGGGAGCACACCACCCTCGGGGAGGGGGAGGTGAGGGAACGGGTTGCCGCCTACCTGGGACGGGTCGGACTGGCCGGGACGGAACGCCTGACAACGGCCGAGCTGTCGGGTGGAATGCGCAAAAGGGTGGCGTTGGCGCGAGGCCTCGTCCTCGAGCCGGCGGTCATCCTCTACGACGAACCCACGGCGGGTCTGGACCCCCTCACCGGCCTGGCGATCACCCGCCTGATCCGGGAGATCAGCGAAGGGGGAGAGACGGCGTCGCTGGTGGTGACCCACGACCTCGCCGTCGCCCGGGAGCTGGGCGGCAAGGTGGCCTTTCTCCGGGACGGCCGGTTCGTTTTTCGCGGCGAGCTGGAGCAGGCGGCTTGCGAGGACGGCCTGGTGGGTGAGTTCGTGCGAGCAGGAGGTGTCCGTGATTGAGACCGATGCCCGGCGCCGGCTGAAGGTGGGGTTGTTTACCGCCGCCACGTTCATTCTCCTGGGGCTCTCGATCCTGGCGGTAGGGGAGAAGCAGGGGTTGTTCGTGCGGTACCAGAGTTATTCCACTCGCTTTCGCGATGTCGGGGGGCTGGCCGAGGGAGCCCCCGTGCGGCTGGACGGGGTGGTGGTCGGCTCGGTGCGCCGGGTGGTGTTGCCGGTCGACCCTCAGGAGCGGGACATCGTCGTCCACTTCCACGTGGAGAGGCGGGTGGCCGGGCGACTGCGCGACGACTCCCGCGTACGGCTGCGTACCCTCGGACTTTTGGGCGACCGCTTCCTCGATCTCTCTTCCGGCTCGCCCGACCGCCCGCTGTTACCGCCCAGGGGCTTCGTACCCAGCCAGGAGCCGACGGACGTGGGGGAGGTGTTCCGCCAGGGCGGAGACGTGGTCACCAACATCCTGGCGATATCCGCATCGCTGCGGCGGGTACTGGACCGTGTCGACCGGGGCGAGGGCATCCTAGGGGAGCTGACCGTCTCTCCCGAGAGCGGAGAGCGGGTGATGGATCGCCTGACCTCGGTGCTGGAGCAAGCCGATGAGGTGCTCCGCGACGTGCGGGACGGCAGGGGAATCATCGGTCGACTGCTGGTGCAACGCGGGGAGGACGAGCGGCTCTTTTCCCAGTTGGCCGACTTCGTGAGCGCGAGCAAGGCGGTGGCGGAATCCCTGCGACGCGACCTGGCGCGGGAGGATTCGGTGCTGGCCGCGCTGCTTCGTGATCCCACCTCCCGCGCCCGGTTGGATGCGGCAATGGAAAGAATCGCCGCTGCCTCCGCCGCCCTCGCCACGGTGGGCGAAGGGATGGCGGAGGGGAAGGGCACCCTGGGCCGCCTGGCGCGGGATGAGGGGTTCGGGGAGTCGTTTCTCGACGACCTGGCCGGGCTAGCGAAGTCACTGCGCCAGGTCAGCGAAAAGCTGGACCAGGGCCAGGGGTCGGCGGGCAAGCTGCTGAACGACCCCGCGCTCTACCAGGACCTGGCGCACGTGGTGCGAGGCGTCAATCAGTCCAGGGCACTCTCCTGGCTCATTCGCAACCGCCGAGCCGCCGGCGAGAGGGCGGCGCTGGAGTCTGAGCGGGACGGCAACCGATAGAGGATGATGCTGTGCCCAACCGTTGCCAGTGGTTGCCCGTGGTGCTCGACCTCGGCGAGGAGGGCGGTCAGCGCCCGAGCGGCTTCCCGCTCCCGCAGGGCCGCCAGGTACTCCGCGCCCACCGCGGCGGCCTGGCGGGAGAGGGCGACGTAGGGGGTGCGGGTGGGGGAGGCGAAGAAGTCGATCCCCCCGGGAAATAGGGCGGCTGGATCGGCGGAGCCCAGGTACACGATGGTGATGGGAGCCCAGCCGGAGCGGGTCGCCAGCCGGGCCGCCCGCTGCCAGTCCTGGCCCCAATCCAGGTTGGAATCGGCCAGGACCCGGGCGCCGCGCTCCACCCCGATGAGCTCGTTGAAGTGCGCCAGGTAGTGGGGAAACGACGCCAGTGGGGAGATCATCAAGGTCAGCTTCGCGGCTAAGAGGGCGCCAGGCCGCCAACGGGCCGCGGCCACTCCCGCCGCCACCCCGGCCAGCGCCACCATGGGCAGCAGGTGACGGGCGCCGATGTTGTAGGAACTGCCCAGCGAGATCAGCAGGTAGTACGCCGCGGCGAGCGCGGGCAGGAGCCCAAACCCCTGCACCGTGCGAATCTGCAGCAGTGCCACGACCACCAGCACCAGAAAGGGAAGTGAAACCTTCAGGACGAAGGCCACGGGAAAGTAGAGCCAGAACCCTCGGGTGGACGTGCGGCCAAAGAAGTAGTTGACGCCTTGCCCCAGGCGGTTGGTGCGGGCGACGTACCCCAGGCCGGTGCTCCACTGGACGATGCCCGGCCCCACCACTGGGAGGTAGGCCACTTTTTCCACCGTCTGTCGGGAAGCGGGACCGCTGCGCAGGTAGGCGCTATAGGTTTCCGCCACCTCCCGGGCGCCGGCGTTGCGCAGTACCGGGGCGTACCCCAGGGGGATCGTGGCGGCTGCGACCAGGGCGACGCCGGCCAGGCCGCCCAAAAGTTGTGGCCGCTGCCGGCGCCAGGCCAGCGCCAGGGTCAGCAGGGCGATCCCCAGGACCAGGTAGACGGCGGCAAACTTGACGAGGAGGGCGGCGCCCGACCACAGCCCCACTGCCACCCACCGTCGCCCGCCGAGGTGTAGCCAGCGCTGGGAGGCGCGCAGGGTCCACATCCAGGTGGCCGCCGCCGCCACGTCGGTGTGCACCACGAAGGCGTGCCCCAGGACCAGCGGCTGGGAGGCCACCGCCACCAGCGCCACCATTCCCGCTGCAGCTCCGGCCAGTTCCCGCCCCCACAGATAGACCCCGGCGAGCAGGAGCACCAAAAACGGCAGCATGGCCAGCCGCCCGGCGCGCAGGATGGCGATCCAGGGAACCGCGTTGTGGTGCAGGAAGCGGCGAATCTCCCGCGACAGGTTTTCCAGCCGCTGCACCGGTTCGCCCCCTGCGCCGCGCAGCTGAAGGGGAAGCAAAGCTGCACCGGCCAGGAGCTTGGCCAGAGGCGGATGCTCCGGGTTGAAATCGCCGTGGCCCTCGGCCATGTAAGTCCACGCCGCCAGCAGGTGATACGGCTCGTCGGCGGTGGCGAAGTTCTCCCAGCCGGCGGCGGCGGCCAGCACCACCGCCAGGGCGATGATCAGCGCGGCGACGCCCCACCCCATACCGCGGGGGGGGGAGTCGCAGGAGCCCGGCACACCGGCCGTGGGCACACTCACGGAGCGGCTCCCCGGGAAATCCACACCTCGGCGGCGGACGTGGCGGTCGCCGGGGCCAGCCCCGCCGCTCGGGCGGCGGGGCGCAGGGCGCTCGGCGCCCCCCGAGGTGGCAGCAGGCAGGCCACCGGTCTGCCCCGTTGCACCTCAGCGGCGAGCCGCTGGCGCGCCAGCTCGGCGTCGGCCGGCGTTCCTCCTCCCTCGTACCAGCCGGGGTGGGCGTTGGCGGCCGGCGGGAACGTCTCCAGCTGGAAGAGCTCCCCGGCCTCGCCGAGGTGGTACCACAGGCCCAGGCGCCAGTATCCCTCGACGAGCACCGTCCCGCCATCGGGGAGGTGCGTGGCGACGATGTGCGCCAGCTGCTCCTCCGGCCGAGGCGGGGTGGTCTGCCACGACCGCAGGGCAACGCCGCAGGTCAAAACCCCAACGCCCACCAGGAGGGCCGCCCCCAGAGCGTGAGGGCGACCGCGGGCCGCCGCGGCGGCGAGGAGGCCCATGGCCGGGGCCAGGTACAGCGCCTCCCCTCGCCCCGGGTAGAATGCCGGCACCCCGAGGTGAGCCAGGGAGGCGAGAGCGGCGGCGGGAAGTAGGATTAGGGCCGCGGTCCCGATCACCTCTCGCTGAGCCTTGGCCAGGGCAGCAGCGGCAAGAGCTAGAGTGATCACGGCGGTGACCGCGACGACGGGCAGCGGCGCGCTGGGGAGGTCGAGGGCGCTGCCGAAGGGCGCACCCGGGGGGAGAAGGGCGAGCGGAGCCACGAGCTGGCGCCAGGGTGACAATGATTGCCAGGCGCGCACCATCCACGCCAGCGAGGCAGGGGGCTGGGTCAGCAGGACCGGCACCCAGGGCAGGAAAGAGAGCGCCGCCAGTGCCGCGGCCAGCGCGGTACGCCGCCGGGCAGGGCCAGGGAAGGAAAGCCCGACCAGCGTCATCACGATCAGCAGGACGAGCCCCAGGCCATGGCTGAAGAGGGCCAGCACAGCGCCGGCGACCACTTGCCAGGTGCCCCGCTGATGGACGACCACCTGCGCCAGTCCATCCCACACCAGGGCAACTCCCAGAAGAAGCAAGGAATAGGCCCGCCCCTCGGCCGACCAGGCGACGGCGAGAGGGTGAAAGGCCAAGAGCGCCGCCGCCCAGGCCGCGGCGCGCGGTCCTGCCACGGTCCGGGCAGCGCGGGCCGCCACCAGGATGGCCAGGCACCCGGCGACGACGGCCACCAGGCGAGCGGCCGTCAGGGGAGCCATCCCCGCCGAGGCCAGCAGCTTTGCCAGGACGTAGGGCAGGGGTGGGCCCGAGTCCTGGGCCAGCGTTGGCACCAGCTCGCTCCAGGGGGAGGTGGCCAGCCAGGCCGTGAAGTATTCGTCGTGCCAGGGGCGACGCAGCAGCGCTGCGGCAGCGCGCACGGCCAGCCCGCTGCCCGTAATGAGGGCGACGGGCCCCCAGCCGGCCTGGAGTCGTGTCACCCGGCCAGTGTGCCGCCCGCGGCCGCCGCTGGTCAAGCAGCCCGAGGGGGCCCTCGCGTCAGGGGCCAACGGGAAGCGTGGCCTCGTTGCAGTTGCCAGGGGACACTCTCTTCTCTAAACTCGCCGGCGGCCCGCGGAGGCATCGGCGGGGCTGCGGGAGGGGGCATGCACATCGCAGTGGTGGGGAGCGGCTATGTCGGGCTGGTCACCGGCGCCTGTCTGGCTGACTTCGGCATGTACGTGACCTGCGTCGACAACGATGCCAACAAAATCGAGCGCCTGCGGCAGGGTCAGGTGCCCATCTACGAGCCCGGACTGGAGGCGCTCATCGCCAAGAACGCCCAGGCGGGGCGGTTGAAGTTCACCACCCAGTTGAAGGAGGCGGTGGAGACGGCGCTGGCCGTATTTATCGCCGTCGGCACGCCGCCCCGGGAGGATGGATCGGCGGACCTCTCCTACGTGGTGGAGGTGGCCGAGGCGGTGGCGCAGTACATGAACGGCTACAAGGTGGTGGTGACCAAGTCGACGGTGCCCATCGGGACCGGCCAGCTGATCGAGGAGATCATCAGGAAGCGCAACGGCAACTATCCGTTTTCGGTGGTGTCCAACCCCGAGTTCCTGCGGGAGGGCTCGGCCATCGAGGACTTCATGCGACCGGACCGGGTGGTGATCGGCGCCAAGGACCCCCAGGCCATCGCCATCATGAAAGACATCTACGCCCCCCTGTATCTCATCGAGACTCCCTTCGTCATCACCAACGTGGAATCGTCGGAGTTGATCAAGTATGCCTCCAACGCCTTCCTGGCCACCAAGATCACCTTCATCAACGAGGTGGCGACGCTGTGCGAACGCATCGGCGCCGATGTCCACCATGTGGCCAGGGGGATGGGGCTGGATCGGCGGATCGGCGGGAAGTTCCTCCACGCCGGACCCGGGTACGGCGGCTCGTGCTTTCCCAAGGACACCAAGGCGCTCACCGAGATCGCCCATCGCGCGGGAATGAACTTCGAGATCGTCGAGACCGTCGTGCGTGTCAATGAGGCCATCAAGCAGCGGATGATCGAAAAGATCTTCGGCGCCTGCGGCGGCTCGGTGGCGGGGCTTGCGGTGGCGGTGCTGGGACTATCCTTCAAGCCCGAAACCGACGACATGCGCGAGTCCGCAGCAATCCCCATCGTAGCCGCGCTGGTGGCAGGCGGGGCGCGGGTTCGCGCCTTCGATCCCGCCGCCATGGCCAACGCTCGGGAGCTGCTCGCCGCGGAGGTGGAGTACTGCGAGGACGCCTACGATGCCGCTCGAGGAGCCGATTGCATCGTCCTGCTGACGGAGTGGAACCAGTTCCGCTCCCTCGACCTGCGCCGCATCAAGGAAATCGTGCGCCGCCCCCTCCTGGTGGATCTGCGCAACGTCTACGAGCCCGAAAAAATGCGCGAGGCGGGGTTCGAGTACGTGTGCGTCGGCCGGGCGGCGAAGGATCTGCCAAAGTAAGTCGAGGGGCCGCCTTCCGAGGGCGGCCCCGAGTTTTCAATCCCGGCGTGGGCGGGCTCAAATGGCCGCCTGGTAGAGCTCGCCGACCTTCCTCCAGTTGACCACGTTCCACCAGTTGGCGACGTACTCGGCGCGCCGGTTCTGATACTTGAGGTAGTAGGCGTGCTCCCACACATCGAGCCCCAGAATGGGGGTCTGTCCAGCCGACAACGGGGTGTCCTGGTTGGGGGTGGCGGTCACCGCCAGGCTACCGCCCGGGCCGACCACCAGCCACGCCCAGCCGGATCCGAACTGTCCCACCGCGGCCTTGGTGAACGTCTCCTTGAAGGATTCGAAAGAACCGAAGGTGCCCGCCAGCCGCTCGGCCACGGCGCCCTCGGGGGTGCCACCGGCGTTGGGGGCCATGATCTCCCAAAACAGCGAGTGGTTGACGTGCCCACCGCCGTGGTTTCGCACCACCGTACGGATGTTTTCGGGGACCTCGGCCAGCCGACGAAGGGTCTCGGTGGCGGTGAGATTCTCGAACGGTGTGCCGGTCACGGCCTTGACGAAGTTGTCCAGGTACACCTGGTGATGCTTGTCGTGGTGCAGGCGCATGGTCTGCTCGTCGATCCACGGCTCGAGGGCATCGTAGGCGTAGGGGAGGGGGGGAAGGGTGTGCTGACTCATATCTTCACGATCTCCTTTGCTTTCAGCGGTCGGCGCCGGGAGGCGCTCCGGATAGGAAAACGAAAGCGAGTTGCGATATAATTCCATCCAGGGGTGATGTCCTGGGCCTCGAGGTCGTGCGCAGGCCTTGCAATCCTGTGCAGCGAGGGTGATACTGTTCATCAAGAGAGCTTGCCGACCCTATGAGGAGCGTGCCATGAACGAGAGACGAGCCGTCCGGCGTATCGCCCCTGAAAAGCCGCTCAGGGCCAAGGTGTATGCCACCTTCCCAGTCCGCGTTCTGGATATCTCGGAGCGTGGCGCGCAGCTGGAGGTGGAACGGAGCCTGCGCCCTAACGTGGGGTGCGAGCTGCGCTTTCCCGCCCCCGACGGCGAGTACGTCATGCGCGCCACGGTCAGGCGGTGTCGCGCCTGGGGTTTCGCCATGAGCGAGAACGATCAGCGGGTGCTGGTGTTTCGCGCCGGGGTGGAGTTCGACAGCCCGCACCCGGAGCTGCTCCGCCAGCTACAACTGTCGGCCGAGCCACAGCCGAATCGGCAGTCGATTGGCGTCGGTCTGGCAACCGTCGGGCAGGTGGAGCAAGGGTTGTTCGCTGAGGCGGTAGAGGTGGCGGTGGACGCCAGTTCAATCGCTGCGGATCTCCCGCCCCTCCCTCAGGGGGCGACCGCGACGCCCCCATCGCCGCGGGGGCCGGTGAAGATTCGCATCCGTTCCGACCACGTGCGGCGGATCCTGCAGTCCTGAGGGACGTCGGCCTGGCCAGGCTAATGTGAACCCGGCCTGGCCCCGGCCGCCAGGGCGCGAGCCGCCGCCAGAACCCCATCGAGGTCGATGGTGGTAAGGGTTCGGTCTTGCAGGAGCGGTCGCCCGCGTACGACGACGTGCCGCACGTCGCTCGCCCGGGCGGCGTAGGCCAGATGGGCAAAGGGGTCGACCAGCGGCGTGGCGTGCGGACCGTTGACATCCAGGCAGAGGATGTCGGCCTCCTTGCCGGGGGTGAGGCTGCCGATGCGATCTGCCAGTCCCAGCACGCCGGCGCCACCCACGGTGAGGAGCTCGATGAGCTTTCGGGCCGGCAGGACGGTGGGGTCGCCGGTCACGCCCTTGTAGAGCAGCGAGGCGAGCTGGGCGTCGCGCAACGGATCGAGGGTATTGTTGGAGGCAGCGCCGTCGGTTCCGAAGCCGACCCTCAGCCCCGCCGCCAGCATCTGGGGAAGGGGAGCGATGCCGCTGCCCAGCTTGAGGTTGGACACGGGGTTGGTCGCCACCCCCACCTCCAGCTCGCGGAGGAGTGCCAGATCATCGGGAGAGATGTGCACGCAGTGGGCGGCGATGGTCCGTTCGGAGAGGATCCCCAAATCCGCCAGGTAGGCCGCCGGACTGAGCCCCTTGTCCCGTAGGAGCTGTTCCACCTCCTGGCGGGTTTCCGCCAGGTGGATCATAAGGGGTGCTTCGAACTCCTCGGCCAGCTCGGCGGCGCTGGCAAGGCGAGCGGCGGAGACGGAGTACGGGGCATGGGGTGCCACGGCGGGCCGGATCAGGGGATGGTGGCGAAAGCGTTCCAGCAGCTCCCGGGAGAGGCGAAGTGCTGCCTCCGGGCTGTCTGCCGCCGGCGTCGGGTAGTCCAGAATCCCCTCCGACACCAGGGCCCGCAGGCCGATGTCGGCGAGGACATCGCCCACCGTGGTGCCGAAGAAGTACATGTCGCAGACGGTGGTCACCCCGGCACGCAGGCTTTCGGCGGCGGCCAGGCGAGTTCCCAGCGCCACCGTCTGCGCGCTCATGAGCCTGCGTTCGGCGGGCCAAATGTGCTGCTCCAGCCACTCCCGGAGGGTGAGGTCGTCGGCGAAGCCGCGCAGCAAGGTCATCGCCAGGTGGGTGTGGGCGTTGACGAACCCCGGCAGGATCAGCCCCCCGCCGGCATCCAGCCGCGGCGCCCCCGGCATCGTTGCGAGGACCTCCGCCGCGGCCCCGACGACGGCGATAAGACCGTTGCGAATCCCCACCGCCCCATTGGCTATGGGTTGTGTGCCCGACTCCATAGTCAGCACCGTGCCGCCGTGAATGACCAGTTCGCTGCTCACGCCAGCTCTCCCTTACCAGGACCCGGAGGCCCCGCCGCCCCCGAACCCTCCTCCGCCCGGTGAGAACCCTCCGAAACCTCCCAGGCCGCCCCCCCCGTAGCCGGCGCCGAAGCCTCCAGGGACGCCCCCCCACCTTGACGAGCGTCGGCCGCCGAGGCGAGTGGGCGGTGGCCCACCGGCAGCTGCGGCCATCGCGAGGAGGAAGATGAAGACGATCAGGATGATGGCCAGCAGGATCAACCCGAAAAAGGGCCGGCGCTCGCCCCCGGCCGAAGGTGGGGGCGAGCCGGAAAAGATCTGCTCCAGGGCGCCCGCCAGCGCCAGGACCCCGCCCCCGTAGTCGCCCCGGGCAAAGTGGGGGCGGACGGCGTGGTCCAGCAGGCGGCGGGCGACCGCGTCGGGGATCGAACCCTCGAGCCCGTACCCCACCTCTAAACGCATGCGGCGCTCGGCGAGAAAGGCGAAAAAGACCACCCCATTGTCGAGGCCCGCCCGCCCCACCCGCCACGCCTCGGCGCAGCGGATGGTGAAGTCCTCCAGCACCTCGCCCTCCAGGCTGGGGAAGAACACCGCGATCACCTGATGACCGTGCTTGCGCTCCAGGTCGGCGAGGGCGGCCTCACCCCGCTGGACGTCCGCCTGATCGAGTCTGCCTGTAAAATCGCTCAGGTACCGGGTGGGTACCGGGGGGACGTCCAGCGCGAGCGCCGGTAGGCCCACTGACAGAGTCAAGGCCGCCAGGCAGTTGCGCAGGACGTTCATGCGGGGCGTGACCCGAGCTTTACCCTAGAACTGAACCTGGGGCGGCCGATCGGAACCAGGTGTGGCGGTGAAGTAGGGACGCTCGGCAAACCCCAGCAGGGAAGCGATGAACACCGTGGGAATGCGGCGCCTTGCCGTGTTGTAGGCCTGTGCCGCCTCGTTGAACCGCCGGCGTTCCACGGCGATGCGGTTTTCCGTTCCCTCCAGTTGCACCTGCAGGTCCCGGAATGCTTCTGTGGCGCGCAGTTCCGGGTAGCGCTCGACCACCACCAGCAGCCGCGACAGCGCCGACGACAGGCCGTCCTGGGCCTGCTGGAAGCGCTCCAGCTGGGCGGCGTTGGGCACCTGCCCGAGGTTGACCTGTCCCACCCGCGCCCGCGCCTCCACCACGGCGGTCAGGGTCTCGCGCTCGAAGTCGCGTGCACCCCGCACGGTTTCCACCAGGTTGGGAATTAGATCGGCACGCCTTTGGTAGACGTTCTCCACCTGGCTCCAGGCTGTCTTGACACCCTCGTCCAGGCGGACCAGGGAGTTGTAGGAGGAGGCGATCCAACCTCCGACGATCAGCAGTCCGATGACGCTCGCCACCAGACACCCCAGGAGTCCCTTTTTCATCGACTTACCTCCCATACACCGAATCCGGTGGGTCAGCAGGTCCCGCCCCGGCCTGACGGTGGGGGGGTATTGTAGCTGATTGCCAGAGCACGTCCTCCCCCGGCTGCGGGCGCCGTCGCCAGCGCCGGTGCATCCACACCCACTGCTCGGGGTGGGCGCGGATCTGCTGTTCGATACGCGCGCTCAGACGCGCCGTCAGCAGCCTGGCGTCCCGCTCGGGATCTTCGGAGAGTACCGGATCCCACGGTGGGTCGAAGGTGAGCAGCATGTCGCCGTTGGGCTGCCGCGCGGCAAAGGACGGCACGATGGGGCGCTTCGAGCGGCGGGCAAGCACCCCGGCGCCGGTGGGGGTCCACGCCGGAGTACCGAAGAACTCCACGAAACACCCCGGCGCGTCGATATCCTGATCGATGAGTAGCCCCAAGGTCGCTCCGGAACGACAGGCGGTGATCAGGGCCCGGCCCGCCCCCCTGCCCCGGCCAATGCTGGTGCCGCCGAAGCGCCCGCGCAGGGTGCGGATGATCGCATCAAAGCGGGGATCATCCAGGGCGCGCACGGCCACGGTCAGGGGGGTTCCCCGTGCCGCCAGGGCCAGGTTGAGCCACTCCCAGTTACCGCAGTGACCGGTGACGATCACCGCTCCCTGGCCAGTAGAGATTCCCGCGTCCAGGTGCTCGAGACCGCAAAACGTCGTGCGGGCGAGCAGTTCTTCCGGGGCGACTCCCCACAGCCACACCACCTCGCCCGCCAGGCAGCCCAGGTGCCGGGCGCAGTCGCGGGCCAGGCGGTGGCGCCACTGGCGGTCGGCGGTGGGGAAGGCCAGGCGGAGGTGGTCCAGCATGCGCCGGCGTTCTCGCCGGGCCAGCCACCAGAGGAGGGTGCCGAGGCGTCTGCCTGCTCCCTGCCAGAACGCCAGGCCGGGCCGGGGGGAGATCCGCAGCAACCTGCGAAGCAATTCGTATCCCAGGCCGTAGCGCAGGTCGCGTAGTCTCGCGGGCACGGCTGAGTGTAGCAATTCGGGGCGCAGAGCGTAGTGCCCTGGCTCGGGGCAGAGGCGAGTATCATGCCACGACGGGAGGGGAGGGAGATGGCGCCGCCGGGGGAGCTGTTCATCGTTTCGTCACCGTCTGGGGGAGGCAAAACCACAATCATACGCGGGGTGATGGAGGAGCTGCGGCGCCAGGGGCGCGCAGCCTATTTCTCCGTCTCCCACACCACTCGGCCGCCCCGGGAGGGCGAGCGCGACGGCGTGGACTACCACTTCGTCGAGCGCTCGGAGTTTCGCCGCATGGTGGAGCGCCGCGAGTTTCTGGAGTACGCCGAGGTGCACGGCAACCTGTACGGCACCTCCCGGCGGGAGGTGGAAGGCCGGCTGGAGAGCGGCTGCGACGTCTTCCTCGATATCGACGTGCAGGGGGCGCGCCAGGTGCGAGCTTTCCTGCCGGCGGCCGTCAAGGTGTTCATCTTCCCGCCCTCCTGCGAGGAGCTGCGTCGGCGTCTCCTGGCCCGGCGGCAGGACTCTCCCGAGGTGATCGAGCGGCGGATTCGGAACGCTTTGAAGGAAATGCGCGAATACGCCGAGTTCGACTATGTTATTATTAATGATCGCCTGGAGCAGGCGATTCGCGATCTCGCTCAGGTGGTCGCGACCTCGCGCCTGCGGCCTCGCGCCATGCAGGCGGTGGTGCAGCCGATCATCGATTCATTCGCGAGCGAGGTGGAGGAGGAGTAGTGGCTGATGTTGCCCTGGACAACGCGTTTCGCACCATTCTCATCGCCGCCGAGCGGGCCGAGCAGTTGATCAACGGCGCTCGGCCTCGTGTGGAAAGCCGTTTCGCCAAACCCGCCACCATCGCGCTGGACGAACTCTCGCGGGGACTGGTCCCCTGGCGCCCGGTGACCGCCGAGGAGTACGAGCAGCTGCGACTGCAGAAACTGGAGGCCCGCGCGGCCGAGGATCACGCTCCGATGTTCCTGCGGCCACCGTTGGCGGAACCTCTGCCCGCCGAGGAGACCGCCGAGGCCGAAGAGGAGCCGCTGGACGAGGACCTCGACGACGAGTTCGACGATGCCGACTATGACGATCTGGAGGATTTCGAGGAAGTCGTCGGCGACGAGGGCGGGGAGGCTGCTCCTTAAGGGGCGGCTGACGGATCGATGGCGAGGGACGTCGCGGGCTCGGCGGGGGACGTTGAAAAGGCCTCCGTGGCACCGTCGAGAGGCGTGAAATGGGCTGGCGGTAGCGGCCCGGGGGGACGATCGGGCCGGCCCTGTGGCCCTGCTCGTGCGCGCGCCGTGAGGGGGAATTGGCGCCCGTGAGCGGCGTGGTCGTTCTGGGGATCTCCGGCGGAATCGCTGCGTTCCGAGCCGCGGAGCTGGCGCGGGCGCTGGTGAGGGAGGGGTACGAGGTCTTCCCCATCCTCACCCGCAACGCCGCCCGGTTCGTCTCACCCTACACCCTGTCGATCCTCACCGGGCATGCGGCGCAGGTGTCGTTGTGGCGGGGCGAGGGCGCGGCGGTGGACCACATCGAGCTGGCGCGCCGGGCCGACCTGTTGCTCGTCGCCCCGGCCACCGCCGACGTGCTTGCCAAGATGGCCGCCGGCATCGCCGACGATGCGCTGACCACCTATGCGGTGGCCCACCGTCGGGGAGTGGTGTTGGCGCCGGCGATGAATACCTTCATGTGGCGGCACCC
Source organism: uncultured bacterium (assembly GCA_937924755.1). GTDB lineage: Bacteria > Acidobacteriota > Thermoanaerobaculia > Thermoanaerobaculales > Thermoanaerobaculaceae > CALEVZ01. Next base: position 20,970 of record CALEVZ010000037.1, read on the forward strand.
GGCCACCCAGGCGGCGGTGGAGGTCCTGGCACGACGCGGAGCGGTGGTGGTGGCGCCCGAGGTGGGCGAGCTGGCCTGCGGGGACGTGGGGGAGGGCAGACTGGCGTCGCTGGAGCGGATCCTCGCTGCCGCGCTGGCCGCCTTGCCCCGGCGTGGACCGCTGGCCGGGCTGCGGCTGCTGATTACCGCCGGGGCGACGCGGGAGCCGCTGGATGCGGTGCGCGTTTTGACCAACCGCTCCTCGGGGCGGATGGGTCTGGCGCTGGTTTCGGCGGCGCGGCGCCTGGGTGCTGAGGTCCGGCTCCTGGCGGGGGGCGGCATGGCCGTATTTGAGGTGGTGGAATGCGAGCGTTTCGAGACCGCCGCCGAGCTCGCCCAGCGGCTGGCAGTCCGGGCCCCGGAGGCCGACTGCGTCCTGCACGCCGCGGCGGTGGCCGACTTTCGCCCCGCCCACCCGGTGGCGGGAAAAATGGATCGACGCGGTGGTGCTCTCACGGTGGAGCTCGAACCGGTTCCCGACCTCGCAGCGGGGATGGCTCGTCCGCAAGGCCGCCCCTACCTGGTCATCTTCGCCGCCAACGCTAGCCACGAGCTCAGCGAGAGGGCGCACGCCAAACTGGTGGACAAGGGCGCGGACGCGGTTGTGGCCAACCCCATCGACGAGTCGGGGGCGGGCATGGAGAGCGTCACCAATCGGGCGTTGCTGCTCTCCCGCCGGGGACTGCGGCGGGAGTTTCCCCTGCAGGACAAGGAATCCTTGGCTAGGGAGCTGCTTCTCACCTTGGCGCCGGAGCTTTTGCAGGGGCGATGAACCTGGCCACGGTCGAGCTGCTGAGATACCTCCGCGAGCTGGGTTGGAGCGATGTGGAGCTGCCGCCGCCTTCTCCCTTCGTTTCAGCTTCTCCCGTCGCCTCTCCGGCTCCTCTACCGCCGCCGGCAGCTGGCGGCAGTGCGGGCGAGATGCTGGCCGCGCTGGCGGCGCAGCTGGCCGATTGCCGGCGCTGCCGGCTGTGCGAGGGCCGCACCCAGGTAGTGTTCGGCGTGGGTAACCCGCAGGCCCGGTTGATGTTCATCGGGGAGGGACCGGGGCAGGAGGAGGACCGACTGGGCGAGCCCTTTGTCGGCCGGGCGGGGAGGCTGCTGGACGCCATGTTGCAAGCGCTGGGTTTGCCTCGCCGGGAGGTGTACATCGCCAACGTGGTCAAGTGCCGGCCACCAGGCAACCGCGATCCCCAGGATGATGAGGTGGCGGCCTGTCGGCCGTTTCTGGAACGGCAGGTGGAGCTGGTCAATCCGCAGGTCATCGTGACCCTGGGACGGGTTGCCGCGCGCCACCTGCTGGGTCGCTCGGAGGCGATGCGGGAACTGCGCGGCCGGTGGACGAGCTGGCGGGGACGCCGCGTGCTGCCCACCTACCATCCGGCGTTTTTGCTGCGAACTCCCTCCGCCAAGGCCGAAGCCTGGCGAGACCTGAAGGAAGTCAGGCGTTCACTGTCCCTTGCCAGAGGTGAGGCGGGTCCGGCGTAGGGGTGCCCCCGTGGTATAGTGGAGGCACAGCGATGCCTCGGGTGTGGCTTTTCTCGCGCTCGCTCCTCTACCCGCTCACGGCGGTTCTGGTGCTTCTCGCGGCGCTGCCCGTTCTCCTGGTCGGGTGGGGGTTTGTTCGCTCCAACAGCGAGCAGGTTTCGACCCTCGAGAAGCAATACCTCACCCGGCAGGCGGTGGGTCTGGGACGCGAGATCGAGCTCTTTTTCGTGGACACCGTCGGCCGCCTGGAGACCGTCGCCCAGGTGGTGCGTCCCCGCTCGCACCTGCCGGGGGGCGCGGGGGAGGCGGCGGCTGCTTTGCGGCAAATCGTCGAGTCCAACCGCCGTGTCATCCTCCTGCGCCTGTTGGACGAGAGTGGCAAGGGGCCTTTCGTGCAGAGCCGGGCTCTGCGCCCGGAGGCAGAAGAAGTTTTGGAGGCGAGGCTGGAGCAGGCATTTACCTTGAACCTCTCGGGGCGACCGGTACGCGACGAGTTGTTGCGCCTGCCCGGGGCCGGCGCGGTGGCGGTGGTATCGCTGCCGGTGGTGCAGCAGGGTGGGGTGGTGGTGGCCTCGCTGCAGGGCGCCGTGTCCCTCGACTGGCTGAGTGCGCGGCTGGCCGACGAGGCCGCCAGCGGACTGGTGGTGGACGTTATCGACCGCAGCGGAGAGGTGCTCTTTTCCACCAATCCGGAGCGCCTCGGGCAGAGCGCCGCCGGCCATCCCCTGGTGCGGCAGTTCATGCACACCCCGGTACGTCTCACCACCACCTACCAGGACCCCCTGACGCCCGCGGGTCCGCAGGTGCTGGGCAGTCTCTGCCCGGTGGAGGGGGTGCCGTGGGCGGTGGTGGCTGCCCGCGATCTCGACGTGGCTTTCGCGGCGGTGCGGGCGATGGGGCAGCGCACGGCGGTACTGGCCCTCGCCACCACCACCCTGGCGGTGCTGGCGGGGGGGGCCCTGGCGCGCCGCATCACCTCGCCCCTGCGCCACCTGGCGGAGGTGACGACGGCGGTGGCCCGGGGAGAGTTCTCCCGACGCGTTCCGGTCACCTCTCAGAACGAACTGGGACAGCTCGCCTCCAACTTCAACTTGATGGCGGCGGAGGTGGAAAGTTATGTGCAGTCGCTACGGCGGGCGCTGCGCGAGAACCAGGAGTTGATGCTGGACTCCATTCGCGCCCTCGCCGCCGCCATCGACGCCAAGAACCCGTACACCCGCGGTCATTCGGAGCGCGTGAGCCAGTACGCCGTGGCCATCGGCCGCCATCTGGGGCTTTCCAGCGAGGAGATGCAGAACCTCGAGATCGCCGCCATCCTCCACGATGTCGGGAAAATCGGCATTGAGGACAAGATCCTCCTCAAGCCCTCTGCCTTGAGTGAGCAGGAGTTCGCCCAGATGCGCGGTCACGTCCTCAAGGGCGCCTCCATTGTCAGTCCTATCAAGCGCTTGCATGAAATCCTCCCCGGTATCCGGTCGCACCATGAGAACTGGGGGGGAGGGGGATACCCGGACGGCCTGGTGGGCGAAGAAATTCCGCTGATGGCGCGCATCATCGCCGCGGCGGATGTCTTTGATGCCATGACCACTCATCGGCCGTATCAGCCGGCCATGGTGCTGGATTCGGTGCTGGCGCGAGTCCGGGAGCTGTCCGGCACACGCCTGGATCCCCGCGTGGTGGAGGCGTTTTTCAAGGCGGTCAGAGCGGGGGAGCTGGTGCCCCTGGGAAGCGTGGAGGTGGCGTCGTGAATCGCCGATGGTGTCACGTTCCGCTGCTTGCAGTTGTTCTCTTTGCCGGCCTGTACGGATGCACGACCGCTCCCCCCGCAGCCCGCCGCGAGCAGTTGCCCCCCGAAATCGATGCCAACGATCCGCTGGCGCCGACGCTGTTGATGCAGCAGGGGCAGGCGCTGGTGCGGGAGGGGCGCATCGAGGAGGGGCGCGCCCGCCTGCAGGCCGCCCTCGCCCTCCAACCCAACAATCCGATCATCTTCAATCAGCTGGGGCTGGCGGAGATGACCGCCGGGCGGCCCTCCCGGGCGATTGAGCACTTTACCCGGGCCCTGCAGCTGGCCCCGGCGTTCTCCGATGCGCGCAACAACCGCGGCGCCGCCTACATGCAGGTGGGTCAGTTCTCCCTAGCCGAGGCCGATCTGTTGCAGGCGCTGGGTGATCGCTACTACCCTAACCGCGCCGGTGTGTACTTCAACCTGGGCTCGTTGAACCTGGCCAGGGGCAATTTGACGGCCGCCGTGGAAAATTTGCGCCGTGCCGTCGGACCCACTGGCCCCGTGGACGCGTACCTGCTGCTGGGCGACGTGGAGGAGCGGCTGGGGAGGTTTGAACTGGCGGAGTCGGCGCTGCGCGACGGCGTATCGCGTGCTCCGGAGAGAGCAGATGTACTCCTCGCCCTAGCTACCTTCCTGGATCGCCGCGGGCGTGGCGCCGAGGCCAGGAGCTATTTCGAAAAGATCATCCTGCTCGCCCCCGCCTCAAGCGAGGCGGAGCAGGCGCGCACACGCCTTAAGGTGGGGAGCTGACGTGCCGTTTCACTACCTCCTGACCAATCTGATGGCGGACGTACCTGGGCTGCGGGGGGCCGTCTTCGTCGACCCCGAGGGCGAGGCCATCGAGCACGTGAGCAGGGACGGCGGCCTGTACGAGTTGAAGCTCGAGGGAGCCTACCACGGTATCTTCCTGCGTCGAGCCAGCCAACTGGCCTCGGTGGTCGGAGCCGGCGAATTGGAGCGTCTGGTGGTGGCTGGCTCGGGGTTGCAGGTGGTGACCACCGCTTTGAAGGACGGGTATTATCTGGTGCTGGTGCTGGATGCCGGCGCCCCGATCTCAACCCTTCGCGGCCCGATGCTGCGCACCGTTGCCGCGCTGAACCGAGAAATTATCTGACGTCGGCATCCCGGCCCGGGGGGTGATGCGTGGAGCTGTGGGAACGCCTGCGAAAGGGGCTGGGAGCCACCCGCGCCCTTTTCGGCGAGAGACTGATGGGCGAGGGCGGGAGGGTCCGTGTCGAGGCGCTGGAGGAAGCGCTGCTGGTGGCCGACGTGGGCGTCGAAACGGCGGAGGGGATCGTTCGTGACTTTGCTCGGGCCTCCCGTTCCGAAGTGGCCGATGCCGGTGGCGAGTTGGCATGGCTGAAAGCGCGCCTGCGCCGCCTGCTGTCGGACGACGGCACACCGCCGCAGCGCGGTATGCCCCACGTGGTTCTCGTCGTAGGCGTCAACGGCACAGGCAAGACCACCACGGTGGCCAAGCTGGCGGCCGCCGCCCGGGCGGCGGGCCGCAGCGTGGTGATGGTGGCCGCTGACACCTTCCGGGCCGCCGCGGTGGAGCAGCTGCAGAGCTGGGGGCAGCGTCTCGGCCTGGAGGTGGTGGCCCACCGGCAGGGCGCCGACCCCGCCGCGGTGGTTTTCGATGCCCTCAACGCCGCCAAGTCCCGCAAGCTCGACGAGGTGATCGTGGACACCGCCGGGCGACTGCACACCAAGCACAACCTCATGGCGGAGCTGGAAAAGGTGCGCAGGGTGTGCGGTCGAGCAGTCACCGGGGCGCCCCAGGAGGTGCTGCTGGTGTTGGATGCCACCACCGGATCCAACGGTCTTGCCCAGGCTCGAGAGTTTCGCGAGCACGCCGGCGTCACCGGTGTGGTGCTGACCAAGCTGGACGGGACGGCAAAAGGTGGAGTGGTCCTGGCGGTGGCCAGGGAGCTGGGCGTGCCGGTGAAGTGGGTCGGGGTGGGGGAGAGCGTCGAGGATTTGCTGCCGTTCTCCGCCGATGCTTTCGTCGAGGCATTGCTGGAGCCGCTGCAGGGAGAGTCGAGGTGAGCTGGGAAGCCCTGATGACTCAGGCGCTTTCCCTGGCGGAACGGGGGCGCTACGGAGCCAGTCCCAACCCCATGGTGGGGGCGGTGGTGCTGGACACCGAGGGCAGGGTGGTGGGCGAGGGCGCCCACCTGCGTTGCGGTGGCCCCCATGCCGAAGTGGCGGCGCTAGCAGCAGCCGGTGAGCGGGCCTTGGGCGGCACGCTGGTGGTCACCCTGGAGCCCTGCGTACACCACGGGCGCACCCCCCCCTGCGTGGATGCGATCCTTGCCGCGGCGATTCGTCGCGTGGTCATCGGCTGCCTGGATCCCAATCCGGCGGTGTGCGGGCGCGGCGTGGAGGCGCTGCGCCGGGCCGGGGTGGAGGTCATCGAAGGGGTCGAGTCCGCCGCCTGCCAGGCGCTGAATCGAAAGTTTTTTCATTACATGGAGACGGGTCTCCCCTACGTCACCCTGAAGATGGCGGTGACGCTGGACGGCAAGCTGGCGGCCCGCGGGGGACGTTCCCGCTGGATCACCTCCGAGGCCTCCCGGCACGAGGGGTATGCGTTGCGGGAGGAGCACGACGCCCTGCTGGTGGGCGTTGGAACGGTGCTGGCCGATGACCCTCGTCTGCTGCGCCACCTGGGGCTCAACCCCGATCCCCATCTGCAGCGGGTGGTGCTGGATTCCCGGCTGCGCACCCCGCCGGAGTGCACTTTGCTACGCCACCGGCCCGCGGACGTGGTGCTGTTCTGCACGGAGCGCGCCACTCCTGCCGATCGCCGCGCCCTCGAGGGCAGCGGCGCACGGGTGGTGGAGGTGGGAAGCGATGAACGCGGCCGCTGCGACCTCCGGCAGGTCATGAAGTGGTTGGGAGGACGAGGGGTGAGCTCGGTGCTGGTGGAGGGCGGCGGGGAGACGCACTGGTCGTTCCTCAAGGAGGGGCTGGCGCAGCGGGTCCACGTCTTCCTGGCACCCATGGTGATGGGAGGCAGGGAGGCGGTCCCGGCCGTCGGGGGGGTTGGCTTCGCGTCGCCGCAGGAGGCCGTGCGGCTGGAGTTCGTCGAGGTGCGGCGGCTCGATGGCGACGTTGTGCTGGTGGGCGAGGTGGTGCGTGTTTAGCGGCATGGTTGTGGCCCTCGGGGAGATCGCCCGGCTGCAGCGCACCGCGGGGGGGGCGATGCTGCATATCCGCTGCACCTTCCCAGGGGAAAACCTGACCGACGGAGAAAGTATCGCCGTCAACGGCGCCTGCCTCACCGTCGCCACCCCGGTTGACGGAGGGTTCATCGCCGACCTGTCCACCGAGACCTTGCGTCGCACCACCCTGGGGAACCTGTCCGTCCGGGCGAAGGTGAATCTGGAGAGGGCCCTTCGCCTGGGCGACAGACTGGGAGGGCATCTGGTCCTGGGTCACGTGGATGCCACCGCCCGCATCCTCGAGCTGCGCCGGGAGGGTGGTTTCCTGGTGATGCGGGTGGAGTTGCCCGGGTCACTGGCGCAGGAGGTGGCGGAAAAGGGCTCCGTGGCGGTCGACGGGGTCTCCTTGACGGTGGCCGCAGTGCACAGCGGGTGGTTCGAGGTGGCCCTCATCCCCACCACGCTCTCCTCCACGACTCTCGGCGAGCGACGTGTCGGTGACCGGGTGAACTTGGAAACGGACGTGCTGGCAAAGTACGTGCGGCGGGCGCTGGGCCACCGCGATGAAGGCGTTGCCGCGGTGTGGAAGGAGTGGCTCAGTGCGGAGGGTTGAGCCGGCCTTTCCCGACCTCCTGCCCATCACCCACCGCATCGGCGGCCAACCCTCCCGACCCGGGGCGCCTGTCCTGGATCCGGTGGAGATGCGGCTGCGCTGGAGTGCTTCCCCCGTCCTGTCAGCGCGACGCGGGGGGCCGTTGCCATCCAGGCCGGTGCGGGCGCTGGTCCACGCCGCGGCGCTGGCCGAGGAGCGGCAGTGGCTGACGCAGTTCCTCGAGGCCGGCAACGGGTTGCTGGTGGTTTGGGACGGCGATGGGTCGCTGGACACCCTCCCGGAGCCCCGGCTGGTCGGGCAGGTGGTGGTCGTCACGCCGCTACTGCCATCGGGCTGGGGCGGCTCGCCGGTGAGGTCGTTGCAGCCGTTCCTCGAACGCGGTTTGGATGCCGGGGTGCTGCTAGCGCTGGCACCGGTTGTGCGAGCCCTCGAGGAGGTAGACCGCAGCGTGATGGAGGGGCTCGAAGCCGGAGCCCAATTCATTGCGGCGATCCCCCTGGCGCTGCCGCCCGGCGATTGTCACCGCCTCTACGAAAGCCTCGCAGGCGAGGAGGGGGACGGGGAGCTGGAGAATCTGCTCTTTCATTCCGATCACGGGAGCCTAACCGAGGTGATGGAGCGGGACGCCAGTCGGCTGTGCGCCAGGGCGGGGGTGGACGAGTTCATCCCGGCCCCGGCCACCGCCACCTCCCCGCAGCGGGCGGCGCGGGCGCTGAGCCAGTTGCTGCTGTGGGCCAGGCGGCTGGATCTCCTGGACGGCTCCAGCTCGCCGGGGTGGCAGCTCCGGCGGGCCGCCTGGGCGCTGCGGGCGGCCGGCAAGGATCCGCTGATCCTGGCTGCCGAGGATAACCTGCGCATCGTGCCCGGCTTCGATCCCTGGGTGGAGGCCTTCACCCGCAGCTTGTGGCAGGGCGGCGGGGAACCCTTTGACAGCATCCGGGAGCGGTGGCTTGCCGCCTAGCCCTCGCTACGGCCTGTACGTTCATCTTCCCTTCTGCCTCTATCGCTGTTCCTACTGTGCCTTCGTCAGCACCTCGGACCTCACCGTGGCAGCGGAGGTGGTGGAGGCCACCGCTACCGAGATTTGCCGCCACCGTCGGCGCCGGGTGCTGACCACCCTCTATCTGGGGGGTGGTACTCCCTCGCTTATCGCTCCGGAGCTGCTGGAGAAACTCTTTGCTGCCATAGCTTCCACATTCACGGTGGAGCCGGCAGCGGAGGTGACCTTGGAAGCCAACCCCGAGGACGTGACCCCCGCTGCCCTGGCCGCCTGGCGAAAGCTCGGCGTCACCCGCCTGTCGCTGGGGGTGCAGGCGCTCAATGATAGCGTGCTGCGCCTGCTGGAGCGCCGCCACGATGCCCGGCGCGCCCGGGCCGCGGTGGGCAGCGCTCTGGCCGCGGGCTTTTCGGTCTCCGTCGACCTCATGCTCGCCCTGCCCCGGCTGTCGCGGGAGGCAGTCGAGGAGGAGGTGAGAGAGGTGGTGGCCTTGGGACCCCAGCACGTCTCGGTGTACCTGCTGGAGGTCGACAAGCCTCACCGCCTGGCCGTTCTCGCCCGTGAACGGCCGGAGCTCTTTCCGGGCGAGGACGAGGCGGCGCGGAGCTACCTGGCGGCGGCTCGGGTCCTCACCGGTGCCGGCTTTTTCCATTACGAGGTTTCCAATTTCGCCCGGCCTGGCTTTCGAGCGCGCCACAACCTGCGCACCTGGCGGCAGCGACCGCTGCTGGCAGCGGGGGTGGCGGCCCACGGCCACGGCGGCTGCGTCAGGTGGGGGAACCTGGAAGATCCCGCCGCCTATGCGCGCGCCGTGGCCCGGGGAGAGCGGCCGCTGGCCTGGCGCCTGGTGCTGTCCGAGGATGAGCTGGAGCGCGAGAAGGTCATGCTGGGGCTGCGTCTGGCCGAGGGCGTGGACTGGGCAACTGCTCGGGCGGTCGCCCGCCGCCTCCCCGCCTTCGCCCAGCGGCTGGACGACTTTCTCTCCCTGGGCCTGGCGCGCCGTGGCAACGGCCGCCTGCGGCTTTCGCGCCGCGGGTGGTTGGTGTCCAGTGAACTCTTGCAGGCGCTCTGGTAGACTGCCGCACCATGAGATGCAGCCTAACCTCCGCGCTGCTGTGGATCTCCGCGACAGCGACGTGGGCGGGGGACCTGGTTTTAGGTCCCGGCTTTTCCCCGGCCGAGCTCCGACAGCTGACGGCGGTGGTGGCGGATGCGGTTGCCTTTCCCCAGTTGGGGGAGGCCGCAGGGCTGGGAGTGACCGGCTTTCACCTGGTGGTGGCGGTTGGAGGACCCGAGGTGTCCACCCGGGAGAGCTGGTGGAATTCGGCCATGAAGGACAGGGTGATGGCTGGGGTGCTCGTCTCCCCCCGGGTGGTGGCCCGCAAGGGGTTACCCCTTCGTCTGGACGTTGGTGCCCAGGTGGGGAAGGTGTTCGGCCACACCTTCTGGGGCGCCGAGACGGCCTGGGGGTTGGTGGATGAAGGCATGCTGCTGCCATCGGTGGGCGTGGGGGTGGCCTACGGACGGCTGGAGGGTGCGCCGGTGGGGGTGGAGACCGGCGAGGCGCGGTTGACCATCTCCAAGGGCCTGACGGTGGTAACTCCCTTCGCGTCCGTGGGATGGCGGCGAGAGCGGGGCTCGGCCACCCTCGGAGAACCGCTGCCCACGACGGTGGCGGTTGAAGACGAGCGGATGACGGGGGTGGCCGGGGTGATCTTCGCCCTGCCGCCCCTGCGGGTGGTGGCCGAGGTCCGCCGCGCCGCTGCCACCGGGGCCTTTGTCGGCGTAGGGGTGGGATTGTGATCAACGGGCGATGCCTTGGGGTGGCGGTAGCGGCAGTGATTTTAGGGCTTTCGGGGTGTGGGCCGAAGGAAAGCCCGGAGGATCGGGTGACGCGGCTGCGCTGGCAGTACGAGGTGGAGCCGGACGGCTTCCAGCCCCGGGTGACCCCGGAGGGCACCCCCGAAGTGGTGCTATCCGTGCGGGTTGTCAACAAGGGGAAGGAAAGCCTCGATGCCCTGACTCTGCTGGTGCGGGTGAAGGGTGCTTCCGGTGAGGATCGGGAGGTGCGCCGATTGACGCTGGACACTCGCGGTCTGCGCCCGGGTGTCAGCGTTCAGCTTTCGGGGGTGGTCACGGGCCTGGAGTTTGAGGAGGGGGACTCCCTGTTGCTGGAACGGGAGATCAATCCGCCCGCCGACCAGCGCCACCTCTACCCGGAGTATGCCACCGGGTCCTAGTCAGCCATCGATGGGTCAGTTGCTGCTGCCCGGTTCCAGGCCGAAGCGCTCCAGGAGGATCCTCTCCAGCCGGGGGCGGATCACCAGCTCGAAGGTGGTGTGGTTGGAGGGAAACAGGCGGTGGGAGGCGGTGCGCAGCGCTTCGATGAGGCGCAGGCCAGTGCACAGCGTCAGGTCACGGTCCTCGGCCAGCACCTGGGCAGTGATGTCCACCATCAGCCGTAACTTGCGCAGACTGCGCTCCTCGTCGTACAGCGGGTCGTGCTCGGCCATGCCGGTTGCTGCAACGGCCGGCCTGGGCTGCCCATTTCCACGGCGCCTCGCTGCAACCGATGTTCGCCCATGAGGTCCGGCCTGTTGTCCTGCGCCATGACGGCGGCGGAGCTGGGTGGGGACGTTGTCCGCCGCTACTTCCGTCGGCTCTCGGGTGGGCAGGTCGACGAGAAGGCGGCCAACGATTGGGTGACGGCCGCCGACCGGGAGAGCGAGGAGGCCATATTCCAGTTCCTCGCCCGCGAGACTCCGGAGGTGGGTTTTTTGGCCGAGGAGCGAGGAGGCACCGTTGATGCTGGCCTCCGGTGGGTGGTCGATCCCCTCGACGGCACCCTGAACTTCATGCGGGGGTTTCCCCACTTCGCGGTCTCGGTGGCTCTGGTGAACGGCGGGTCAGTGGAGGTGGGCGCCGTCCTTGATCCCGTGCGGGGCGAGATGTTCACCGCCCAGAGGGGTAGGGGTGCCGCCTGCAACGGCGACCGCCTGCGGGTGAGCGGGCGAGGGGCTCTGGCGGGGGCCTTCGTGACCACCGGCTTCCCCTTTCGCATTCACCGGCACCTCGATGTGTTCCTGGCGGTTTTTCGCGAGGTCTTCCCGGTCGCCGGGGGGCTGCGGCGTCCCGGCGCGGCGGCGCTGGATCTGGCCCACGTGGGCGCAGGTATCTTTGACGCCTTCTTCGAGTTTGGTCTGGCCGCGTGGGATGTGGCCGCCGGCGCCTTGATCGTGCGGGAAGCCGGCGGTGTGGTCAGCAATCTGGACGGCGGTGAAGACGTGCTGACGCGGGGCAACATCGTCGCTGCAACGCCCGTGGTGCACCGCCAGCTGCTGTCCCTGATCCAGCGGCACTGCTGCGAGGCCACGCTGGCCTCTTGACGTTTTCGGGTAAAACCTGGTGGCCAGCGGGTGACTGCAGGGTGGCACGGTTAGAATTGCGCTGGCTTCTTCTTGCACACCTGAGCTTCTTCTGCTAGTGTAGCGTCAAGTTGGCTGACGAGGGGACATGATCGGGGAAAAAGGACTTCGGCTGCGGGAGTCAGGCTCGAAGTCAGGACTTTTGCCGGTGCCGCGACGGCTCTTCCGCCGCGAGCGGGATCTCGAGCGCTACCTGAATCTCTGGCGGCTGTTCCTGCTGGGCAGCGTGCTGGCGGTCATCGCCGTGCTGCGCCTGGTGCGAGGGGTGGGCCCGGCGCCAGAAAACGCCGCTCTTCCTTTGGTCGTTGGGTATTTTCTCGCCGCCGCCATCCTGCACGGTGCCTTGGGGTGGAAAGGCTGGCAGCCGTGGATACCGGCCTGGGTGGTGGGCGGCGATCTCGGCTTCATCGTTGCCGTCCACGCCTCCTTTCTTGCCGTGGATTTTCCCTTGGTTGCCACCAACTCCCAGATCGTGTTCCTTGGATACTTCGTGGTGGTGGCGCTGGCGGGGGTGCGCTCCGACCCGAAGTTGTCCACCTGGGTTGGTGTCGCTGCGCCGGTGTCCTACGCCGCCATCGTGTTCCTGGCCGTGACCTGGCGAGGTGTGGACATGGTGCCTGCTGACCCCACCTTTGGGGCGTTTCGGTGGGATGTGCAGGCGGTCCGGGTCGTCGTTCTGGCGGTGGTGACGCATCTGGTGACTGTGGACGTGGCGTTGGACAATGTGGATCGCACGGCGGCGCGCCAGGACCCCCTGACCGGGGTGTTCAACCGTCGCCATCTGGAGGAGTTCCTGAGCCGCCAGGTCAGCCTCTCGCTGCGACGGGGTCGACCACTGGCGATCCTCCTCCTGGATCTCGACGGGTTCAAGGCGTTCAACGACCGCCACGGGCATCTAGCCGGTGATCGAGCGCTGGTAGACGCGGCGAAAGCTCTGACTGCACGGTTGCGTTCCAACGATATGGTGGCCCGGTACGGGGGCGACGAGTTCGTTGTGGTGCTTCCCGATGTCGCCGGGGAAGAAGCTCGCCGCGTCGCCTGGAAGCTGGTCGGGGCGGGGCCAGAAGGCCTTCGCTTCTCCGTGGGGGTCGCGTGCCTGAGCAAGCAGCACCGCACCGTCCGCGAGCTCCTGGATGCCGCGGATGAAGCCCTGTTGCGAATCAAGCGGGCCGGCGGTGGGGTTGGGGTGGTCGGCGAAGGCGGGTAGGGGAGAGCGTGTCCGCTCCAAGATCGTGATCCATCACGACGGACGTCGGCGACGAAGGCAATCCCCCGGATCTCTTCCGCCGGTTCGGGAGGAGGAGGTGGACGTCGCCCGCTTCAGCTCCACGACGACAGGCCGCCAGCAAGGTGGGTGTTACCGGCGACCGATGGGATGTGTCGCGGCTTCGGGCCTGCGAGTCTCGCCCTAGAGGGGGACGCCCAGGAGGGCGCGAATCCTCTGACGGCAGGGCCACACCAGCAGCAGCCCCAGCACCGCTGCCATCTCGAGGACCCAAAACCAGCGGGTGTCGGCCGACACGCACCACGCCGCCACGCCCATGACAGCCAGCGCCACCGCACGCACTAGCGCCACCCCCTGAGCGAGCAGGTGGGCGCGCAGAAGAGGTTCGGCGTCGGCACTGAGGGCGAAGACCCGGCGAGGGGAATCCATCATGGCCCGGCGGACAGGCAAAATGGTCAGCAGGTTGATTGCGGCGAGAATGAGGAGGATGCCGACCAGCGCATCCCATTGGGCCAGCGGAGGAGCACCCGCAGGCCGCCCCAGCTGCGTAGGTAAAGCCGACAAGCCCACCAAGAACGCAGCCCCGAGATGCATCCAGGTCAGCCGTCGCATGTGCCGGTGCATGGCTCTGCGCGCACTCCCCCCACGCCATCTCATCCTATGGGAGCAAAACCACTCGGTCAAATTGGCCGCGGATGATGAAGGGCGATCGACGTGAGGGTCGGACATAGCGAAACCCCGCACGGCGGGGTTTCGACTTGGCGGGAAGACCGCCCGGATCCTTGCAGTGGATGACGCGGCTGCGAGATCCGTTTAACGCCCGCGGCCTTGAGGGCACTTTCAATATCGGTTGCGACCGGTCAGGTGTCAAGGGTTCCTGGGGGACGGTGCGCCCGTCACGACCAGGCGGCCGCGATCGCCTCCATCACTCCCACGGCTGCCTCCAGGGCGGCCGTGCCCGCCTCCCCATCGACGAGTGGTCCAGGGAGGCCTCGGCAGGCGCGTTGAAACGCAAGATGTTCGGCGGCCAGGGGCTCTCCCCGCTCGACGGGCACCTCGAGCGGGAGGATCTCCGGCTCGGCGGCGGTGCGAAACAGGCGGTAGGCCGAGACCGTCTGCTCGGCGTAGTCGACCGAGAAGTAGGCATCCGGCTCGAAGAGCCGCAGCTTGCGCACCCGTTCGGACGACACCCGGCTGGCCGTCAGGGTGGCAATGCAGCCGTTGGCGAACTCCAGGCGGACGTTGGCCAGGTCCACCCGGCCGGAGAGCACCGGCACGCCGGCCGCCCGAATCTCACGCACCGGAAAGGTGGTGTTGAGGGCCTGGGCGAGCTGGATGTCGTGGACCATCAGATCGAGGACTACGTCGATGTCCAGGGACCGACGGGTGAAGGGAGAGAGTCGCTGGGCTTCCAGATAGCGAGGGCGAGGGTGCCGGGCGAGGACCGCCTGCACCGCCGGGTTGAAGAACTCCACGTGGCCGACTGCCAGCACCACGTGGCGCTCGGCGGCGAGCCGGGTCAGCTCCCGAGCCTCTTCCACCGTCGCGGCGATGGGCTTTTCCACCAGGACGTGGCGGCCGGCCGCCAGAAAGGCACCGGCCACCTCCCGATGGGTCACCGTGGGAGTGGCCACCACCGCGGCCTCCGCCAGCTCGACAGCCTCTTCGAGGGTGGCCAGGGCCGCCACACCGTGCTCCCGGCACACGTGCTCGCGCCGGTCGGCATCGATCTCCACCACGCCGACGCACTCCCACCCCGGCAGGGTGGCCGCCAGACGAACGTGATGGCGCCCGAGGTGGCCGGCGCCAATGACTGCTACCCGGATGGGGTGGGGGTCGCTCATGGCGTTGTAGGGTACGTCTCACCACCCGCGGGAGCAAGGGTGACAAGCGGCGTGCGGGCCTGTTTCGTAGCTGCTGTAGACTTGCCGGCCGTGATCGATTCCCACGCCCATCTGGCCATGTTTCCGCCCGCGGAGCGACTAAAACTGCTTGCTCGCGCTCGAGATGTGGGAGTTCATACGGTGTTGGCGCCCGCCACTGGCCTGGAGGATCTCGCGGTGGTAGCGGCTCTTCCCCAAGAGCATCAAGGGGTCTTCGTTGCCTTGGGTTTTCACCCCCACCAGGCGCGGGAGCTGGATTCAGCGGCCAAGCGGGAGCTGGAGCGCGCCCTCGCCCACCCAGGGGTGGTGGCCATTGGAGAAATCGGGCTGGACTTCCACTACATGCACTCGCCCCGGGAAGACCAGCTGGCGGCCTTCCGATGGCAGCTTGAGCTGGCGGCCGAGCGGGGCCTGCCAGTGGTCCTCCACCATCGGCAGGCGTGGGAGCCGTTTCTGGCTGTTCTCGATGGTGCCCGACCGGTGCGCGGCGTTGCTCACTCCTTCACCGAAGGGGAGGCAGGGGTGCGGGAGGTAGTGGCGAGGGGGCTCCTGGTGGGGATTTCCGGGATGGTGACCTTTCCCCGCGCCGACAACGTGCGGGCAGCAGCCCGAGTTGTACCGGCAGGTGCGCTGCTGGTGGAGACGGATGCGCCGTTTTTGAGCCCCGTTCCCCATCGCGGCAAGCCCAACGAGCCGGCCCGGGTGACGCTGGTGGCGCAGGAGATCGCGCGCCTGCGCGGCGAGGAGCTCGGCGAGCTCGAACGCGCCACCGATGGGGCGTTCGCTGACCTCTTCGGCGTGGCGCTCCCTTAAGGGATGGCCAGCGGGATGGTGGTGGGGTCCTTGGACAGATCGTCCACCACCGAGGCGAAGGCGATTACCCTGCCCCCCGGGCTGAGCACCCGAACCGTGGCAAAGGCCGACGACACGCCGGGCGGCAGCACCGCCTCGCGCAGGATCGCCAGCCGCCGCTCCCCCGGCACGGTGCGGGTCAGCGGTCCGCCGATGGCGCTGCCGGCACCGCTGTAGAGCTGCACCTGAACGTCCACGGGCGACGTCCCCGGGTTGACGAACTCCAAATTGGTGTAAAACGGCGGGTCACTGCGCAGCCCGGCGAGGTAGCCGACGCGGTCGGAGGTGAGCATCGCTTCCACCGGCACCCCCGGGTAGCTCTGTCCGAAGGTGGGCGCGCCGGGGGAGGTTTGGGAGTAGGTCCTGGCCAGGACGGTGACGGGCTGCGTGGCGCTGACTAGGATGGTGCCCACGTGGTTGCCGGTGAGGGCGAAGAGGCTGTTCAGGACATCGCTCCAGAAAGCCTGCTGCTGCCCATCGAGCTGCCGGGTGGCGGTGGCCGACTGGGTGCTGGCATAAAAGGTCAGGGTCAGCTCCGCGGTGGCCGAGGAGGTGTTGAGCACCGCCAGGTCGGAGAGCCAGAAGGCGGGGGGAAAGCCGGGAGTGTGGGCAATCCCCGACACCCAGAAGGTCTGCGACTGAGTGGCACACGAGGCTCGATAGGTGAGGGTAATTGGCGGCGAGGGTGGGGAGGAGCCGCACGAACTGTTGGCGGTGACCCGAACGTACTTGGTGGCATCGGCGCCCTCCGTGAAGGTTACGGAGGAGGTGGGCGACGACAGCAGGCTGGTGGTCGAGGAGGTGAACGAGGCGTCGGTGGCCGTCTCCAGCGTGTACGACGTGGCTCCACTCACCGGCGGCCAGGTGAGTTCCGTCTGAACCGTGCCGCCGCACAATGTGGCCGGGGAGGGGGTGGGTGCCACCGGCGACGGGGGTGGTGAGCAGGCGCCGGTAAGGCGCGCGCGCGCCAAGCTGGCGTCGATGATGGGCCTTATGACGTTATTGCGGGCATCCTGCACCAGCGAGCCGGTGCCGGCGATGGCGGCACGGATGTTCGCCGGGGCGGCGCTTGTCCCTTGACTCAGCAAGGCCGCCACCCCCGCCGCGTAGGGCGCCGCCGCCGAGGTGCCGCCGAAGCAGCCCACCAGTCCGCTGGTGCGGCGGGTGGTGGTGGCGCAATGGGAGGGGCCGAGGGCGTCCAGTTGGACCCCCGAATCGGAGTAGCAGGCGATCATGCCGGCTGCGGTGGAGCTCATGCTGCAGCCCGCATCGCCCGTGCACTGACCCTTGCCGAAGGATGCACCGCCAATGTTGGCGTCGATGACCGCGCCGATGGCCATGGAGTTGGACAGGCACCCCGGCCAAGCCACCCCGGTCTTGCAACCACCGTTGCCTGCCGCGGAAACCACCAGCACCCCGGCGACGGTCAGACTCTGGAAGGCCGTGTAGAGCGAGGGGCTGTCGGCGTCACAGGGCTGCGCGGGAACACCATCCTCTCCGGTGGCGCTGTAGTACCCACCGAGGGATAGGTTGGCCACCTTGACGTTGTGGGGGTTTCCTCCCGTGGTCACCATGCCGATGAGACGGTTGAGGCCGCTGAGAATCTGCGAGGAGGACCCCGACCCCGAAGCGTTCAGCACCTTGATGGCAACGATGGTGGCGGCCGGAGCAACGCCGTTGGCGGAGCCGGCAGCAATGCCGGCCACGCTGGTGCCATGACCCTCGTCGTCCATGGGATCGTCGTCGTTGTTGATGGCGTCCCACAGCTTGATAGTCTTGCTCCCTGCCGGTGACAGCTCGGGGTGGTTGTAATCCACGCCGGTGTCCAGGATAGCGATTCCCACCCCGGCGCCGGTTAGGCCCGCCCCGTGCAATGCCGGCACGTTCATCAGGGCTTTGCCCTCGGTGCGCATGGCGGTAGCGGTGCGGTTGGGCTCCAGCGATTCGATGCGGGGGTCGGCCGCCAGGGCGGGAATGGCCGCCGCCGGCAGGCGTATCGCCAGCACGGGCAGGTGGGAGTACCGCTCGAAGACCGCCATGCCGGCGGTCGCCAGGTCGGTGCTGAGCTCTCGAGCAGCCCCTTCAATCCAGGCCAGCTCCAAGGGATGACCGGGGGTCCGGCGCGTGACTTCCGCAACCATGGGGGGACGACGCAGTACGGCCAGCACTTCGATGGCCTCGGTCGGGGCTGCGGACCACGGTGGGAGGAGGTCCCTGGTCACCTTGGCGTACCAGGGTCGCTCATCGGCCGGCAGGGTGAAATCCAAATCAGCCACGGCTGCGGGCCAGCTCTCGGACGTCACCGCTCCGGCACCGGCAACGCCAGCCAGCAGGCCGAGAATGAAACACTTCAAGCTGGGACAGGTGCGCGCCATGAACAACTCCTTCAGCAAAGATTCAACCCCCGCGGCGGGCAGGGTATTCTGCTCCCCCACGGGGGGTCAAGGCCGGGGGGAGGGGCGCGGACCCGCCTGGCCCGTCCGACACGACGCCGCGCCGGCGCGCGGCGGGAGGTGTCCTTTGGCGAGTGGTGCGATCGGAAAACGACTCTTCGCGGGTCTCGTCCTGGTGGTGGCCGGCGGTGTGCTCCTGGCCTCCAAGCTAATGAGGGTTGATCAGGCGCCGCTGTGGTTGTTGGGAGCTGGAGTGCTCCTCGGCCTGTACGGCATCCTGACGCGCGGGGCCGGGTGGGTTGAGGTGGGGATGTTGGGGTTGGGGCTGGGTGCCGGCATGCTGCTGGGTGACGTCACCGCAGCCGGCATCCCCAAAGGGGTGTGGCTCCCCCTCGCTCCCGGCGCGGCGCTGCTGCTGGCCTGGGTGATCGTTCGCCTGCTGGGATTTCAGCGACGTCGGTGGCCGCTGCCGCTGGCTGTGGTTCTGCTGGCGTTGGCGGCGGTCCGACTCGCCGACCCCCTGGCTTGGCGTCTCCCCCCGGACGCTGAACAGGTGATCCGGATCTGGTGGCCGGTAGCCCTCATCGTCGCCGGGGCGCTGCTCATCGTAGCCGCCTTGCGGCGTCGAGGGCGATGAGCTGACAACCTTGCTCCCCCGCCCCTGAGAGCTCCCTTCGGGGGTCAATTGGCGAGGCGCAGCACGTCGCCGACGCGGATGGTGGTGTCGCTCAGCCCGTTGAGGTGCTGCAGGGCGGCCACCGTGGTGCCGAAGCGGCGGGCGATGGCAAAGAGGGTGTCGCCCCGCCTGACCACGTACTTGGTGGGCCGCGGGCCGGCGGCGACCGGCGCGGCAGCGACCGAGGCTGCCGCGTGTCCGCCGGTGGGGTCTCGGGGGACCACCAGCTGCTGGCCGATGCGCAGTCGCCGAGGGTCACGGATCCCGTTGGCAGCGCTAATGCTGGCTACCGATGACCCGTAGCGGCGGGCAATCGCTCCCAGGGTGTCTCCCTGCTGCACCACGTGGAGGAAGCGGCGCACCCGTTGGGCAGGAGGGATGGAGGCGATGATCTCGGCAATCTGTTGCTCCTGGCCGCAGGGGACCGCCAGCTGGTAGGTCCCTTTCACTGGTGTGAGTTTGTAGGTCAGCGCCGGGTTGAGGGCTGCCAGCTCCGCCTCGGACAGCGGCCCGCGTTCAGCGACGACGGCTAGATCCAGGGCCCCGATCACCTCCACTCTGGCCAGGCACTCGGGTAGCTCGACGATGGGCGGTAGGTTGTAACGCTGCGGATCCTTGGCCACCACCAACGCCGCCCACATGGCCGGGACGTAGTTGCGGGTCTCCCGCGGCAAGTAAGGGCGCAATGCCCAGAAGTCCCTGGTGCCGCTGCGACGAATGGCGCGCTCCACCCGGCCCGAGCCGGAGTTGTAGGCGGCCAGGGCGAGTTCCCAGTCGCCGAAGTACGCGAAGAGATCGGAAAGGTGGGCGACGGCGGCGCGGGTGGCCAGGTACGGGTCGTTGCGCTCGTCCACCAGCCCATCGCAGCGCAGAGAGTAGAGGCGGGCGGTGCCGGCCATGAACTGCCACAGACCCTGCGCGCTGGCGCGGGAGCGCGCCGCCGGGTTGAAGGCGCTTTCGATGAGGGGGAGAAACGCCAGGTCGAGGGGCAGGCCGGCGCGGCTCAGCTCCTCGCGGATGAAGGGCAGATAGCGGCCGGCTCGGCCCAGGGCGGCGATCAACCGTTCCCGGTAGGGACCGGTGAAGAAGTCCACCAGGGAGGCGACCTCGGGCCGCATGGTGACCGGAAGGTCGAAGGTCTCCTGCCGTGAGAGCTCGGCCAGCTCGGCTAACCGTTCGGCGGGAACCGGCCCGGGTTCGGGGAGGACGTCTTCCCAGCCGGAGCCGTTGGCGGCGAGCTCCTGGCGCAGCCGCTCCAGCTCATCGAGGACTCCCTCGGCGTACGCCAAGAAGGCCGGTGAGCCGTTGTTTGAGATACGCGCTTCGGCGAGGGCTTGCGCGATCAGCAGCTCGCAGTCGCTGAAGTCGGCGGTCCCGCCGCGACGGGCCGCCTCTTCGGCAGCCTCTAACAAGGCATCGATGGCGGGGGCCGGAGTGATTGTCGTCTGTTCGGAGGATGGGGTTGGCACCGCCGCCGGCACCGGGACAGGGAGTTCCTCGGTGCCCCGCCTGGGCTGCGTCGACTGGCAGGCGAGAGCACTGACCGCCAACCCTGCGAGGATGGCGATTTTTGGCTTCATTCGCCGCGCAGGAAGACGTTGAGGGTGAGCGTCACCTGGCGCAGGGGCTCACCGCCAGAAAGATCCACATCGATGGGCGGCAGCTCGCCGACGGTCTTGCCCCCGCTCCCTAACAGCTGAATGGTCACACGGCAGGCCGAGGCCTTCGCCAGCGCCCTTCCCACGTTCTCTTCGACCCGTCGTTTGACGTCACGCCGGGAGTTGAGGGAAGTGCGCAGCAGGGCGTCCAGGTCGAGGGAAGGCTGGGCCGCCGGTCGTGGCTCCGGGCGTGAAGTGGATGCCTTGCGGACGTTCTCCAGCTCGGCCAGGATATCCAGGGACGACGCCACCTTGACGTGGCGCATCGCAGGCGCTGCCGGAGGGCCAGTGTCGGGGGTGGTGGCAAACTCGACCTCCGGTGGAGATTCTTCCTCGACCGCCTCCTCCAGGACTTCCTCGGCCTGGGGCGGCCCGGCGGCGGCCACCACCTCCTGGGCCTCGGGGAGGACCTCCACCGCTTCGGCGGCCGACGTGGTTTGGTGCTGGAACTCGGCGGGAGCGGCAACCCTCGCGGCTGCCGCGTCCTCACCTCCGGTTACGCTGGCCGGAGCCGAGATCTCGGCGAGGGGTGGCGCAGTGGACTTCACCGGTGCTGCCGCTGGCGCCAAGGGGGGCTCGACGAAGAGTTCCTGTTCCAGGCCCTGGGCTGCCGCCGCGCTGAGCGCCGCGGGGTCGAAGGACACCACAGGAGCGGCCCGCTCCGGGGCAGGCTGGACCACCTTTCCCGATTCTTGCACCGCCATGCGGCGGCGCAGGTTCTTCAGCGTCAGTTTGGTGATCGCCTTCAGCGTTTCAAAGACCCCGTCCCCCTGGACGGCAATGGCTTCGAAGGCCGGCAGTGTTCCCTCGGGGTTGAGGGCACGCTCGAGCTCTTCGATGCTCAAAATGTTGCGCAAGTCCCGCTTGTTGTACTGAAGGACCAGCGGAATGGTGGCGATATCCAGGCCCAGTTCGGCAAGGTTTTCCTGCAGGTTATGCAGGCTTTCGACGTTGGCATCCGCCATCGGCCGTTGCGAGTCGGCGACGAAAACCACGCCGTCGACCCCCTTCAGCACCAGCTTCCGGGTGGTGTTGTAGAAGACCTGCCCGGGAACGGTGTACAGCTGCAGGCGGGTGCGAAAGCCACCCACCTTCCCCACCTCCAGAGGAAGCAAGTCAAAGAACAGGGTACGGTCGGTCTCGGTTTCAAGGGAGACCATCTCACCCCGCGAACCGGGCGCGGTCTTGGCGTAGATGTAGGAGAGGTTCGTGGTCTTTCCGCATAGGCCGGGGCCGTAATAAACGATCTTGGCCGCCATCTGCATCGTGGCCCAGTTGAAGAAAACCATACTTACCTACCCTCACCGTACGGCATCAAGGTGACGCTAGCATACGAGGAAGAAGCGGTCAATGCGCCGGCGCCGATGCTGGCGGCCATACCGGGGAAACCGGGCCTGGAGACCAGGTGTGGCAGCGCTGCTCGGGCAATAGCCCGGTAGACGGCGGCGAGGTCTTCGGGAAGCGCTGCGAGGTGGGCTTCGACGGTGCGCATGTCGGCACGAGCGAGAGGGCCGCTCAGCCGCTCCAAGCCACGAGCGAGCAGCGCCTGGTGGCACGAGCCACCGACCAGTGTTGCCAGGGCGGTATTTGCCTGCGAGCGAGAGAAGCCCGTGCGCAGTAGCATTTCCCGCGCCAGGGCGAGGAGAATGTGGGTGAGGTTACCGGCTACGGCAGCGGCGGCGTGGTAGAGGGGTTTGTCCGCCGCCGCCAGCCGCCTGGGCCGCATGCCGAGCTGCCTCGCCAGAGAGAAGGAGACGCGGACGGCGGCGGGATCGCCCTCGATGGCGGCCACTGCACCCTCCAAGGTGGGTGGATCGGCGCTCGGGGGTGGGAAGGGAAAGAGAGGGTGGAGGGAGGCGACTGCCGCGCCGGTCTGGCGGAGCGGCTCGAGCGCAGAGGCGGGATGGAACCCCGAGGTGTGAACGGCTACCCGGCCGGCCATCGGCGGCAGACGAGGAGTGAGAGCCGAAGCCACAGCGGCGAGCGCATCGTCGGCCACGGCGATGAGGTAGCACCAGGCGTCGGGCAGGGGCGGGCGCAGGCTGTAGACGGGAAGGCCCGGAAACAGGCGGCGGGCCCGCCGGCGGGAGGAGGGAGAGCGAGATACGATCCCCGCCAGGGGTATGGCGGCCCTTCGCATCACGCCGGCCAGCCCCAGGCCGCATCTCCCCGCGCCCACAATGATGTAGTCACGACCCATCCCCGGTCATGGTACTCTAAAGTCCGTACCGGGCGGTACGACCCTGCGAGGATGGGCGGACCGTGGATGAGGCGTTAAGCGAACGAGAACGGGAGGTACTCTGTGAGGTAGTGGAGTTGTACCTCGGGTGTGGAGAGCCCGTCGCCTCGCGTTCCGTCGCCGAAGCTTCGGAACTGTCGCTTTCGCCCGCCTCGATTCGAGCGATCATGGCGCAGCTGGAGGAGAAGGGGCTCCTGCAGCAGCCTCACCCTTCGGCCGGGCGCGTCCCCTCGGACTTGGGGTTGACAGTTTACTTGGAACGTATTCTGCGCCAGCCCGCCCTGCCAGCCAACGAGCGCGAGCGACTTTGTCGACTGCTGCCCGCCGGCGGCACGCTGGAGGATCGACTCGATCATGCCAGCCGGGTGCTGGCGCAACTGGCCAATCAGGTGGGCATGGCGGTGCGGCCGGTGGCATCGGCAGCGCCCATGCGCTCCCTGCACTTTGTCAAGGTGGACGACAGCCAGGTGCTGGCAGTGCTGGTGACCGGCGGCGGGGTGGTGGAATCTCGGGTTCTGGCGGTCGGCCGCTGTTTCGAGGACGAAGAACTGGGGAGAATCTCCAGATTCTGTACGGACACGTTCGCGGGACTTACTCTGAAGGAGATCCGCGACCGACTGGCGGTGATCGTCGAGCAGGAGAGAACCCGCTACGACGAACTCGTGGCGGCGGCGGTGGAACTGACCAACATGGCCACCCGTAAGGCTCCCATAAGCAGCTCGTCGGTGTTCGTTCAGGGGGTCGAGAATCTGCTCGCCGGGGGGGAGGCGCACCGCGAGAACCTGCAGCGTGTGCTCGTGACGTTATCGGAGCGCACCGCACTCATGCACCTCCTGGATCGTTTCCTCGCCTCAACGGGACCCTACGTGGCTGTGGGCGGCGAACTGGCCTTCCTGGGGGCGCCGAGCCTCGGGATGGTGATCCGCTCCTTTCGGCTGGGTGGGGGCGAAGTCGGCCTGGTCGGGGTGATAGGGGTGCGGCACATGAACTATCCTTACC
Organism: uncultured bacterium; assembly: GCA_937924755.1. Lineage (GTDB taxonomy): Bacteria > Acidobacteriota > Thermoanaerobaculia > Thermoanaerobaculales > Thermoanaerobaculaceae > CALEVZ01. The sequence continues at coordinate 44,413 of CALEVZ010000037.1, forward strand.
TGGTGCCGGTGGTGGACTTCGTCGGTCAACGCCTGGCCGGGCAGGGGGGAGGGTCATAATGCACGACGGGAAACAGGTGGACGACTTCGCCGCATTCGAGCAGCTCGACGATGGCACGGTTGAGATCCTCGATGACGGTCTGGGTGAACGGGAGGAGGCCGCCGCCAAGACGACCGAGGAGCTGGAGGAGCTGCGCGGTGAACACCAGCGACTGCGGGAGCTCTATCTGCGAAAACTCGCCGACTTCGACAACTATCGCAAGCGCCAGGAACGGGAAATGGCGGAGTTTCGCAAGTTGGCGAGCGCGGAACTGGTTCGCGACCTGTTGCCGGTCATGGACAATCTCGAGAGGGCGCTGGCGGTCCCCGCCGGCGGGGGCAGCGGACTGCGGGAAGGGGTGGAGTTGGTCTACCGACAGCTTCATGATACGCTGACCAAACATGGGCTGGAACAAATAGATCCACTCGGTGAACCGTTCGACCCGGCGCTGCACCAGGCGGTGCAGCGACGGGAGTCCGACGAAGTGGTGGCGAATACGGTGGTCGAGGTACTGCAGAAGGGGTTTCTCATGCATGGACGTCTGCTGCGCGCGGCGATGGTGGTGGTGGCGGTGCCTGCCGCGACCCCCCGAGTCTCGCCGCCGCCGCCCGGGGAGGGCGGATGAGTCGCGTCATCGGCATTGATCTGGGGACAACCAACTCCTGCGCCGCCGTCGTGGAAGGGGCACGGCCGGTGGTGATCCCGAACCGGGAGGGGGCACGTACCACTCCTTCGGTGGTGGCGCGGGCCAGCGACGGGGAGCTGCTGGTCGGGCAGATCGCCCGGCGCCAGGCGCTGACCAATCCGGCGAACACCGTGTACGCCGTCAAGCGGCTGATCGGACGGAAGTACGATACGCCGGAGGTGGAGCGGGCCCGCAAGCTGGTACCCTACTCCATCGTTCGCGCCCCCAACGGCGACGCCGCGGTCGAGCTGGGCGGCCGGGCGTGTTCGCCCCAGGAGATTTCGGCACACGTCCTGCGGGAGATCAAGGAGTTTTGCGAGGCCACCCTCGATGCCAAGGTCGAGGACGCCATCATCACGGTTCCGGCCTACTTCGACGACTCCCAGCGCCAAGCCACCAAGGACGCCGGTGCCCTGGCGGGACTCAACGTGGTGCGCATCATCAATGAGCCGACGGCGGCGTCGCTGGCGTACGGCTTTGGCCGGGGCGGGTCGGAAATCATCGCCGTGTACGACCTGGGTGGAGGCACCTTCGATATCTCCATCCTGGAGATCGGCGAGGGGTTGTACGAGGTGCGCTCGACGGCGGGGGACACCTTTCTCGGCGGTGAGGACTTCGATGCTCGCATCATCGATTTCCTGCTTGAGTATTTCTACCGCGAGACCAAGGTGGACTTGCGCGGCGACTCCATGGCCATGCAGCGCCTCAAAGAGGCTGCGGAGTCGGCGAAGTGCGAGCTGTCCACGGCGCAGGTGGTCACCATCAATTTGCCCTTCATCGCCACCGACGGCGGTCAGGCGTTGCACCTGTCCTACACCATGACGCGGGAGCAGCTGGAGGCGCTGGTGGGTGACCTGGTGCAGTCCACCCTCGAGCCCTGTCTCAACGCCCTGGATGCGGCCAAATTGAAGCCCAGTGACATCCAGCAGGTCATCTTGGTGGGTGGGCAGACGCGCATGCCGCTGGTGTCCCGGACGGTGGAGGAGTTCTTTGGGTGTCGACCCAATCGCGATATCAACCCCGACGAGGTGGTGGCGGTGGGGGCAGCGATCCAGGGCGGCATCCTGCATGGGGAGATCAAGGACGTGGTGCTGCTGGACGTGACGCCCCTGTCCATGGGCATCGAGACCCACGGCGGCCTGTTCACCAAGCTCATCGAGCGCAACGCCACCATCCCCACCCGCAAATCGCAGATCTTCACCACCGTCACCGACAACCAGCGCTCGGTGGAGATCCACGTGCTGCAGGGGGAACGGGAGCTGGCCAGCGAGAATCGTTCCCTGGGGCGCTTCGAGCTGGTGGGAATCCCCCCCGCGCCGCGGGGGGTGCCGCAGATCGAGGTTACCTTCTCCATCGACGCCAACGGCATCGTCAGCGTCTCGGCGCGCGACTCGGCCACGGGCAGGGAGCAGTCCATCCAGGTGAGTCCGGCCAGCGGCCTGTCGCGGGAGGAGATCGAGCGGCTGATCGCCGAGGCGGACAAGTACCGGCGCGAGGATGCCCGGCGCAAGGAGGTCAGGCTCCTGCGCAATCGTCTGGAGGGGCTGCTTTACACCAACGAGCGCGTTTTTAAAGAGTTCGGCAATTCCCTCGATGCCGCCTCCCGGGAGGAGGTGGAAACCACTCTGGCCAAGGGGCGCCGCCTCTTGGACTCTGACGACCCGGAGTTGCTGAAACAGGCGATCGACAGCGTGCAGTCGTGCTCGCGTCACCTCACCGAGGTGATGCTGGTGGATCCGCGCCAGCTGCTGGTCGGGTTGTCCCTGGGCGAGTCGAAGCAATAGTCAAGTCGAGAGGTTTCCGTGACATCGAAGCGCGATTACTACGAGGTTCTCGGCGTGAGCCGCAACGCCTCCCCGGAGGAGATCAAGGCGGCGTACCGGGCAACGGCGGTGAAGTTCCACCCCGACCGCAACCCCGGCAATCCTGACGCCGAGGAGAGGTTCAAGGAGGCCGCCGAGGCCTACGCGGTGCTCTCGGACCCCAACAAGCGGGCCCACTACGATCGCTTCGGTCACACGGGGGTGGGCGAGCAGCCGTTCAGCGGGTTCGACGCCACGGTGTTCGGGGATTTCGCCGACATTCTCGGCAACCTCTTCGGGTTCGAGGGGTTCTTCGGTGGGCGGCGGAGCAGCGGCGGGCCCTCTCGCGGCTCCGACCTGCGGGTGGGGATCACGGTGGAATTGCACGAGGTGGCGACAGGGGTGGAGCGCACCCTCACCATCCCCCGCGAGGAAAACTGCGAGCGCTGCGGCGGCTCCGGCCTGGCCGAGGGCGCCCGTCCAGAGACCTGCACGGCGTGTGGCGGGCGCGGGCAGGTGCGTTTTGCCCAGGGTTTCTTCACCATGCTGCAGACCTGCCCGCGCTGCGGCGGCGCCGGAAGGGTGATCACCCATCCGTGCGGCGACTGCGGCGGCAGTGGCCGCCAGCGGGTGCGACGCCAGGTGACCGTCAAGGTTCCGCCTGGGGTTGAAGACGGCACGCGCCTGCGGTTGGTCGGGCAAGGGGAGGCCGGGGCGCGCGGCGGACCGCCCGGTGATCTTTATGTGGTGGTGCAGGTTCCTCCCCATCGGCGGTTCGCCCGCGATGGCGCCGACCTGCACGTGGAGGAGGAGGTGTCCGCCTTTCACGCGGCACTGGGCACAACCATCGAGGTGGAGACTCTGGACGGCAAGGAGGAGGTTGCCGTGCCCCCTGGCAGCCAGTACGGCGACACCCTGGTGGTGCGGGGTAAGGGTCTCCCCAGGCTGCGCCACGCTGGTACCGGCGACCTGGTGGTACACCTCAAGATCACTGTGCCGAAAAAGCTATCGCGACGCCAGCGCGAGCTTCTCGGGGAGATCCTGTCCGAGCTCGATAAGCCTTCGGTGTTCAAGCGGGTCAAGAAGATGATGGAAGGTGGAGGGGGATGAGTTCCTACCTGGCGTTGGCCTGCGAGCTGGCGTCGGCGTTGGAGGAGAAGCTTACCGAGGCGATGGCGGGGTGGCCGGTGCTGGGCTGCCAGGTGGAGGACGTAAGCCCCGGCCGGGTGCTCGTTACCGTCTATCTCGAGCAGGGTAAGGCTGCGGCACTGGCCAGGATCGAGCGAGAGCTGGTGGCTTTCGGGGCGGTCAAGCTGGCCAGCGGTGAGCTGCCCGAGGCCGACTGGCTGGCCGAGTATAGGCGCCGCGTCACCCCCCGGGCCGTTGGGCGCCGGTTCTGGATCGACCCCCACCCCGCGCAGCCGACGCCGGCGCCGGAGGGGCGGATTCACCTGCTGATCGAACCTCGCCAGGCCTTCGGCAGCGGCAGCCACGAGTCCACGGCGCTGGCGCTACAGTGCCTGGAGCAGATGAGCCTCGCCGGGCGCAGCGTCCTCGACGTGGGGACCGGCTCCTCCATCCTGGCTCTGGCGGCGGCGGCGCTGGGCGCCCGACCGGTGGTGGGGTTCGATATCGACCTCGAGGCGGTGTTCATCGCCGGCCAGACGGTCCAGGAGCAGCCTACTCGTTTCCCCGTGGCGCTCTTCGCCGGGACGGTGGAGGCCCTCGGGGCGGCGGCGCGCTTCGATGTGATGCTCGCCAATCTGCTGCCGGCGCAACTTCATCCCATCCTGCCGGAGCTCGTCGGGCACCTTGCCGGGGGAGGTGAGCTGGTGGTGTCCGGGCTGCTGGCCAGCCAGCGCGCGGTCAGCGAGGTCGAACTGGCCCGCGCCGGTCTTCAGGTGACCGCGGCGTTGTCCATGGGTGAGTGGGTGGCGTTGCGCTGTCGGCGACGGTCGCCGGTTCCATGACGCGGCTGGTCGTCACCGGGGTGGCGTTGCGGCCGGGTCGGATGCGGGTGCCGGCGACGGCGGCGCGGCACGCCCGGGTGGCGCGGGTCAAGCCCGGGGAGCCCATCGAACTGCTGGACCTTGAGGGTGCGGTGGCCACCGGACGCCTCGTCGGCTGGGATGGCGGCGCCTGCGAGGTCGAAATCACCCTCGTCGAATACGATCGGGGCGAGCCCCCGGCGCCTTTGGTCCTGGCCCTCGGCGTGCTGCACACCGAGGCGTTTTCCTGGGCGGTGGCGAAGGCCACCGAGCTGGGAGCTACGGTAATTCAGCCGGTTCTCTGCGAACGCGTGCAGCGCCGGGATCATCGCAGCCGCAGCGAGCGCTGGCGGCGAGTGGTGATGGCGGCGGTGACGCAGTGTGGCAGGTCGAAACCTCCCGCCGTGGCCGAGCCGCTGCCGCTGGCCGATGTGTGTAGCCACGCGGTGGGGGTGCGGCTGGTGGCCGACCCGGCCGGTGCGGACGGGCCCCTCCCGCCCTCCGAGGCAGGCGAGGGGGCCGTCGTTCTTGTCGGACCGGAGGGTGGTTTCACCTCGACCGAGGTGGAGCTCATTCGTTCCTCGGGTTTTGCCCGCCTGTGGCTGGGACCGCGCACCTTGCGGGCGGAAACCGCAGCGGTGGCGGCGCTGACGCTCGCCCAGCAGCACCTCGGCTGGCTTTCCGGGGGGGGAGCGGGGCTGCCTTGGCTGGCGCGGCAGGCATAGGCCACTGGGGCCGGCGAGGATGATTGGTTGTTGGTGACTAGCCTGGTAGGCTTGGATCTCGTGGCGCGGGTGATCGTCCATCGGCTCTCGGGAAGCAAAAAGGCGCGGGACGCCTGCCAGCTGGTGGAAAGCCTTTACCTGGCGGGTCGCCGTGTGCAGGTGTGGCTCGCCGACGAGCGCAAGGCGGCGATGTTCGATGAGTATCTGTGGACCTTTGCGGATGAGGCCTTCGTGCCACACGCCCGCTGGGAGGGCAACGGGGAGGTCGAGGAACCGGTGGTGGTGACCAGCGGTCCGCTGCTCCGGTGGGGGCAGGCGCAGGTGCTCATCCTGCTGGACCCACCGGAGGACGTGGAGAACCTGTCCCTTTTCGAGGAGGTGCACGACTTCGTCACCACCGCCCCCACCGACGCTGGCCGCGCCGAGGCGTGGCGCGCCGCCGGCTTCGAGGTCGTTGAACAGCGCGGCGTGTCCCCGCCATCGCCGGGGCGCCGATGAGGGAGTCGGGTGAGAGTTTACGCTCCCCCGTACCTCCCCTAACGCATTCTTTAAAGAGAGGTAAGGAGGGGGAGAGGGAGGGTGGAGCGATTGTCGGAGGGCGGGGAGGAGCATGCTAAACTTCTTTCGCTCTCGCGATTCGCGGGCGCCCTGTGAGGAGCTACGATGCAGAAGAGCGGCGCGGTGTGTTCTCTGGTTCTGATGGCTTGGGCGGCCAACCTGGCGGCGCAGGAACCGCCCGCCAAGATCGGCTTCGTGGACGTGGAACGGGCCATCGCCACGGTTGACGAGGGGAAGGCCCGGCTGGGGGAGCTGCGGGAGTGGGCGCGCCCCCGCGAGGAGGAGCTGGCCCGTCTGGGCCGGGAAATCGAGAGCCTCCGCTCCGAGGTGGCCACCAAGCGCGGGAGCGTGTCCGAAGAGGCGATGGCCGAGCTGAACCGGCGCCTGGTCTCCCGGCAGCGGGAGTTCGAGGACAAGCAGCGGGTTGCCCGCAGGGACTTCGAGGAGCGCCAGGCGGTCGTCCTGAAGGAAATGGGTGAGAAGCTCACCGCGGTGATCACTCAGTACGCGGACGGCAATCGGTATACCGCCGTATTCATCCTCGAACCCAACCAGCTGGTCTACCTGGCCAATTCCGCGGACCTGACCGATACGGTCATCAAGTTGTACAACGAAAAGTATCCCTACGCGGCCGGCAAGAAGTGAAGTGTGAGCCAGTGAGGAGCGCCGAGTCGGCGCAGGCCGCGGGCCTGGGGATCGGCCGCCGGGGCACGCCCGCGGGTGAGTCCCCCGGTCGTGGCCCGGCATGCTCGCCCGGGCCCTCGCGCCGGTCGGCGTCAGGAAAGGATGACCTGTGGCACGCAAACTGAAGCGGAAGGAGATCAAGCGCGACCAGTTCATCACCCTCATCGATCGGGCGATGGCCTGGACCGGGCAGAACTGGAAGACCGCCTCCATCGTCCTCGGTTGCGCCGTCGCCCTGGGTCTCGCCTACTGGGGGTTGACGCTGCTGGCCGCCTCCCGGGGAGGAGCGGCGGCCCGGGCGCTGGGTGAGGCGGTGGCGACGTTCGCCGCCCCGGTGGGTGGTTCCGCCGCGGCCGGGGAGGGACCGAGCTTTGCCACCAACGCCGAACGGCTCGACGCCGCGGAAAAGGCGTTTCGCCGGGTAGCCTCTCGCTACCGGTTTACCGCCCCCGCGCGCACCGCCCGACTGTACCTGGCGCGCATCGCCGAGGAGCGGGGCGACGTCGACGGGGCCATCCGGTTGCTCTCCGAGCTAGCCGACCGGCGCAGCGACAACCCCGTGGTGGGACTGGCCACACTGGACCTCTTACGCCTGCGCTTGGCCAGGGGCGAGGGCAAGCAGCTGGTTAAGGAGCTGGAGGGCATGGTGTCCGGCAAGGACCAGCGTCTGCCCAGGGACCTCGCCCTCTTCCAGCTCGCCCGAGTGTGGGAGAGGGAGGGCAACATGGAGGAGGCCATCCGTCTGTACCGCAAACTCACCGAGGACTTTCCCGAGTCGCCCTACAAGTTCGAGGCGCAGCAGCGTCTTAGCGCCGCCTCGTGAGCCCGCCCACCGCCGGCAAACAGCCCGTCTCGGGCTTCGCCGAAATCATCGCCATCAAGCGTGACGGCGGCGAGCTGAGCAGGGAGCAGGTGGCGCGCTTCGTGCGTGGTGCCAGCGACGGCAGCATCGGCGACGAGCAACTGGCGGCCATGCTGATGGCCCTGTGCATCCGCGGCGCCTCGCCCGCTGAAACCCTGGCCCTGGTGGAAGAGATGCGCGACTCGGGCGCCCGCTGGGAGCTGCGCGACCGCTTTCCTGTTCTGCTGGACAAGCATTCCACCGGGGGGGTGGGTGATTCTGTCTCGCTGGTTCTTGCGCCGCTGGTGGCGGCCTGCAGCATCCCCGTGGCCATGATGGCCGGGGCGGGCCTCGGGCACACCCAGGGGACCCTCGACAAGCTGGCGGCCATTCCGGGCTTTGCCGTGGCCCGCTCGCGGGGCGAGGCGCTGAGGCGCCTGGAGACGTGCGGGGTGTGCTTCGCGGCGCAGAGCGCCGAAATTGCACCTGCCGACCGCAAGTTATATGCACTGAGGGACGTGACGGCCACCGTGCCGTCGCTTCCGCTGATCGTGGCGTCCATCATGTCGAAAAAGCTGGCGCTGGGCGCGGCGGCCCTCGTCCTCGATGTGAAGATGGGGAGCGGCGCCTTCTGCAAGAACTCTCGCCAGGCCTGGGAGCTGGCCGAGGCGCTGGTTGGGGTGGCCCGCGCCGCCGGCATGCCCTGCCGGGCGCTGGTGACGGAGATGAACCAGCCGCTGGGCAGGCACCTGGGGTGTGCGTCGGAGGTGCGGGCGGCGCTGGAGGTGCTGGAGAACCGGGGCTCGGCGCGCCTGAAAGAGGTCACCCTGGCCCTCGCCGCCGCTGGCATGGCCCTTGTGGGGCACGACGAACAGCACGCCCGCCGCGAGCTGGAGCGCGCCCTCGAGGAGGGCCGCGCGCGGCGGGAGTGGGACCGCATGGTGGCGGCGCACGGGGGGGACCCGGATCCGCTCCGCCTGTTGCGCCCGCGCCAGTCGGTGGAGGTGGCTGCAGGCCGGGCCGGCTGGGTGATCGCCGTCGATGCCGAATCGCTGGGGTGGGTGGCCGTAGCGCTGGGGGCGGGGCGGCGGTTCGCCGGCGACACGGTGGATCCCGGCGCCGGTTTGGTGGTGCACGCGCGGCTGGGGGATGCCGTCGAGGTGGGCCAACCGTTGGCGACCCTGGAACTCGGGGTGCGGCAGGTGAACGTCGAAGCTCTGGCGGCCCGCACCGCTGCCGCCTTCACCGTGGGCGAGACGCCGCCCGCAGTCGCGCCGCTGATTGTGGCGTCGGTGGGAGGCGAGTGAGGCGGTGCTGTACCGCCTGGAGGACGTGCGAGTCTCCTTCGGTGGCCGCGAGGTCTTGCGCGGCGTTTCTCTCCAGCAGGAGGCGGGGGAGAAGCTGGCCCTGCTGGGGCGCAACGGCAGCGGCAAGACCACGCTCTTGCGCCTGGTGCGCGGGGAGCTGGAGCCGGACTGCGGGGCGGTGGAGCGCTCCCGCACCCTGACCCTGGCGAGCGTGGAGCAGCACTTCGCCTGCTCCCCCACCGCGGGAGTGCTGGAGTCCTGCCTGGAGGCGTTTTCGGGGCTGCTCGACATCGAGCGGGAGATCGCCGCGCTGGAGAGCGGGCGCGAGGGGGGCAGCGGTGTCGCGGCTCGCCTCCATGAGTTGCACGACGCGCTGGCTCAGTTGGATGGCTACCGCGCCCGGCCCCGGGCGGAGGCGGCCCTGGCCGCCCTAGGGATCGGCCGCGACATGCTGGCCCGGCCCATTGGCACTCTCTCGGGCGGCGAGCGCACCCGGGTGGCGCTGGCTCGAGCCCTGCTGGCGCCCGCCTCCCTGCTGATACTGGACGAGCCCACCAACCACCTGGACTTGCTGGGGGTGGACTTCCTCACCGAAGAGCTGGCGCGGCGGGAGGGGGCGGTGCTGGTGGTCACCCACGACCGGCAGCTGGTGGACCGCCTGGGGGGGGCGATCCTCGAACTCCACGCCGGTCGACTGGAGCGCTACCCGGCCGGCTACGAGCGCTACCGCCGGGAGCGCGCCGCCCGCCGGGAGCAGGCGCGCCGGGCGTGGGCGCTGCAACAGGAGGAGATCCAGCGCCAGGAGGAGTTCATCCGCCGCAACATCGCCGGGCAGAACACCCGCCAGGCGCAGGCGCGGCGGAAACTGCTGGCTAGGATGGAGCGCTTGGAACCGCCGGAGCCGGAGGTGCCGGCGGTGCGGCTGCGCTGGCCCGAGGCCGCCCGCTCCGGAGATCGGGTGCTGGAGGTCTCTCGCATGGCCGTGGGCTGGCAGGAGCCTTTGCTGCAGGACGTCACCTTCGTGCTCCGCCGGGGGGAGCGGCTGGCGGTGGTGGGGCGCAACGGCTCGGGCAAGACCACCCTGCTGCGGACGTTGGTGGGCTCGGTGCCCGCCCTGGGCGGCAGCATCCGGTTCGGTGCCGGGGTGGCGCCGGGGGTGTACGACCAGGAGAGCGCCGAGACCGGGGGGGAGTCCAGCGTGCTGGAGGGGCTACTGGCCTGCCGCCCCGACTGGGCCCCCGCCGACGCCCGCGCCTGGGCGGGCCGCTTCGGCTTCTCCGGCGAGGCGGCCGAGGCGCCGCCGCAGACCATGTCGGGGGGGGAGCGAGCCCGGGCCACCCTGGCCCGACTCCTGGCGCAGGCGCCCAACCTTTTGATTCTGGACGAGCCCACCAACCACCTGGACATCCCCACCTGCGAGGCGCTGGAGGAGGCCCTCCTCGACTACCCCGGCGCGGTCCTGGTGGTCAGCCACGACCGCCGCCTGCTCTCCCGGGTTGCCACCGGCGCGCTGCTGCTGGCCGGGGGGCAGGCGCATCTCTGCCAGTCGGTGGAGGAGGCCTTCGAACGGCTCGGGCTGACGCGGGAGGCAGTGGTGGAAAAGCGGGAGGCGCCCCCCCCGGCCCGCCGCTCGGCCCTGGAGGAGGAACGTCGGCGTCTCAGGCGGGACGCCGCGCGTGCCCGCCAGCGGGCTGAAGAGCTCGCCGCTGCGGTCCAGGCGGGGCAGGACCGCCTCACCGACATCGACGCGCTTCTCTGCTCGCGGGAGGTCTTTTCTGACCCTCCGCGGGCCAGCGCTTTGGCTGCCGAGGCCGAGGAGCTGCGGCAGCACTTGGAGGAGCTTCTGGAGGCCTGGACCGACGCGGAGGAGGACGCCGAGGCCCTAAAAGCCCGCCTGACTGCCCTGTCAGCGGCGGACTCGTAGAGCGGTCCTGGAAAGCGGTCGGGCGGGGCCGTGCTCGCGGCTTGACGCTGACACAGACCTGGCTGTTGATGCAAAGAAATCGCCCGCCACCGGCGGCGGTGGCGGGCCGGAATGGGATGGGAGGTTCGGGAGGCGCTACAGCACCGCCTCCATGGGTGCCATTTCGCCGGCGCGAATGGCCACCGCTTTGGCGGTGACGCCGGGCAGCACCCGATAGGCGAAGTGAATGGCCAGCTGCACCTTGTTGTGGTAGAAGGCGGCCTCGCCGTCGTCCTCGATCACGGCGCGGCAGGCCTTCTTGTCGCTGGCGTCCACCCCCTTGGCGGCGAAGATGGCGGCCAGCTTCTCCCGGGCCACGATGGCCTGCTCCAGGAGGAAGTGGGCGCCCAGCACGTCGCCCACCATGTCCAGTAGCGGCACGGAGTTGAGCAGCACCACCATCATCGCGTCCGGGCGCTTGCCCAGGCCCTTGGAGAGGTCCTCGATTTGCTTCAAAGCCGCCGCCAACATCCAGGCAGGTTCCATCAGCTGCGGGTCGTTGCGCAGCTTCTTGAAGGTTTCCTCGGCCTTGCCAAGGAGGTCGCGGATGGGCTTGCCGCCCTTCAAGGGCAGCTTGCGGGCGACGAAGTCCAGCGCCTGGATGCCGTTGGTGCCCTCGTAAATGGAGGCGATCTTGGCGTCGCGCAGGTACTGCTCGGCGGGGTACTCCATGGTGTAGCCATAGCCGCCGAAGACTTGCAGGCACCACTCGGTGACGCGAAAGCCCCAGTCGGAGGCCCATGCCTTGCAGATGGGGGTGAGCACGTCGACGTAGGACTGGTAGCGCTCCGCCTCCTCCCCTTCGCTCAGCCGGCTCATGTCGACGTAGTACGAGGTCTGCATGAGCAGGGCCCGCATGGCGTGCACGTAGGCGTTGGAAGTGAAGAGCATGCGGCGCACGTCGGGGTGCTCGATGATGGCGACTTGGGGCGCGTCAGCGTCCTTGAGCTTGGAGTAGTGGCGCCCCTGCAAGCGGGTCTTGGCGTAGGCCAGCGCTGCCTGGTAAGCCGCCGCGGCCAGCGCAGCTCCCTGCAGTCCCACCTCGATGCGGGCGGGGTTCATCATGTAAAACATCAGCTTCATGCCTTCCTGCTCCTGGCCCAGCAGGAAGCCTTCGCAGGCGTCGTTCTGCCCGAAAACCAGCGAACAGGTGGGTGACCCGTGGATACCCAGCTTGTGCTCGATGTTGGAGCAGGCCACGTCGTTGAACTCGCCGAGGGAGCCGTCGGGGTTGACGCGGTACTTGGGCACCACGAACAGGGACAGTCCCTTGGTGCCCGGCTCGGCGTCGGGGGTGCGTGCCAGCACGGCGTGGATGATGTTCTCGGTGAGATCCTGATCCCCGGAAGTGATGAAGATCTTCTCCCCTTGGATCAGATAGCGGCCGTTGGGCTGCTTGATGGCGCGGGTCTTGGATGCGCCCACGTCGGAGCCGGCCTGGGGCTCGGTGAGGCACATGGTGCCCGCCCACTGCCCCGAGTACATGCGCTCACAGAACAGCTGGCGCATCTCGTCGGTGCCGAACTTCTCCACCAGATACCCGGCGCCGCGCGTCAGCAGGGCGGTGAGCGACAGCGAAATGTTGGACCCGAAGAAGAACTCGTTGACCGCCGTGCCTATCACCTCAGGCAGCCCCATGCCGCCGTACTCGGGGTTGTTGATGCAACCGATCCAGCCACCCTCCTTGATCTTCTGGTACGCGTCGTGGAAGGAGGGCGGAAGGTAGACTTTGCCGTTTTCCCACCGGGCTCCGACGCGGTCTCCTTCGACGTTGGCGGGTCCCAGCACCTCCTGGGACAGCTTGAGGGCTTCCTGCAGGACCATCTGGACCGAATCGGGGTCCCACTCGGAGAACCTTTCGTGTGCGAGCAGCTCCCGCGTCGGGAGCCACTCGAAGAGCTGAAACAGCACGTCCCGCATATCAGCCTGGTACGCCACGATGTCCCTCCTTCCTGTTCTGTCGCGCCTCCGAGAAAGCTCGAATGAACGCTCATTCATTTTGAATTGCCCTTCCGAAGAATGCAAGGGGTGGAGCCCAAGTCGGAGGGTTGCGCGGCAGATCGGGCAGGGGCGCGCTGGCAAGGGTACTGAACCTGAGCGATAATCCACCGGGAGGTGGAGATGCGCTCAGCGCGGGCGGTGGTTACCGGAGGGGCGGGCTTTCTCGGCTCCCATTTATGCGAAAAGCTGCTGGCCGAGGGTATGGAAGTGGTGTGCATCGACAACCTCCTCACTGGGTCGCTGAGCAACATCGAGCACCTGTTCGGCCGCCAGGGTTTCGTGTTTCTCCATTACGACGTCACCAACTACCTGCACGTTCCTGGCGAAGTTGATTTTGTACTCCACTTCGCCTCTCCCGCTTCGCCCATCGACTACTTGGAGCTGCCCATCCAGACCCTCAAGGTGGGTTCGCTGGGCACCCACAAGGCGCTGGGGCTGGCCAAGGCCAAGGGCGCTCGCTTCCTGCTGGCCTCCACCTCGGAGGTGTACGGCGACCCGCTGGTCCACCCGCAGCCGGAATCGTACTGGGGCAACGTCAACCCGGTGGGTCCGCGGGGGGTGTACGACGAGGCGAAGCGCTTCGCCGAGGCCATGACCATGGCCTACCATCGCTTTCACGGTCTGTCGACCCGGATCGTGAGAATTTTTAACACTTACGGGCCGCGCATGCGGGCCAACGACGGCCGCGTGGTGCCGGCCTTCATCTCCCAGGCGCTGACCGGGCAGCCGCTGACGGTGTTCGGCGATGGCTCGCAAACCCGTTCCTTTTGCTACGTCGACGACCTCATCGAAGGGATCGTGCGGGTGCTGCTTGGGGAGGTCTGCGAACCGGTGAACGTGGGCAACCCGGCGGAGATGAGCGTCTTGCAGTTCGCCCAGGCGATCATCCAGCTCACCGGTTCGGCCTCTCCCATCGAGTACCGGCCGTTGCCGGTCGACGACCCCAAGGTGCGCCAGCCGGACATCACCCTGGCTTACACCCGCCTGGGCTGGCGCCCCAGGGTGCCGCTGCAGGAGGGGTTGCGGCGCACCATCGAGTACTTCGCAGCACGGCGTTAGCTCTCGATCGCCTCGCGTGCGGCCCGCTGCCGGCGTCTTTCAATGGCCCGCCGCACCGCCACGTAGGTCAGAACCCCCCCTACGGGAGAGGTGATGCCGGCGCCGGCAAACCAGGCGTAGAGCAACGGCCGGAGTGCCGAGGCGTGTTCCCGCCAGGCGCTGACGGAGAGGAGCAGGCCATGGTCAGGCAAGACCACCTGGGAAATGCCGGCGCCGGTGATCCAGGCGCCGAGGCTGACGGCGGCGGCGAAGTACGGCGGCAGCGTCCACGGGTTAATCAGCAAGGTCCCGAGCAGGACGTCGATCTTGTTGAGACGAAAGGCGAAGGCGAGGATTAGGGCGAGCCCGGTGTGCAGGCCCAGCAGGGGTGACAGACTCACCGCCACCCCCACCGCCCAGGCTGCCGCGAGCCGGCCGGCGGATTCATCGGCGCCCACCAGTCGGCGGAAGCGGGCGCGCGCGGCCCGGGCGAAGGCTCTCACGAGCTTTCTGGACGAGGAAGGAGGAGGGCTAGAGCGAGCACCTCATCCGCCTCGCGCACGAAGTGGAAGCGGAGTTGTCGTCGTACCGAGCCGGGCAGTTCGGTGAGGTCGCGCTCGTTCCGAGAGGGCAAGCACACCTCGTGAATGCCGGCGCGCAGCGCCGCCAGCACCTTCTCCTTGATGCCACCAACAGGCAGGATCTCTCCCCGCAGCGTGATCTCCCCGGTCATGGCGAAGTCGCGCCGCACCGGCCGGGCAGAGGCGGCGGAAGCCATGGCGCAGAGGATGGTCACCCCGGCGGAGGGGCCATCTTTGGGGATCGCTCCGGCAGGCACGTGCACGTGCAGAGAGTTCTCGTCGAAAAACGTCGGGGCGATGCCCAGCCGTTGGGCGCACGAGCGCAGGTAGGACAGGGCCGCCTGGGCGGACTCCTTCATGACTTCTCCCAGGTGGCCGGTGAGCCGTAGCTCTCCCTTGCCAGGCAGGGCAAGGGCTTCCACGTGCAGCACATCGCCCCCCACCGAGGTCCAGGCCAGGCCGGTGGCGACGCCGATGCGATCCTCGCGCAGCTGGCTGTCGGCTAAAAAGCGGACGGGGCCGAGCAGCTTCTCGATCCTCGCTGGGGTGACCCTGATGCGGGCCCGTTTGCCCTGGGCCAGGCGCATGGCCGCCTTGCGGCACACCGCGCCGATCTCCCGCTCCAGGTTGCGCAGGCCAGCCTCGCGCGTGTAGGAGCGGATAAGGTGGAGCAAGCCGGCCTCGGTGAAGATCACGTGATCGGAGGGTATGCCGTTTTCGTGAAACTGCTTGGGAATCAGATGGCGGCGGGCGATGGCGACCTTTTCCTCCTCGCTGTAGCCGGAAAGGCGGATCACCTCCATGCGGTCCAGGAAGGCGGGGTGGATGGGCTCGGTAATGTTGGCGGTGGCGACGAAGAGGACGCGGGACAGATCGAAGGCCACGTCCAGATAGTGGTCGCGAAAGGTCGAGTTCTGCTCGGGGTCGAGGACCTCCAAGAGGGCGGCGGCGGGATCGCCGCGGTAGTCGGCCCCGAGCTTGTCGATTTCATCCAACATGAAGACCGGGTTGGAGGTGCCGGCCTGGTTGATGCCCTGAATGATGCGACCCGGCAACGCCCCCACGTAGGTGCGGCGATGACCGCGGATTTCCGCCTCGTCGCGCACTCCTCCCAGGGACAGACGGACGAACTTTCTCCCCAGCGCCCGCGCCATGGATTTGCCCAGGGAGGTCTTGCCGACCCCCGGGGGGCCAACGAAGCAGAGGATTGGCCCCTTGGAGTCCGCCTTGAGGGAGCGCACGGCGAGAAACTCCAGAAGCCGCTCCTTGATCTTTTCCAGGTTGTAGTGGTCCTCATCGAGAACGCGCCGAGCGTGATCGAGGTCCAGGTTGTCCTCGGAGAGGATCCCCCAAGGCAGACCGGTCAGCCAGTCCAGGTAGGTGCGGATGACCCCCGCTTCGGCCGATTCGGGGTTGGTGGAGCGCAGGCGACGAATTTGCTTCTCGGCTTCGGCACGCGCCTCCTCGGAGAGGTTCTTGGCCGCCAGGGCTTCCCGATAGCGGAGCACTTCCCTCTCCACGTCGTCGCTCTCCCCCAGCTCCCGCTGGATGGTGCGGAGCTGCTGGCGCAGGAGGAACTCGCGGTGGGACTTATCCATCTCCCCTTGTACCTGGGAGGAGATCTGCCGCTGGACCTCCAGCAGCGCCAACTCGTGCTCCAGCAGCTCGGCGACGATCTTGAGACGATCGACCAGGTTCGAGGCCTCCAGCACGCGCTGGGCGTCGGCCACCTTGAGGCTCAGGTTGGAGGCTACCAGGTCGGCCAATCGAGCGCCGTCGTCCAGCGATGAGGCGATCAGCAACACTTCTGGAGAGATGGACTTGCCGAGCTCGGCCGCCTTCTCGAGGTTGGCCCGGATGGTGCGGATGAACGCCTCGGTCTGGAGGTCTCCGTGATCGGTGGATGGTTCCTCTACCCGGGCGATGCGGGCGCGCAGGAAGGGCTTCTCCTGGATAAAGTACTCCACGCGGGCACGGGCCAGACCTTGGACCAGGATGCGGATGCGGTCGTCCGGGAGCTTGATCATGCGCACGATGGCCGCCACCGTGCCGACCTGGTAGAGGTCGTCCGCCCCGGGTTCCTCCTCGGCAGGGTCCTTCTGGCCGAGCAGCAGGATCAGGCGGTTTTCGGCCAGCGCCTGGTCCACCGCTGCCACCGAGCGCTCCCGCCCCACCGACAGGGGGACCATGACGAAGGGGAATAAGATGGCGTCCTTCAGCGCCATGGCCGGAAGAACCTCGGGGATGGAGACGCCCTCCTCGGAGACACGGGGGCCGTTGGTGTCTTTTTCGCTCATGGTTCCTCTTCGCGAATGGGCACGCTCATCACCTCGCGGTCGTCGTCGCCGCGGGGGAGGATGATTTCCAGCACTCCCGCCTCGAGCCGGGCTGTCACCCGCTCTCGAATGATCCCCGGCGGCACGCGAATCTCCAGAAAAAATCCCCCGTGGTTGCGTTCGGCGAGGTGAAAGTGGGTTGCAACCTGGCGGTTGGCGGTGGCAGACCGGCGGCCAGCAAGCCGCAGACGGTTGCGGGTGAGGGTGAGCCGCAGATCGGCGCGGGCGATGCCGGGCACATCGATACGCACAATGAAGCGGTCGGGCAGCTCGACCAAATCCAGCGGCGGCGTCCAGGCGGCCGCTCGCTGCTCCGGCGGGCTGGCGAGCAGGGTGAGGAGCTCGTCGAGCTGACGCGCCAGAGCAGCCAGTTCCCAGCCTGCAAGGGCTCGATTCATTGCTCCTTCCTCCGCCGCCTCGGGCGCAGCTTGCGAAGTTCCACGAGGAACTGGTCCACGTCTTCGAAGCGACGGTACACCGAGGCGAAGCGGACGTAGGCCACCTGGTCCAGTTCGCGCAGCCGCTCCATGAGGATGTGGCCGATCTCCTCCGAGCTGATCTCGCGCTCGTCCTTGCGACTCAGGGCGGCTTCGACCGCCTCGGCGCTCGCTTCCAACTCCTGCAGCGACACGGGCCGTTTCTCGCAGGCGCGCAGCAGGCCGGCGAGGACCTTGCCCCGGTCGTAGGGCTCACGGCGGCCGTCGCGCTTGACCACCAGGGCAGGAACCTCCTCGATGCGCTCGTAGGTGGTGAACCGTCGGGCGCAGGCGGTGCACTCCCGCCGCCGGCGGATTTGACTGGCGGCGGCCAGCTCCCGAGAATCCACCACCCGGTCTTCCCCGTGCCCGCAGTAGGGGCAGCGCATACTCACTCCTGCCGGCGGGCGGCCAGTTCGGCTGCCGCCGAAGGGCGAAAACCGACCGAGGCCATGTAACCGAGACCGGCCACGGTGATGGGGAAGAAACACACGGCGTGGTGGACGATGGCGAAGGCGGTGGCAGTGGCCAGATCCACGCCCAGCAGGGTGGCGAGGGCGAACTGGATGGCGGCGTGGAAAGAGCCCACCCCCGCCGGGGTCGGCACCGCCAGGCCGATGACGCTCACGCCGATGACCACGGCCGAGACCGCTAAACCCAGGGACAGCCCGAACCCCCTCGCCAAAAAGTCGATCTGCAGGATCGCCGTACCCCACACCAGAGCACTCCAGACCGAGAGCAATGCCAGCCGCTTGAGGCTGCGCACCGCCTCGAGACCGTCGAGCAGGTGGTCGAGAAAACGTTCTACCCGCTCCCGCCAACGCTTTGGTGCCAGGCGCGCGGTGGCTGGCACGGCGGTGCGTCGGAAACGCAGGAGCACCAGTACCGCAGCAAACGCCGCCGCGAGTCCCAAGGCGGCTGCGAAGGCGGTGGGGCGGAGAGCAGGGGCGGCGGCGGGCGCCAGCTGCTCGGCGGCCATTGCCACGCCCGCGGCGAAGACCGCCAGTAGGGTCGCCAGGTCGATCAGGCGCTCGGTCAAGATCGAGGCGAGGGTGGCGGCAGCGGGCAGGCCGGTCTTCCGGGCGAGGAGGAGAGGGCGCACCAGTTCACCGAGGCGCCCGGGGAGGATGGTGTTGATGGCGAACCCCGCGGCGGTACAGCCGATGAGAGCCGGAGCCGGGACAGTTCCCACGGGCTGGAGAATCGCCCCCCAGCGCAGGGCTCGGAGGGCGTACGAGAGCAGGGAGAAGCCAACTGCGGCGGCGACCCAGCCGAGCTGCACCCGTTTGAGCGTCTCGGCCACCTGAGCGAGCGGTGCCTGCCAGAGGAAGAACGCCAGCAACACCAGGGCCAGAAGAGAGGTGACCACCACTTGGATGGGCGATAGGTGGGACGCCGAGGGGGCCGTTGCCGGCAAGCCGCCCAGTGACGCGTCGAGCGCTTTTCTTTCTGCCAGCACGCCGGCTTCGCCCTCCTTCAGCACAGGGTTAGGGTAGTATCCTTAAATCATGAGGGCAACCTCGCCCCTGCTCGCCTTGGTCCACCAGGACTGCGCCGGGCATCAGCCCATCTGGGGCCACCCGGAAAGGCCGGAGCGTTTGGCAGCCGCCCGGGAAGGGGCTCGGCGCGCCGGGGCGCGGGAGGCGGAAATCGATATCGATGACGTCCGGGCCCTGGCGGCGGTGGCGCGCGTCCACCACCCGGATCTGGCGCCGCGGTTGGCGTCGGCCTGCCGCGGCACTACCCCTGCCACCTTCGACTGCGCCGACAACTCCATCAGCGCCGGCACGTACAACGCCGCGCTGGGGGCGGTCCGTGCCACCCTGGCGGGGGTCGATGCTCTCCTGGCGGGCCAGGCGCGCTGCGCCTGGGTGGGGGCGCGTCCTCCAGGGCACCACGCCCTGCACCGGCGGGCCATGGGGTTCTGCTTCTTCAACAACGCGGCCATCGCCGCCGAGGAGCTGCGGGCGCGGGGCGCGGCCTCGGTGGCGGTGGTGGACTTTGACGTCCACCACGGCAACGGCACCCAAGATCACTTTTTTGCCCGTAGTGACGTGTTTTTCCTTTCGGTACACCGCTATCCGTTCTATCCCGGCAGCGGTGCCGGAGACGAGATCGGCGGTGGGGAGGGGCGGGGGTTCACCCGTAACTACCCCCTCGCCGCCGGAGCCGGGGATGACATCTACGTCGCCGCCGTTGAGGCGGGCCTCGAAGATGTGATGCGGGTCACTCGCCCCGATGCCTGGGTGGTGTCCGCAGGCTTTGATGCCCACGTCGCCGATCCTCTCGGAGGGATGAACGTGTCGTCCAACGGCTTCGAGCGAATCGGCAAGCTGATCGCCTCAGCGGCAGCGGGAAAGCCGATTCTGGCTGTGCTGGAAGGGGGGTATCAGGTGAGCGCGCTGACAGAATCGGTG
Organism: uncultured bacterium; assembly: GCA_937924755.1. Taxonomy (GTDB): domain Bacteria; phylum Acidobacteriota; class Thermoanaerobaculia; order Thermoanaerobaculales; family Thermoanaerobaculaceae; genus CALEVZ01. The sequence goes on from CALEVZ010000037.1 coordinate 63,854, forward strand.
CATGCTTTTCTCAGTGGTCTGGTTGGGAGCGGTAGGGCTTGACTTTTCCGCAACCCGCCTCTATGTTTCAAGCAACGAGGCGTGCTTTTTTGAGGCCAGAATCGTTTGGAGGACGGGATGCACAGAAACCACGGCACCGCGGTTGCCATTCTTGTGTCCATACTAGTGGCGAGCCTCGCCGTTGCCGGCGGCATTACTCGGCGGGGTAGCGCTCCACCGACGATCCAGACGACATTCGGGATCGAGTCGCCGGCGCCCAACGAAACTGTCTCGGGAATCGTCACGGTCAAGGGTTTCATCCTGGACCGGCGTGCCGTCTCGTCGATTACCCTGCTCATCGACGGTGCCCCGCTCCATGATGCCGACCTCAACCAGGCGAGACCTGATGTCCGCTGGAAATACCCCAAGTATCAGGGTGAACCATTTCCCATCGAGCCGGGCTTTAGGACCTCGTTCCTCGCCTCCAACTTCAGTGATGGCCCGCACACCCTGGCGGTGCGGGTGCGCCTGGCCAGCGGCGAGTCCCTGGTGGTTGGCGAGCGCACGATCTACGTGGACAATGGCCGCAATCAAGCCCCCATCGGTGAACTCGACAGCCCGCGCGACCCCGGCGCCTATGGAGCCCACGATCAGATTTCTGGGGTCTTTCCCATCGTCGGCTGGGCGCTGGACGACACCGGAATCCGCAAACGCAGCACCCCTCCCGGTTGCAACCCGTCCACCGACAAGGACTGCCTCATCCTCGCCGACATCGATGTGATGGTGGATAACACGGTGGTAGCTCAGGCGATGTATCCGCTGCCCCGGCCGGATGTGGCCAACGCCTACCCCGACGTGGTGGGTGCGTACAACTCCGGCTTTACCATGCACCTGGATACCACCCGCTTTACCAACGGGTTCCACACCATCTCGGTGCGCGCCTGGGACACCCAGGGCGCCAGCCGGATCCTAGGAGAGCGGCGGGTGTGGATCGAGAACAACTACGGCTCCATCGGTCCTTTTGGCCGGATCGACTGGCCCATGTCCAACGGCCACTTCTTCTCCTGCAACTGCAGCGGGCCGCCGCCGATCTCCGGGGTGGAGTACGATCCCGAACACCACCTGGATTGGGTCACCGGCTGGGTCATTGACCAAAACGACAACTGGCAATACCAGGGGATCGTGGATGTCGAGTTGTACTTGAATAACGTTTTGGTCAAACGACACGCCCGCGATTGTGGGTCCCTGGGCACTTCGGTTCCCGCGGGCTGGCAGAACGTCGTCGCCAACTGTTACGGGCTGTGGGAACGGCCGGATATCATGTATCTGTACCCGCAGTTTCTGTGGGACGCCAAGTATTCCCAGTTCTTCTTCGTCGTGGATACTGAGTACTGGCTCCACGCCGGTGTGCTCCGTCAGGGCCTCAACATCCTGGACGTGCGGGTGCGCACCAAGGATCCGCTGCGCCAGCCGGTGCAAATTGACCGCATCCCCATTGTCGTCGAGTGCAACACCAACGTGGATTACCCGGCCTACGGTGATCTCGAGCGCCCCCAGCCGATGCGGGACATGCGCGGGATGGAGCTGCTCAAGGGTTGGGTGGTGGACTTCAACTGGGTGACGCAGTTGAAGGTGTGGGTGGATGGTCATCTCGATGGCGTGCTGTCGGAGTACAGCGGCAAGCTGCGCATGTTGCGCATGGATGTGGAGCTTCGCTATCCGTGGCTTCCTTACCCGCACTCCAGGTACAACGGCTTCGAGTACGGGTTGGACACCACCAAGTACACCGATGGGGTACACACCCTGGTGCTGGAGGCGGTCGATCGGGCCGGCAACTCCACCTACTGGGTGCAGAGGCCCGTTCGTTTCGATAACCACAACTGAGCAGGCGCTCGGCCTGGATCTCGGCCGCCCCGGGTCAGTTCCCGGGGCGGTGGCCATTCTGGCCGGTATGCCTTACCATGCCGGCCACAGCGGAAGCAGTGGCGGGCGTCGGGAAGGCTCGCCGCGTCTCGGAGGGAGCAGCGATGCACGCGCTGGTCATGCAGAACCACGGTGGCACCGAACAACTGGTCTTCGCCGAGGTCCCTCGCCCCCGCCCCGGGGTCGGTGAGGTACTGGTCGAGGTGCGGGCAGCGGCGCTGAACCACCTGGACCTGTTCGTTCTCGCTGGCTTGCCGGGGCTGCGTTTGGAGATGCCGCACATCGGTGGCGCTGATGGCGCAGGGGTGATTGCCGAGGTGGGGGAGGACGTGACGGGGTGGCGGGTGGGCGACGAGGTGGTATTCAACCCTGGTCTGTGGTGCGGGCAGTGCGAGTTCTGCCGCCGGGGGGAGGAGTCCCTCTGCGTGAATTACGGCATCCTCGGCGAACACTGCGCCGGGACCTTCGCCGAGTTCGTAAAGGTGCCGGCGGTAGCGCTGGCCCGCCGGCCGGCTCACCTGAGCTGGCCCGAGGCGGCGGCGTTCCCCCTCACCTTCCTGACGGCGTGGCGCATGCTGGTGACGCGGGCGCGGCTGGCCGCCGGGGAAACCGTCCTGATTCACGGGATCGGGGGCGGGGTGGCACTGGCGGCACTCGCCATTGCGGTTCGCCTCGGGGCGGAGGTCATCGTGACCTCGGGGAGCGAGGAGAAACTGCGTCGCGCCAGGGAGATGGGTGCGAAGGCGACGATCAATTACGCCTCCCAGGACGTAGTCCGGGAGGTCAAAGGGCTCACCGGTAAGCGGGGTGTGGATGTGGTGGTGGAAACCGCGGGCGCGGCGACCTGGATGGCGTCCCTGCGCAGTGCGGCCCGGGGAGGCCGGATCGTTACCTGCGGGGCCACCACCGGCCCCAACCCGGCGGAGGAGGTTCGCCTCGTCTTCTGGAATCAGCTGTCCATCCTGGGCTCCACCATGGGCAGCGTGCGTGACTGGGAGGGGGTGGTGCGGGCCATCGACGAGTGGGCCCTGCGACCCGTGGTGGATTCGGTGCTGCCGCTGGCGCAGGGGCGCGCCGCCTACGAGCGTATGGCGCAGGGCGGCCAGTTTGGTAAGATCGTGCTGGCCACGGCCGCCGGCGAGGTGGCCGCCTAGGGAGCCGATCATCGAGTGAGTGAGCAGGCCATCCCGCGTGCCAGGGCACGGATCCTGGCCCGCCCCGAGCACTCAATTTCGCGTTCGCTGATATCTGAGCCCGCGCTGCGGGTGCTGTATCGATTGCAGCGCTCCGGGTTCACCGCCTACCTGGTGGGGGGAGCGGTGCGGGACCTTTTGCTAGGGCGCACCCCCAAGGACTTCGACGTGGGAACCAACGCCCGGCCGCAGCAGATCCGGCGCCTGTTCCACAACTGCCGGCTGATCGGGCGGCGCTTTCGCCTGGCCCACGTGCGTTTCGCCGACGAGATCGTCGAGGTGGCGACCTTCAGGCGATCCCCCGAGGCGCCGGAGCTGCACGAAGACCTCCCCGAGGACGTGCTCGCCCCGGTGTTCGAGGCGGAGGAGTACGGCACCCCCGAGGAGGACGCCTGGCGCCGCGACTTCACCATCAACGCGCTGTTCTATAACATCGCGGACTTCACCGTCATCGACTACGTGGGCGGGATCGAGGATTTACAGGGGGGGGTGGTGCGCTCCATCGGCCCGCCGACCGTGCGCTTCGCCGAGGACCCCGTGCGCATGATGCGGGCGGTGGAGTACGCCGCGCGGTTAGGGTTCGAGATCGAGCCCGAAACGCTCGCCGCCCTGCGGGCCATGCCCGCCGAACTGCGCCGCGCGGCGCCCGCCCGGATCGCCTACGAGCTGGTGGAAAGCCTTCATGGCCCGCATGTTTTGGAGGTGCTGCGGGGCTGGGAGGAGCACGGCCTACTGCCGGAAATCCTCCCCGAGATCGCGGCGACCCTGGCGGGGCAGCGAGGCGCGCTGCTGTGGGACCTTCTGGCCCATGCGGCGGTGGCGGCGCGGCAGGGGGCTCCCCTCTCCGACGAGGCCCTGGTGGGTGCGTTGCTGCTTCCGAGCTTTCTCGACGCTGCCTGGGAAAACGGCGGGATCCGCCGGCACGACCTCGAGGCCACGGTGCGGGAGGTGGTGGATCCCCCGGCGACGCGCCTGTCGCTGTCCAACCACCGGGCACACATCCTGCGGTCCGCTCTGTTCCTGCTGTCCCGGCTGCTGACGCCGCCGCCCTCGGCCAAGATCGTGGTGCGCTCACTCCGACAGGAGGGGTTCCCGGTGGCGCGGCAGCTGGCTGGCCTGCTCTCCCTGGCCACCGGCCAGCACGGCCAAGCGCTGGCCCTGTGGGACGAGGCCGCCAGTCGGGTGGAGCAGGGGTTGCCGCCGGTGGTGGTGAGCCCGCAGCCCGCCCCCTCAGCCGGTCAGCGACGCCGGCGGCGGCGCCGCCGCCGGGAGGGGACGTGAACGACGACGTGTCCCGCAGGGTCGAAGAGCTGCGCCAGGAGATCCGGCGCCACGAATACCTCTATTACGTCTTGGCGCAGCCGGAAATCTCCGATCTGGAGTTCGATCGGCTGATGGCCGAGCTGGTCCGCCTGGAGGCGGAGCATCCAGAGCTCGCCACTCCCGACTCGCCTACCCAGCGGGTGGGAGGCGAGCCGCTGGAGGGTCTGGCGCAGGTGGAGCACACCCTGCCCATGATGTCCCTGGACAACTCTTACGATGAGGGGGACCTGGCCGACTGGTACGGGCGAGTGACGCGCGGGCTGGGACGGCAGCCGGACGGGTTGGTGGCGGAACTGAAGATCGATGGGGTGTCCCTGGCTCTTATCTACGAGGCGGGCGAGATGGCGCGGGCGGTGACCCGGGGCAACGGCCTGGTGGGTGACGACGTGACGGCCAACGCCCGCACCATTCGGCTGCTGCCGCTGCGGCTGCGGGGTGCACCGCCGCTGTTGGAAGTGCGGGGCGAGGTGTTCATGTCCCGAGATGTCTTCAGGGCCATCAACCGGGTTCGCCGGGAGGAGGGTGAGGAGGAGTTCGCTAATCCGCGCAACGCCGCCGCCGGCTCCCTGCGCCTGCTGGATCCGCGGCTGTGCGCCCGCCGGCGGTTGTCCTTCGTCGCTTATCAGGTGGCGCGGGCCGAGGGCGTGCACCTCGAACGCCACTCCCAGGCGCTGGAGGCGCTCGCCCGCTGGGGTCTGCCGGTCAACCCCGGGTGGAGACGCTGTCGAACCCTTGGCGAAGTCCATAAGTTCATTGAGGAATGGGGAGGTAGGCGGGCCCGGCTGCCCTTTGACATCGACGGTGTGGTGATCAAGGTCGATCTCCTGGCGGATCAGGCGATCCTGGGCGCCACCAGCAAGTTCCCGCGCTGGGCGGTGGCCTACAAGTATCCGCCTGAGGGGGTGACCACCAGGGTGGTAGGAATCACCGTGCAGGTTGGCCGAACCGGGGCGCTGACGCCGGTGGCCGAGCTGGAGCCGGTGCGCCTGGCCGGTACAACGGTGGCCCGCGCCACCCTGCATAACGCCGACGAGGTGGCGCGGCTGGATGTGCGGGTGGGGGATGAGGTGTGGGTGGCCAAGGGCGGGGACGTGATTCCCAAGGTGGTGGCGGTGAACCGGGCGCGGCGGCCGGCGGACGCCCGGGAGTTCCGCATGCCCGAGGTCTGCCCGGCCTGTGGCACGCCCGTGGAACACGAGGCCGGGGAGGTGGTGGTGCGCTGTCCCAATCGCCGCTGCCTTGGCGTGCGCCGGCAGCAGCTCCGCCACTTCGTCTCCCGGGCCGGCATGGACATCGAGGGCCTGGGCGCCCGGCTCATCGACCAACTGCTGGCCGCCGGCCTGATCACCGACCCCGCCTCGCTGTGGGATCTCGATCCCAGGCGGCTGGCGCAGCTCCCGGGCTGGGGCGAGGTGTCGGCGGCGAACCTGCTCGCCCGGCTGGAAGCGGCGAAAAGTCGGCCGTTGTGGCGCTTGCTGGTGGCGCTGGGCATCCGCCATGTGGGGGAGCGGGCGGCACGCCTGCTGGCCGGCCACTTCGGATCGCTCGCCGCTCTCGCCGCCGCCAGCCGCGAGGACTTGGCCCAGGTGACCGGTATCGGGCCGGTGATCGCCGACAGCGTCGTCAGCTATTTTCGCGATCCGGAGAAGATCGAGCTGGTGGCGCGACTGCGCCAGCGGGGTATCGACCCGGTGGAGGCCAGGGTGACGCAGCCGCCAGCGGCGGGCCCCCTGGCTGGGTTGACCTTCGTGCTCACCGGGACGCTGTCCCGGCCGCGGGAGACGGTGGCACAGCTGCTGGAGGCGGCGGGAGCCAAGGTGACCGACAGCGTGTCGCGGCGAACGTCCTTCGTGGTGCGGGGGGACCAGCCAGGGTCCAAGGTGGAGCGGGCGCGGCTGCTGGGTGTGCCCGTCCTGGACGAGGGGGGGTTGGTGGCGTTGCTGCGCGAGAAGGGGGTCAGGTGGTGACGAACAGGGCGCGGGTCCTAGTGGTGGACGACGACGACGGCTCTCGTGGCGCCATGGCGGCGGCCCTGCGACGTATGGGGCATGAGGTGATCGAGTGCGATGGGGGGGAGGGGGCTATCGAGGTCTTGGAGAGGGGCGACGAGGTGGCGGTAGTCATCACCGACGTGCGCATGCCGGGCATGGACGGCTACGAGCTGTTGCGCCAGGTGCGGCGGCGGCATCCCGAACTGCCCGTCTTGATGGTGACGGCCTTCGCCGACGTGGATGGAGTGCGCCGGGCGTGGCAGGACGGGGCCGACGACTACCTGACCAAGCCCATCAACCTGCAGGAGTTGCGTTCGCGGGTCGAGGGGCAGCTGGAGCGCCGGTCGCTCAAGGCGCAGGCGCGGGAGCTGCAAGAACGGCTCGACCAGGTGGTGGGGTGGCGCGGTATCATCGGCAACTCGCCGGCCATGCAGCGGGTCTTTGAGCGGGTGCGGGTGGTGGCCCCGGCGCCGACGACGGTGCTGATCGTGGGCGAGTCCGGCTCCGGCAAGGAGTTGATCGCCAACGCCATCCATCAACACTCGCCGCGCGCGGGGCGCCGCTTCGTGGCGTTGAACTGCGGTGCCATCCCCGGGGAGATCCTCGAGGCCGAGCTCTTCGGCCACGAGCGCGGGGCCTTTACCGGAGCGCATCAGCGGCGCATCGGCAAGATCGAGGCGGCCGACGGCGGCACGTTGCTGCTGGATGAGATCTCTGAACTTTCCCCCGACTTGCAGGTCAAGCTGCTGCGGGTTCTAGAGGAACGGCACATCACCCGGGTCGGCGGTAACGAGGACATCCCGGTGGATTTCCGCCTGCTGGCGGCCACCAACCGAAACCTCGAAGAGGAGGTGGAGAAGGGCCGCTTCCGCCGCGACCTCTACTACCGCCTCAAGGTGGTCACCGTGGAACTCCCGCCCCTGCGTCGCCGGCTTGAGGATATCCCCCTCCTGGTGAATCACTTCATCGCCATGTTCAACGAACGCCTGGGGCGTCAGGTGGAGCGGGTGACGCCGGCCGCGCTGGCGGCCTTGAAGCGCCACTCCTGGCCCGGCAACGTGCGAGAGCTGCGCAACGTGGTGGAGAACATGGTGCTCTTCGCCTCCGGGCCGGAGGTAGGGATCGAGGATCTGCCGGAGGAGTATCGGGTTCCCGAGCAGCAGGTGGCCAGGATCGCCGAATCCACGCCGGAGTGGGTCCCCCGCCGCATGGAGGAGATCGAACGGGAGGCCATCCTGCGAACCCTGGCGTACACTGGTGGGCACCGCGCCAGGGCGGCGCAGCTGCTGGATATCGGCCTGCGCACCTTGCAGCGCAAAATCAAGGAGTACGGGGTGGTGGGAAGCGCCGGCGACGACGAATCGTAGCTGGGAGGTTCTCGTGGATTTACCTCAGGATGTCTTCGTCTACTCGCAGATCCTCAGCCTGTCCGGGACGCAGGGAACGCTGATCGCGATCCGTCCCGAGGGCTACTACGAGCTTCGCCTCATCAGCAAGGGCAGGCCCCACGTTGCTTTGCTGCCGATCGCCCAAACCGGGCTGGTGGCGGTGGAACCCGAACCGGATATCGCTATGGAGTCGGCGATTGAACGGTAGCGTCGACGGCCTCCCTGGCCGACGGGAAGCCGGCGTCGGCCAGGATGGAGGCGTGGTCGAAGGCCAGGCGAATGTCGGTGAGGTCGGAAAACCACCGGGCGTCGGCGGCGTCATCTCCCCCCAGCGGAGTGCTGCCCCGGGGGCGGCAGAGAAACACCACCGAGACGGTGTGAAAGCGCGGGTCCCGCTGGGGATCCGAGTAAACACCCAGCAGCTCCACGATGTCCACCTCCAGGCCGGTTTCCTCCCGCGCCTCGCGTAGGCAGGCCTCGGCGATCGTTTCACCCACTTCCACGAAGCCGCCGGGCAGAGCCCAGTGCCCGGCAAAGGGGTCCCGCCCCCGCTGGATGAGCAACACCCCCCGCCAAGGATCGGCGATCAGGGCGTCGACGGTGAGCGCGGGCGTCGTCGGGACGGGCATGGGCGGTTCTCCCGCACGGTATGATACCGCCTCACGCGGAGCGGTAGCTGACCGGAAGGCCGAGCTCGGTCAGGAGCGGGCAGCAGGCGAGGGAGAGCTTGTGCGTCAGCGAGGAGGTGGCGACCCCCGGATCGTCCGGGGGCACCCACGCCAGTTCCGAGTTTTCGGCCACCTGGGTGAGGTCACATTTGGCGAGAAATGGGAAGACGGTGATGTCCCGATGGGTGATGGAGTGGGAAATTGGTTTGCCGGGGGTGAGGCGGGCCTCCAGTCCGAGGGTGTTCAGCAGCGCCGCGGCCGCCGCCTTGGGTTCCTGACTGTCCACCAGCTCCCGGATGGGGGGCAACCAGAGGCCACTCAGGAGCTGCCCCTCGCCGCGGCGATGCAGTAGGACGCGTCCGTCACGGCGGACCAGCCAGAGGGCAACCCAACGGTGGGTTTCGCGCGGACGACGGGAGCTGGGGAGAGGATAACGGTCGCTGGCGTTGCTGGCGTGCGCTGCACAAATCGCCGCCAGGGGGCAGCGGTCGCACGACGGGAGCTTGGGCCGGCAGATGCGGGCGCCCAACTCCATGAGGGCTTCGAAGGTCGCTGGGGTCGGCGCGTGGCGGTGCAGCTGCCGCGCCCAGCGCTCCGCCTCGCGGCGGAGGCGCACGCTGCTCGCAGGCGCGTTGAGGGCCAGCACGCGGGCGGCGACGCGAGTGACGTTGCCGTCCACCGGTGGATCGCTGCCGCCGAAGGAAAACGCGGCCAGGGCGGCGGCGGTGTAGGGACCGAGGCCGGGGAGGGCGTGCAGCGTTTCTCTGGTGGTGGGCCAGGCCCCGGCGGCGTGGATGGCCCGCGCCGCGGCATGGAGAGCACGTGCCCGGCGGTAGTACCCCAGGCCACTCCAGGCGGCCAGCACCTCGGCCTCCGTGGCCTTTGCCAGCGCCTCGAGTGTGGGGAAGTTCTCCACGAAGCGCCGAAACAGAGGAGTAACCCGATGCACCTGCGTCTGTTGCAGCATGACCTCGGAGAGCAGCACGAGATAGGGGTCGCGGGGGAATGGCGTGCGCCACGGCAACTGACGCTGCTGGGCCATGAACCACCGCAGCAGTTCGACCCCCGGTCGAAGCATCCCAGTAGTGTAGGGCGCCCCGTGGCTGCCGACGGTGGCCGAAAGCTTCCCCGAGCTGGCCACACGAAAGGCTACAATGGCGCCATGGCGGAGCAGGAGAAGGCGGTATGCGCCTCGTGCGGCGGCAGCGGATGGCGGATCGAGCGGCGGGAGGGGTATGAGTTTGCCTCCCCTTGCCCGTGCCGCGGCCAGCGTGAGCCGGAAAGGCTGCTGCGCGCCGCCGGGATCCCCGAGCGGTACCTGCACTGCACGGTGGAGTCGTTCAAGCTGTGGGATCCGGGGAATCCCTCCCTGGGGCGGGCCAAGAAACTGACCCAGGAGTTCATCGACGAATTCCCCGTTCGCCAGCGCGGCTTGCTTTACTATGGCAGTTCGGGCACGGGGAAGACCCACCTGGCGGTGGCGGCGTTGCGCGAGCTGATCCTTCACAAGGGGGTGCGCGGGCGCTACGTCAATCTCCTGGAGCTGGTGCAGCGCCTGATGATGGCCTTCGACGCCGGCGGGGCGGCCCGCCAGGACATCCTCGAGCCGGTCATCGAGGCCGACGTGCTGGTGCTGGACGAGCTGGGCGCCGGCAAGGTGACCCCCTGGGTGCTGGACCTCCTCTATTACGTCATCAACTCCCGCTACATGAGCCAGCGCATCACCCTGTGCACCACCAACTACAAGGATGGTGCGGCGGTGGAGGCGGAGCTGCCCCCGGATCTGACGGCCAACCAGTACCGCGCTGCCATCATGGCGCGGGAGACGCTGGCGGACCGCATCGGCGTTCCCCTGCGCTCGCGTCTTTACGAGATGTGCGAGGAGATCTGGCTGCAGGGGCGCGACTACAGGCAGGCGAGGGTGGTGCGCCAGGGGCGTCGGGCGTGAAGGTCGGGGTTACCCCTCGATTGCTTTGGGTGGGGGTAGCCCTGCTGATGCCGATGGCCATGGGGGGAGGGCCGGCGCGCGGGGGAGCGGTCAGCGCTCAGGGACTGCCCGAGCCGCTGCCGCCGGTGGTCACGCCGACGGTCGCCCCGAGGACGGGTGCTGCGGAGCCGGTCGGCGGGTTGACGAGGCAGGTGCTCCCCGCCCTGGTGCAGGAGGTACGCGCGCGGCGTGCCGATCTGCGGGCGCCCCTGGTGCGGGTTGTGCTGTCGGCACCCCAGCCGCCGGTACTGCCGGAACCGGGGCGGCGGTACGTGGCGTGGTTCGCCGGCGCGGTGGAGGTGGTGCGCGGACCGATCACGGTGCGGGCGGAGGGCGAGGAGAGGCCGGGCTTGCAGGTAGGGGCCTTCCGCACCCGCGAGAACGCCGAGGCCGAGGCAGAGCGGCTCGCCCGCGCCGGCTTCGAGGCCTCGGTGCGAGCCGGGGAGGGCGGGCTTTTCCGGGTCATCGTGGTGGCTCGCCGGGGGGAGAACGCCGAGATGCTGCGGGCCCGGCTGGCGGCATCCGGCCTTCGCTCCGCGGTCCGGGCGGAAGGGGGGGGGAGCGAGCTGGTGTTGACCGGGGAGGGGGGCGTGCGAGTGCGCGGGCGGGAACTACGGTTGGTGCCCTTCGACGCCGATCCGGTTCGCCTCGGGGAGCGCGCCTATCGCGGCGAGTTCGTACTGACCCCGGCTCCCCATGGGGTACAGGTGGTCAACGTGCTCCACCTGGAGGAGTATCTGCGGGGAGTGGTGCCGGCGGAGATGGGGCCGCGCAGCTTCCCGGAGCTGGAGGCACTGAAGGCGCAGGCGGTGGCGGCGCGCACCTACACGGTGGCCCACCTGGGCGGCGGCGGTGCGTCGGGCTATGACATCTGCGATACCCAGTCGTGTCAGGTGTACGGCGGCGCCGGGATGGAGCACCCGCTGTCGGACGAGGCAGTGCGGATGACCGCAGGGTTGATCGCCACCTTCGGGGGGGCGCCCATCGACGCCATGTACCACTCCACCTGCGGCGGCCACACCGAGACGGCGGCCGAACAATTTCCCAGACGGGCGGCGCCGTACCTGGTGGGGGTGCCGTGCCGCGGGGAGACGGCGGTGACCGTGGGCACCCCCTCGGCGGGCGGGGCGTGGGTGGACGGGGTGGGGAGGCTGGCCGAGGTGGCCAGGCGCACGGCCGCCGCCGCCGGGGCGCCGGCCGAGGCCGGGGCGCTGGCGGCCGCGCTCGCGGGAGGCGCCCGGTGGAGCGCCGGGCGGGAGGGACTGGCGGCGGTGTTCGGCCTCGCCGAATCGTCGCTGCTGCTGCAGGAGGCCGCGCGAATCCGAGAGAACTGGCTGGATGATCTGCTGGCCCTCGCCCGCCTGGAACTCCCGCCGGCTGCGGGCGGGGGGAGGGAGCACGAGGAGTTGCTGGCGCTGGTGGTGCGCGTGGCCCAGCTTGCCGGCGTCGTGCGGGAGGTGAGCGGGCGAGTGGCCTCCAGCGGCGAGTTCGTGGCCGACGATGGGACCCGCTACCCCCTGGCTGGCGGCCAGGTGAGCATGATGGCGCGCCGCGGTGGAGCGTGGCGGGTGGGTGGTGTTACCACTCTGCCGGGAGCTCCGGCAACCTTGTGGCTCGCGGGTGGGCGACCATTACTGGCGGAGGTGGAGGTTCTGGCCGCGGCGGACGAGTCGTCCTCCTGGTCGTGGTGGAGCCGGGAGTTCAGCGCCGCCGAGGTGGCCAGGGCGTGTGAGATGGCGGGGGTGGAGCGGCTGGAGGTGGTCCGGCGCAGCGCCTCGGGGCGCGTGGCTGTCCTCGCCCTGCACCGGGGCAGGGAGCGTAAGGAAATGCGTGGCATCGACTTCCGCTACGCCTTGGGGCTGCCGGACAACCGCTTCGTGGTGCTGCCGTTGACGCGGGGGAGGGAAGTTATCTTCCGGTTTCTGGGCCGCGGCTGGGGACACGGAGTGGGCATGTGCCAGAACGGGGCGTTTGGCCTGGCGCGGGGCGGGGCCAGCTTTCAGGAGATCTTGAAGACCTATTACCGAGGTATCGAGGTGGTTCGCTGGCAGGGCAGCAGCCCTGCGGGAGGGGTGTGATGGCGGCAATGGCCGACGACAGCGTGGCGAGCGTCAGGGAAATGGTCCGCGAGTTCGCGCGGCGAGAGCTGGCACCCCATGTGCGGGAGTGGGACGAGGCCTCGTTCTTTCCCGCCGAGGTCTTTCGTCAGCTGGGAGAGCTGGGCATGCTGGGGGTGCTGGTCCCGGAGGAGTACGGCGGAGCGGGTCTCGATTACCGCCACTACGTCACCATCGTGGCCGAGCTGGCCGCCGTGGAACCTGGCGTGGCGCTCTCGGTGGCGGCACACAACTCACTGTGCACCAACCATATTCTGCTCTTCGGCAGCGACGAGCAGAAGCGCCAGTGGCTGCCTCGCCTGGCCCGGGGAGAGGTGCTGGGGGCGTGGGGGTTGACCGAGCCGGGGGCGGGCTCCGACGCTGGCGGTACCCGGACCACCGCCCGGCGGGAGGTGGACGGCTGGGTGATCAACGGTGCCAAGAATTTCATTACCCACGCCACCGTTGGCGGCGTGGCGGTGCTCACCGCCCGCACCGCGCCCGGGAGTGATCACCGCGGCATCTCCGCCTTCCTGGTGCCCCTCGACACCCGCGGGGTGGTGCGGGGCAAGAAGGAGGACAAGGTGGGGATGCGGGTGTCGGATACCTCCTCCCTGATCCTCGAGGACGTACGTCTACCCGCCGACGCCCTGGTCGGTGCCGAGGGGGAAGGGTTCGTGCAGGCGATGGAAGTGTTGGATGGGGGGCGCATCTCCATCGCCGCGCTGGGGCTGGGGATCGCCCGGGGGGCGCTGCAGGCGGCGCTGAGCTACGCCCGCCAGCGGCACCAGTTCGGGCGTCCCATCGCCTCTTTCCAGGGTATCCAGTTCAAGCTGGCCGACATGTCGGTGCTGGTGAGCGCCGCCGAGTTGCTCACCTTCCGCGCCGCCGAGGCCAAGGACGCCGGGGAAAAGACCACCCGCCTGTCTTCGGAAGCGAAGCTGTTCGCCAGTGAGGCGGCGGTGCGCGTGGCCGAGGAGGCGGTGCAGATTCACGGGGGCTACGGCTACACCAAAGATTACCCGGTGGAGAAGCTGTGGCGCGACGCCAAGCTGTGCACCATCGGCGAGGGCACCTCGGAAATCCAGCGCCTGGTGATCGCGCGGCAGTTGCTAGGGGAGTGACAATGCATGGGGTGGGGCTGGCGGGGCAGGTCCGGGCCGGGCAGGAGCGCGCGGTGGCCCGCGCCATCACCGTGGTGGAGCGCGGCGGCCTGGAGGCGGAAGCGCTGCTCGCCTCCCTGCGGGGGAGTGACAGCGCCGCCTGGCGAGTCGGCTTGACCGGGGCACCGGGGGTGGGGAAGTCGAGCCTCACCCAGGCGCTGGGCCTGGCCTTGCGGGAGGAGGGAGTGGGGGTGGCGGTGCTGGCCGTGGACCCTTCCAGCCCCTTCTCCGGCGGGGCGCTGCTGGGCGACCGGGTGCGTATGCCCGAGCTGCTGCGGCGGGGCGCCTTCGTGCGCTCCATGGCCACCCGCGGAGCGCTCGGCGGCCTCAGTGCCGCCGCCGGCGACGCCCTGGATATCTTGGACGCGGCTGGATTTCCGTGGGTGCTGGTGGAGACCGTCGGGGTGGGGCAGGACGAGGTGGACGTGGCCTCCACCGTGGACACGGTGGTGGTGGTCACCGTGGCGGGGCTGGGGGACGACATCCAGGCGGCCAAGGCCGGGATTCTGGAGATCGCCGACATCTTCGTCGTCAACAAGGCCGATCGTCCAGGCGCCGAGGCCCAGGTGGCAGCCTTGGAGGGCATGCTGGAGCTGCAGCCGGCAGGGGAGTGGCGCCCCCCTGTCATCCGTACCTCGGCCAGGACGGGGGAGGGGATTGCGGAGCTACGCCAGGCGGTTGGCCTCCACCGGGTGTTTCTGGAAGCCGACGGGCGGCGGGCGGCCCGACGCCACCGGCAGGTGGCGGAGCGCATCCTGCGGCTGGTGGCGGCCCTGGCCAGTGAACGGGTGCGCCGCGACTTCCAGGCCATGCTGGAGGCAGCGGTGGCGGCGGTGACGCAAGGGCGGCAAGACGTGCATGGGGCGGCGAGGAGGCTGTTTGCCAGCCTGCAAGGGGTCGGCGCGGCCCGCGAGGCGTAGGGCGCCTCCGGCCCGGGGGGCGCCGAGAGGGAGGACCGTTGATGAAGAAGATCGACCATATCGGTGTGGCGGTGAGCTCGCTCGAGGAGCGCCTGGCTTTTTACCGCGCCCTGGGGCTGGTGCAGGAGGGTAGCGAGGAGGTCCCGGAGCAGAAGGTGCGGGTGGCGTTCCTGCCCGTGGAGGGGACCCGCCTGGAGCTGCTGGAACCCACCGCCGAGGACTCCCCCATCGCCCGCTTCATCGCCAAGCGGGGCGAGGGGTTGCACCATATCGCGTTGCGCGTCGAGGATATCCATGCCGCCATGGCGGCCCTGGCCCGGGAGGGGTTCCAATTGCTGTCGGAGCAGCCGGTCAAGGGTGCCCACGGCAGCCTGGTGTGCTTCGTCCACCCCAGGTCCACCGGTGGGGTTCTCCTGGAGCTGTGTCAACCGGCGGAATGAGCCCCGTGGACCCCCTGCGCCTGGTGGTGGTGAGCTGCTCCGCGCCGCGGGAGAAGTTCTGGGGCCTTCTCCTGGAGCTCTCGCCGGCCGGGGTGACGGTGCGCGGGGTGCCGGTGGAGACCTTCGAGGACTTCTTGCGCCAGTGGGCGGGCGAGGGGGAACGCCTCATCGGCCCGGTGACCCTCTTCTTTCCTCTGCACCGCGTCGAACGTGTGGAGGTGGACGAATCGGCCGGTGTGGTGGAGGGGCTGGGTGAGCGCTTCGCCCGGCTGGCCGGCCGCGATCCTCGCGCGGTGCTGGCCGAAGAGGGTGATCAGTCCCGCCCACCGGCGAAGTGGACGTAGGCATGGTGGGCGGCGGGGGCGCGCGCCATGGCCTCCTCCCGGCGGGCCGGCGGGGGGATCGCTGCGCCGGCGAGGCCGGCGAGCTCCCCGCGCGAGGGCATGCGGGGATGGGGGCCGTAGAATGGAGGGGGGCGACCGGAGGCCCTCCATGAGACCGCTGCTGCGCCTCCTTGGTTTCTTCCGTCCCCACCTCGGCTGGGTTGCCGTCGCCGTGGCGGGCATGGTCGGCGTGGCGTTTTCGGCGGTGTTCATGCTGTTCCTCATCAAGCCGGTGTTCGACGAGGTGCTGGTGAACGCCGACCAGGCCGTGGCCGTGGCGCGCGCCGCCCGTGCCGACAGGATCCCCCAGGTGGGCGTGGTCAAGGCGTTGCAGGAGTGGTTCGACGTCGCCAAGGAGGAGTTACGCCGCCACCTGCCCAGCGACCGGTCGATCATCCTGCTGCTGGCCTTCCTGGCGGTGGTGTCAAAGAACGTCTTTGTCTATCTTGGAAACTACGCCTTCTTTCGGTCCGGTCTCGGGGCGGTGAAGGACCTGCGCGACCGCCTGATGGATGCGTTGCTGGCCCAGTCGGCCGAGTTCTACCAGCGGCAGCCCACGGCGACATTGATGTCCCGCGCCACCAACGACGTGGAGCAGATCACCAACGCCATTTCCGATCGCCTCTCGAACCTGTTTCAGGATTCCTTCACCCTCCTGGGCGTCCTGGCCTTCGTGTTCTCCCTGCACTTCAAGCTGGCGGTGGCGTCGGTGATCGTGGCGCCGCTGCTGGTCTGGCCGCTGGTGCACTTTGCCCAACGTTTGCGGCGGCGCGCCTTTCAGAGCCAGGAGCGGCTGGGCGAGATGAACACGGTTTTGGATGAGGTGTTGAAAGGGCAGCGCGTGGTCAAGGCGTTTTGCATGGAGGCTTTCGAGGCGGCGCGCTTTCGCGACGCCACCTCCAAGCATTTCCGCGCCAACCTGCGCGCGCGCAAGGTCCAGGCGATGACCGCCCCGGTGATGGAGATCCTCGGGGCGGCAGGGTTTCTGGCCCTCTTCGCCTACGCCTCGCACCTCATCGGCCGGGGCGAGATGACCGTTGGCACGTTCAGTTCGTTTCTCTTCTCCCTGTACGCCCTTTACGCTCCCATCAAGCGGCTCAATAACGTCAACGTGGCTCTGCAGACGGCGATCGCTTCGGCGCAGCGAGTGTTCCAGGTGATCGATGCCCCGGTCGTGGTGCGAGACGCCCCGGGGGCGCGCACGTTTTCGGGGGTGCGCACGGAAATCCGCTTTGCCGCCGTGCAGTTCGCCTATGAGCCGGACAAGCCGGTGCTGACTGGGCTGGATCTGGTCATTCCAGCGGGCCAGGTGGTGGCTTTGGTGGGACCATCGGGCGCTGGCAAGTCCACCTTGGCGCAGCTGCTGCCGCGCTTCTGGGACGTCACCGGAGGTGCCATCCTGGTGGACGGCGTTGACATCCGAGACTACTCGCTGGCGTCGCTGCGCGCCCACATCGGCCTGGTGACCCAGGAAACCGTGCTGTTTAATACCACCATCCGCGCCAACATCGCCTACGGCCAGAAAACCGTCGACGAAGAGCGGCTGCGCCGGGCGGCGCAGGCGGCGTTCGCCGAGGAGTTCATCCTCGAGTTTCCGGGCGGTTATGACGCGGTGGTGGGAGAGGCGGCGGTGCGTCTGTCGGGCGGCCAGCGGCAGCGGCTGGCGGTGGCCCGGGCGCTGTACAAGGATCCGCCCATTCTCGTCCTGGACGAGGCGACCTCGGCCCTGGACGCCGAGGCGGAGGCGGTGGTGCAACGGGCGCTGGACAACCTCATGCGCGGGCGCACCACCCTGGTCATTGCCCACCGCCTGGCCACCGTGCGCCACGCCGACAGCATCGCGGTTATGGACGGCGGCCGCATCGTCGAGCAGGGTACCCACGTCGAGCTGCTGGCGACCGGGGGGGTGTACCGCCGGCTGGCCACCCTGCAGGGCATGGTCGATTAGGACTCCGGTGGTGGGCCCGGGGGGCCGGGCCGCTCGTCGGAGGGGCGGGTGCGCCAGCGGTTGTGCATCCAGAACCACGCCGACGGGTGCCGGCGGATGGCCGCCTCGATGCGGGCGGTGGCCAGGCGGGTGAGGTGGTGCGCCGCCGCCTCGGCATCTCCTTTGCCGGGAGGGAAGATGGGTTCCTCGTACGTCACCCGGTACCGCCCACCAGCGAGCGGATAGGAAAACACGGGGAGGACGGGGGCGTCGAGTCGGCAGGCGAGGGTGCCGAGGGCGGGAGTGGTGGCCGCCAGGCGGCCGAAAAAGGGCACGAAGTGGGCGCCGGGGATCAAGAAATCCTGATCGATGACGATGGCGATGCCGCAGCCCAGACGTATCCCCTTCACCATCTCGCGCACCGCATTTCTCTTGTGCACCACGCGGTTGCCCGTGACCTGGCGACGGGCGGCGAGCAGGGACTCCAGAAGCGGGTTGTCCAGGGGGCGGGTGATCATCCACAGGGGGTGGCCCATGGTGGCCTGGTGAACCGCCACCCACTCCCAGTTGCCGAAATGCCCGGAGAGGAGAAAGTACCCGCGGCCGCCCCGGGCGACCGCATGCAGGTGCTCGAGGCCGTCGATCTCCAGCAGCTCCCCCAGCTGCGGGGCCAGGCGATCCTGGAGCAGGATCTCCACCAAGAGGCGACCCAGGTGCTCGAAGCTCTGCCGGGCGATTCGGCGGTGCCAGGCGGGAGTTGCCTCGGCATAGGCGGCCCGCAGGTTGGCGAGGGCGATGCGGGCGTGGCGCCGATCGATGAGAAACGCCAGCCGGCCCAGGCTGCGCCCCAGCGCCAGCCGGCACCCGTGGGGCAAGGCGGCGAGCAGCGTGGCAAGTCCCTTGAGGGCACCGTACTCCAGCCGCCAACGGCAGCGTCGCAGGACGCGTCCCTCTCGCCGCGGCTCGCCCATGACTCGCGAAGTGTAGCCGCTTCGGATCGGCGGTGAGCTCGTTCGCGCTATCCTTACCTGGTGATCGAGGAATCCCCGCCGCGCGTGGCTCTAAAGGTGGATGGCGTGGACTGCCGCTGTCGGCCGGCCCTGGCGGATGAGTTGGCGAGGTTGTACGCCCAGGGTGGTTGGGTGTTCGAGGTACTCCAGCGACAGCCTGGGGTGCGGTTTTTCCAGGGCCGGCGGCCGGTGGTGGTGGGCAGGGTCGGTGGTGTGCCGGCGGTGGTCAAGCGCCTGCACCACGGCGGGTTGCTCGCTCCCTTGACGGGCGACCGCTTTCTCACGCCCAAGCGAGCCATGATCAACCTCTCCGCCGTGGATGCCCTGAACGCCCGCGGGCTCAGCACTCCGGATGTCCTGTTCGCCGCCTGGCGCCGGCGGGGAGCGGTGGTGCGCATGGAGCTGGGGTTCGAGCTGGTGGAGGGTGGTGAGGATGCGGCGGCGGTGGTGTTCGGGGGTAAGCCCCACCCGCTGATTGATGCGGAGGGAGTGATCGAGGAGGTGGGCAGGACGGTGGCAGCGCTCCACCGCGCCGGGATCTACCATCGGGACCTCAACCTGCGCAACTTCCTCCTCACCCCCAACGGGAAGGTGATGATCCTGGACGTGGACAAGGCGAGGGTGGGAACCCGTCCGCCGGGAGTGCTGGCGCGGCATCGCAACCTCAGGCGGCTGGAGAGCTCGATGCGCAAGCTTGGTCATGGTCGGGTGCCGCGCGCGAGGGTCGAGGAGCTCATCGGCTGTCTGAATACCGCCTATCGAACCGCCAGCCATGCCGGCTGAGCCCGGGAGCATCTGCGTCATTCGCACCTCGGCACTGGGCGACGTGGTGCACGCCCTGGCCATGGTCAACGGCCTCCGGCACGGCTTTCCGCGCGCCCGCATCACCTGGATCCTGCACCCGGTCCCCTACGAGGTGGTGCGCCGCCAGGAGTCGGTGGATCGCTTCATCGTCTTCCCGCGGCGCGGCGGCTGGCGGGAGCTGCGGCGGCAGCTGGCAGGGGAGCGCTTCGACGTTTGCCTCCTGCCCCAGGTGAGCTTCAAGGCGGGTCTGGTGGCCGCCCTCGTGCGGTCGCCCATCAAGGTGGGGTTCGATTTCCGCCGTTCGCGGGAGCTGCACTACTTCTTTACCAATCGCCACCTGCCACCCCGCCCGGCTGGCCACGTCTTCGACCAGTACTTGGAGTTTCTCAGTTTTCTCGGGGTGGAGGGCTACCAGCCCCGCTGGGATCTCGTGCTCAGCCGCGAGGAGCATGCGGCCAGTGAGGTATTTGCCGAAAATTTGCCGGGCCCGCCGCTGGGCCTGGTGATCGCCTCCTCCAACCCCGACAAAGACTGGCCGGCCGCGGCCTTCGCCCGCCTGGCCGATGAGGCTGCCACCTTGTTCGGACTGGAGCCGGTGCTCCTGGGCGGTCCCAGCCCCCGCGAGGCGGCCATCGCCCGGGAGATTGTCCGCCGGGCTCGTCGGCCGCTGACCGTGGCCCTGGACGGGCCGGTGCGCACCACCATGCTCAAGCTGGCCGCCTGCCGGGTGGTGGTGGCCCCGGACACGGGTCCCTTGCACCTGGCGGTGGCCCTGGGCGTGCCCACGGTGGGGCTGTACGCCTACTCCGACCCGCGGCGCTGCGGCCCCGTGCTCTACAAGGACCTGCTGGTGGACCACTACAATTCGTCGGATGCCGACCTCGCCCGGCCCATCACCCGCCGCACCCGGACGGGGGCGATGGCGACCATCACCGTGGAAGAGGTGCTGGGGCGCATCGAACTGGCGCTGACCCGATACCCGCCCAAGGGATAGGGCCGGGCCGTCGGTCGCCGGGCAGACGGGATGCGGTATCGGGCTGGGCGGCCTGTGGTCGAGGACGTTTTGGTGTTTCGCCCGCTCAGGACGCGGCACGCTGGGCAGGAGCGTCGCCGAAAAGCTCCTGCAGTCGCTGTAGGGCGAGGAGATGGGCGTAGCGCCCCCCCTGTCGGGCCAGCTCCCTTGGTGGCCCCTGCTCGAGTACCTGGCCGCGATCCAGCACCACGACGCGGTCACACAGCTCGGCCGCCGCCAGGCGATGGGTGGCGAAGAGCACGGTGGTGGCCGGTAGACTCTGCAGGATGAGCTGCTCGGTGGTGGCGTCCACCGCTGACAGGCAGTCGTCTAGGAGCAACACCCGTGGCCGGGCCAGGAGGGCGCGGGCGATGGCCACGCGCTGCCGCTGGCCGCCTGAAAGAGTGACCCCTCGTTCGCCGACCACGGTGTCTAGGCCTTCGGGCATGGCCGCCAGATCGGCCGCCAAACCGGCGGCGCAAGCAGCGGCCAGGATCTCCTCGTCGCTGGCCTCGGGCCGCGCCAGGGCAATGTTCTCCCGCAAGGTGGCGGAAAACAGAAAGGTGGTCTGGGGAACCAAGGCGACGCTGGGGCGCAGCTCCGCCAACGGCAGGTCGCGCACGTCTCGGCCGTCCAGCAGGATCGACCCTGGCTCCGGCTCCAACAGGCGGGGGATGAGGTGGAGCAGGGTGGACTTGCCGCTGCCCACCCCGCCCACCAGGGCCACTCGCTCCCCTGGCGCTACCGCGAACGAGATTCCCCGTAGCGCCGCCTCCCGCCCGCCCGGATAGGTGAACGCAACCCGTCGCAGCGTAAGGGCCGCGGGCGACGATGGTAGGGCGGTATCTCCCGACTGCTCCCTGCCCGGCAGGCTTTCCTCGGCGAACAGCGCCTCGATGCGGGCCATGGAGGCGGCCCCCCGCTGCACCAGGTTGACCACGTAGCCGACGGCAATCATCGGCCAGATGAGGCGCACCAGGTAGAGGTTAAACTCCACGAACTGCCCCAGGGTGATGGCGCCGGCGCGCACGGCGTTGCCGCCCACCCCCAGGACGATGACGAACGACAGGCCGATGAGTGCCTGCAGGAGAGGGTGAAAGGCGGCCTGGAGGGAAATCAGGCGGGCGTTGGCGGCCACGTAGGCGCGGTTGTGGGCTGCCATCACCTGCTGCTCGTGCCGCTCACAGGAGAACGCCCGCAGCACCCGCAGACCCGTGAGGTGCTCCTGCAGACGCGCGGTGTACGTGGACAGCTGCTCCTGCGCCTCGCCCCAGCGGGTGTGGATACGGGAGCCGAAGGTGCGGGTCACCAGGGCCACCGCCGGGACTACGGCCAGCGCCACCGCCGTGAGAAACCCGTCGATGCGGATCATCAGGGCGGTGGCGGCGACCATCAACGTGCCGGTCGACAGGGTGTACATGAGCGCCGGACCCACCGCCAGGCGGACCGCACCGACGTCCGAGGCCATGCGCGTCATCACATCGCCGATGCGTTCCCGCAGGAAGAACGAGGAGGGGAGAGTGAGGATGTGGGCGTACAGCTCGACGCGCAGGCGATGCTCCAGGTGGCGGGAGACGCCCACCAGCAGGCGGCGCTGGGTGAACATGAGTACCCCGGACAGCAGTGCCGCACCCAGGATGAGGCCGGCGAACGGCAAGGCGGCGGCGGGCCCCTCCCCCGCCAGCAAGGCGTCGATGGCGCGCCGAACGATTCCGGGTGCCGCCAGCGAGATTAAGGCTCCCGCCACGGCGCTCAGCGCTCCCACCCACGTGGCCAGGCGATGGTCGCGGTAGTAGGCGAGCACCCGCCGGAAGACGCGCAGCGTCCGCATCCGGCAAGCCTAACACCGCGCCGGCCGGGCATGTTCCGGGCGGGTCACCCCTCGGCGCGCTCGAACGTGGGAGAATGACGGCGTGCGCGAGCGCTTTTTCTATTTCCTCGGCCTCGTGCTGGGTCTCGTCATCTGGGTGTGGCGGGCCACGCTGCGCTTCGAGAGGCGCAACCGCTCCGCCATGGAGCAGCGCTGCGTGCTGGCCTTTTGGCACGGCCGGCTGATGGGCGTGATGATGGACAACCTGGGATGCGGCGCCGTTTCCATGGCCAGCCAGTCGGCCGATGGAGCCGTGGCGGCAGGGGCTCTGGCGGCGCTGGGGCTGCGGGTGGCCCGGGGATCCAGCTCCAGGCGAGGTCGCGAAGCGCTCGTCGAGGTGGAAGCGATCCTGCTCGGTGGGGCTCCTTTTGCCGGGCTGACGGTGGACGGTCCCCGGGGGCCGTGGCGACAGGTCAAACCGGGGGCGCTGGTGCTGGCGCGCCGGGCCGGTGTCCCCCTGGTGCCGGCCACATTCTCATGCCGTCGACCCAAGCTCCTGCGTTCCTGGGACCGCATGGTGCTTCCGCTGCCCTTCACCAGAGTGGTGGTGGAGTACGGTGCACCCTGGGACGCCGGGCGACTGGCGGGCGACATCCACCAGCTGGGGTCGGAGCTGGCCGTCGAGCTGGACGGCATGGGCGACCGACTGGACCGCGAACTGTTGGGGAATTCTCTGTGGTAGCAGCACTTCTGGGTCGACTGGCGGCGCTGCTGGAGGCGTGGGGGGCGCCGTTCGCGCTGGCTCGCCAGCGATCCCTTCGGCCTTGGGCGGCGGTGCAGCGGGGCGGGGTGCGGGGCGTTCCCTCTCTCGAGGTGATCCTCACAGTGCCCGGCTCCGGGTTCGGTCAGGCGGCGCGGGCCCTGGCCGGGGGCCTGGCGGGGGTGTGCGCCCGGCACCGCGGTATGATTGGCTCGGTCACCGTGGTGGCGGGAGAGGAGCCGGCCCTGGTGTCGCTGGCGCCGCGCCTGGACGCGGTGGCACAACGCCTTTACGGCGTGCTGCTGGCCGGCGAGAGTCACCGCTATCCCCACCTACTCCTGCTGCTGGCGCCGCAGGTCTACCTCGCCCAGGTGATCGATCCCTATTCCCCCTTGGGCGCCTCGCCGGAAACGATGGCCCGGCTCCTCCTCTCCGGCAAGGTGCCTCTGGCGGCCCGACTGACGGTGCAACCGCGGCGGCGGGCCGTGGAGGTTGAACTCCTGGTGCTGGGAGAGGATCGTCAGGCGCTGCGGCGCGCCTTGCGGGTCGCCAGGGAGGCGGCCGAGGGGGCGCGCGGGGGGCGCAGGCTCAGGGGTACTGCCGCCGCGGCGAGGGCAGCGTTGAACACCAGACTCCAGGCGTGAGTGGCGAATCCCGCCGCCAGCGCCTGGTCGGCCGGGATCCCCAAGGCGGTGAGGGCGGCGGTCCAACCCGCCTCCATGGTACCGAAGTTTCCCACCGCGTTGATCGGTAAGGCCGCGCCGAGAGTGGCGCCGAGCGTGCCCCACAGCACGCTGGCCGCCGGCCAGGTGAGGCCCATGGCCTGCACCAGTAGGACGGTGACCCCCCACACCCCGCCCCAGGCCGCCAGGGAAAGGGCCATGGCCGCCGCGGCGCGGCCCGGAGTGGCCGCAAGACGCTTGAGTTCGGCCCGCACCTGCAGCGCCTGACGCAACACGCGCCGCCACCGCGGTGAGGCGTGCCGGTACCGGCCGGCCGCTGCGGCCAGGAGTTTTTGCGCGAGCGCCGCCACCCCCAAGACGGTTGCCACCGCGATCACCAGCACCATGCCGGCGAGCACGCCGCGGGCGCCCAGCCAGACGCCGGCGATTGTGGCCCATACCAGCAGGGCCAGCAGGTCCAGCAGGCGCACGGTGACCGCCACCGACACCCCGCGCAAGAGACCGGGAACTCCGGCGCGGTGCAGCAAGGGGAGGATGGCCGCCTCGCCCAGGCGCATGGGCACCACCGCGGCGGAGAACTGGGTCACGGCGTGTACGGCCAGGGCCCGGAGCGAATCGAGGGAGCGGCCGACCACCACCTTCAGGCGCAGTCCGCGCAGCGCCGCCACCGCCGCTGTGACGACGAAGGCAGCCGCCAGACCGGAGGGTTGTGCCCCGGTGGCGAGCTGGACGACGCGCTGCGGACGGGCCACGGCGAGCAGGCCAGCGGCCAGCAACAACCCAAACACCAGCAACGGCCACGCACGCCGCCGGTCGATCCGGTTCACCTCCTAGCCCTCTCCCGGGCGCGCAGCTCCTCCAAAAGCCGGCGGTTGACGGCCACCAGATCGGCGAGCACGGCCAGGACCGCCAGTTGCAGGCCGGCGATCCCTAGCACCGCGGCGGCGATGAGGGATTGCACGTGGCCAGCGGGGGACAGGCCGGTGAGGTAGAAATAACCGAAGCGGGCAAACAGCGCCAGTGACGGCAGCAGCAGCAGCGCGGCGATGGTGAGCAGGAGGCGGAGGGGGCGATAGATGAAGATGAGCCGGATGAGTCCGGCGGACTGCAGCAACACGTAACCGGTCGTGCTGCGGAACAGACGGGAGGGGCGGCTGGGCGGCCGGGTGGCCACCGGCACGGAGGTGACCTGAAAGCCCGCCAGCCCCGCTTGGATCAAACTTTCCAGGGTATAGGTGAAGGTGGTGAAGCAGTTCAGGTGGGCGGCGGCCCGTCGCGAGAAGGCGCGAAAACCGGTGGTAGCGTCGAACACCGGCACCCCCGAGAGAAAGCGCACGACGCTGGCTCCCAGCCGCTGCAGCCAGCGCTTGGCCAGCGAGAAATGGGCGATGGTCGCCACGCCGCGATCGCCCAGCACCATGTCCGCTCGCCCGGCCAGGATCGGCTCGGTCAGCGCCGGGATGGCGGCCGGGTCGTACTGGCCGTCGGCGTCGGTGTTGACGATGACGTCGGCGCCTGCCTCCAGGGCGGCAGCCAGGCCCGCCATAAACGCCGCCGCCAGCCCGCGGTGGGTGGGCAGCCGCACCACCCGCGCTCCGTGCGCCGCCGCTACCGCGGCGGTGGAATCGGCGGAGCCGTCGTCCACCACCTGCATCTCCACTTTGTCGAAGCCGGGGACAGCGCTGGGCAGCTCGGCCAGGGTGGCTGGCAGCGCCGCTTCCTCGTTCCACGCCGGGATCTGGATGACCAGTTTCACCCGCTCCCCCCCACTTTCTTCGGGAGGGATCGGGGCCACCCGGGCAGGCAGAGCAGCACGCTGCCGGCGAGGCCGGAAGCGGCGAGGAGCAGCAGCCCCGCCGGCAGCTGAGCCTCCAGTTCCACGTAACAGGCCCCGCGGGGTACCACCAGAGCGGTCCACAGACCGTCCACCACCTCGGTGGCAGCGGGACGTCCATTTGCCCGCGCGTGCCACAGCGAGGGTCGATACTTGATCATCAGCACCAGGAGGCGGGGCACTTCGGTGTGAACCTGCACGGTGATGCGGGTGGGGGTGGCCTTCGCCACCGCGACCCGCGCCACGCCGGGAGCGGCCGCGGCCGCGACGCCCGAAAGCCGTTTGAGGGGGACGAGAACCGTGAGCGGGTCGGAGGGCACGGGACCGCCCTCCGGGGCGACGCCCTTGGCCACGAACGCCATCGGGCGGGCCTCGGTCGCCAGCCAGGTGCGCGCTCCCCCCCGCTCCCCCAATAGCAGCAGTCCGGAGGTATCCCACAGCAACGTGGGATCACTGGGCAGGGCAGCCCCCGGCAGGACGAGCAACTTTCCCTCCCCCGGGGGTACCCCAGCGGGCACGGCGAACCAGTTCCAGGCCTCGCTCTCTTGGGCCAGGGAGGAATCAGGCAAAAGCCAATGGCGCCGTCCGCCGGCGAGCAAGGTGACGCGTTCCACCCCGACCCCCGTCACGGGGAGCGCCAGGCGCACGGCACCCTCGGACAGATGTACCGCCACTGCCGCCTCTCCGCTCTCGTTGTCCTCCAGGCGCGGGCTCGGGACGGCAACGGTGCGAGAGAACAGCTCGGCGGACACCACGTGAAGCTGAGCAGGCTCGACGAGGAGACGGGCGCCCAGGCGATTCAACGCCGGGTCGAGCACGCGGTCGAAGGTCACCGTGCCGTCGGGGCGAGGACGAAGGGCAGCGGCGTAGCGCGGCTCGGCGGCGAGATCGGCGCCACGCAGGTCGGGGAGGGCAAAAGTGGCGGCGGTATCGGGAGGAAGGGTGGCCCCGAAGGCGACCAGGCGCGCTCCTCGCTCCTCGCTCCCCACCGTCTGCAGGGGCTTTGCCAACACAGCCGCCGAGGGCGGTGCGAAGGGCAGACCGTGGGCGGCAGAAGGGAGCAGCCGAAGCAGGAGGATGCCAACGGCGGCGGCGCCCACCCATCCCCCGGCAGCGGCCGAGGGGAGGCGTCGCGCGAGCAGGTGGGTGCCGGCGGCGGCCAGCACCGCGAATCCCAGCGCCGCCACCCCGAAGGGACGAGGGAGAAGGCCGGGTACCCCGCTGAGGCCTTCGGGGCGATGGGCGAGCAGGGCGGCAGTCGCGGTCACGCCCAGCCAGACGGCGCGCCCACCGGCGGGAAAGGGAGAGGAGACGCCCAAAGCCGCCAGCAACACCACGGCTCCGCCGATGAAGGCGGCCTGCGCGGTGCGTAGCGCCTCGGGCGAGGGAGGAACGGGCTCCAGTGCGGCACTCAGGGGCTCTCCCCGACTGAACGGTACGACCGTCGCGGGCAGCCCCGGAGCCCCCCTTGGACTCGGTGGAGGCGGCAGGGCGCCCGGCTCGCTGGCTGCCCCGGCGAGCCAGAGACGCGGCGCCAGCATCGCCATCGCCAGCCCTGCAGCGAGCAGAGGCCAGGCCCACCGGCGAGATCGGCGAAATCTCCTGGCTGCCGCTGCCACCAGCAGTGCCGCCGCGACGGCCACGAACTGCGCCGCCTGGGCGCCACAGAAGAGCAGGAGGGCGAGTGTCAGGGCGCCGCTGCCGGCGCGCCGGGCGTCAGCCCAGGTGGGGTGCACGACGGGGACCAGGAGCAGGGGGCCGAGGGCCAGCGCCGCGCCGTCGACCGTCAGCCAGGTGCTGCTGACAGCCCCGGAGAGGGCATAGGCCACGGCACCCACCGCCGCCGCCGCGGGTGGGAACCCCAACCGGCGAACCAGCCAGAACGTGCTGGCCAGGGCCACCGTCACGGTGAGGGCGAGCAGCGCCGTCCAGCGCCACTGGGGTTGGGCCAACAGGGCGGCGGCGACGACGATGGGGGTACCTCCCTCGCGGGCGCTGGCCAGCCACCCTCCGCGGCCGCCGCCGATCCACGGGTTCCACAGCGCGGTGCCAGCCGGGTCCTGGGCGATGGCGGCGAGGCGCGGCCCGAGGGAGGACGCCGCCTCCACCACCAGGGGGGAGGGACGCGGGAACGGTCCGAGCAGAGAACGCCACGGGGCGACCGAGTGCAGTGCCGCCTCGGGGGCGAGGCGCCGCTTTAGCACCAGCGCCGGGTAGAAGAGGGGCAGCAGCACCGCCAAAAGCAGGGCACACAGGACCACGGGGGAGGGGCGCTGCATGTGGCCATTGTAGGCGCACCTGATATCTTCTCGGGGCGCCGCCCCGGCGTGCTAACCTTCCCCCATGCTGGTGCCGCTGGAGCGCATCGCGTACGCGCGGTCCGGGGACAAGGGGGACGACTCCAACGTCGGGCTCATCGCCCGCACCCCGGGGGTTTACGAGGTGCTGCGCTCGGTTGTCACCGCCGAATGGGTGGCTGAGCGCCTGGGCGCCATCGCCCGCGGCGGCGTACGCCGCTTCGAGGTGCCCAACGTGCTGGCGCTCAACTTCCTGCTGCGCGATTCCCTGGGCGGCGGCGGCACGGCGAGCCTGCTCACCGATGCCCAGGGCAAGACCCACGCCCAGGCCCTGCTGCGCTGCGAGGTCGAAGTTCCGGAAGAGCTGCTCGCCGGTCTGGGAAGCGACTTCGGGTGATGCAGCGGACGGAGGATCGGGAGGCGACGCCAACGGCCGGGAATGCCGGGAGCCTTTCCAGAGTGAGGGTGCGGCGGGCGGCGTCGGTGCTGTCGCGGGAGGTTCTCGACGAGGCGGTGCTGCTCGACCCGGCCGGCGGGCTCTACTTCGGCGTCAACCCGACCGGCAGGCTGCTCTGGTCGGCGATGGCCGACGCGGTCACGCTCGCGGAGTTGGCGCGCTTGCTGGCGGGGCGGTATAGGATCCCGTACGAGCGGGCCTGGGGGGACGTGAGTCGATTTGTGGGCGAGCTGGAGCGGCATGGCCTGGTGGAGATCCTGGCACCGTAAGGCGAGGAGGGCCCGGGAGCTGTCGCGGCGCGACTGGTGGGTGATCGCCCGGGCGCGCTTCTGGATGGCGGTGTCGTGGTTCGGGCTGCGCCTGGCGGGGTTCGAGCGCACGCGCCGGATACTGGCGGGAAAACCGCCGGCCGGAATCCCGAGGGTCGAGGTGGGCGAGGAAGAGCTGCAGCGGCTGGTGTATCTGATCGGCGTCGCCGCCCGCGCCGGGTTCACGCGTCACACCTGCCTGCCGCGCAGCCTGGTGCTGCAGCGCTTCCTGATCCATCGCGGTCTGCCGGCGGTGCTGCGCATCGGGGTGCGCCGGGACGGCGGCCAGATCGCCGGGCACGCGTGGGTGGAGGTGGCCGGCCGAGCGGTGGGCGAGCCGGAAAACGTCGAAGCGCGCTTCGTGCCCCTCGTCGAGAGTTGAGCCGCGGGAAGCAAGAGGCAGGACGCCCACCCACCGGCCTGTGGGTCGGGAAGCCTGATACGGCGGTTGCCCGGGGGGTGCTGCGAGGCGCGCAAGCTGCAATGAGGGGCGGACGGTGGTTACGAACGAGCGGGATCCGGTTCGCCGTAGACCTTCTCGTCGGTGAACTCGGCGCCGGGGGCGTCGGCTTCCACGTCGCGCCCGGCCTCCCGGCGACTCAGGAATTCGCGGTAGAACTCATGCTGGATCAATAGATTCATGATCTCGTTGGTGCCCGTCCAGATGGTGATCAGGCGGCAGTCGCGCAGCAGCCGCTCCACGGGATAAACATTGGTGTAGCCGATGCCGCCCAGGATCTGCATGGCGTGGTTGATGATCGTCCAGGCCGATTCGGTGGCGAACTTCTTGGCCTCCGACACCAGCCGACGCACGGTGCCGGGGTCCTCCCCGGCGTCCACCGCCGCTGCGGCCCCGTGGTTCAAGGCGCGGGCGGCGTCGAGCAGGGTAAGGCTGTCGGCGATCTTGAAATTCACGCCCTGGAAGCGGCGGATCTTCTCGCCGAAGGCGTGGCGGCGGTCGGCGTAGCGGGCGGCCACCTCGAGGGCGGCGCGCGCCATGCCCAGGGCACCGCCGGCGGAGGTGAGGCGCTCGGGGATCATCATCTGGTGGAAGACCTCGGTGCCGCGGCCGATCCCCGCCTCACCCCCGAGCACGTTGGCCAGGGGCACCGGGGCGTCCTGGAAGACCAGCCGCCCGGTGCCGGAGCCGCGGTTGCCCATGAGGCCGTACACGTGGTGGACCTTCACCCCCGGCCCCCGCTCCACCAGGAAGGCGGTCATGCTGCGCTTGGCGTCGCCCAGCCCGTCAACGCGGCCGTAGACGAGGAGCAGGTCCGCCCCCTCGGCGCCGACCACGAAGCGCTTCTGGCCCGTGAGGTAAAAGGTGTCTCCCTGCCGCCTGGCCACCGTGGTGGCGCCGAAGAAGTCCGAACCGCCGCGCGGCTCGGTGAGCCCCTCGGCGACGGGCAAGGTGCCGGCCAGCATGGGCTTGAGGAAGCGTTCCTTCTGCTCCTCCGTGCCGAAGACGTGGATGGCCTCGCCGACGATGGACACCAGCGACCACAGGCAGGGCAGCGCCGTGCCCAGAACGCCGATTTCCTCCAGCGCCACCATTTCGGCCGTCCACGGCAGGCCGCGCCCGCCCCAGCGGCGATCGAAGCGCAGGCCGAGCAGGTTGCGCGCCCCGGCCTCGGCGAGAAAGTCGCGGGGGAAGGGGGCCCGGTCGCCGTCCATGTCGAGGAGCAGCTGGCGCGGCACCCAGGCGGCAAGGTCGCGCATCTCGGTCTGGAGAGCCCTGGTGGTTTCGGGGAGGGTGCGGGGTGTGAGCATGACCACCTCCGTTGGCAGGGAAAGCGTAGACCCCCTAGGGACGAGAGACAAGGCCGGAGCACCTGGCGGCGCGGGGTCCGCTGTGCTGAGGAAAAGGTTGTTTACCGAAACGCTGCGCTACCTGCTGCTGAGAAACATCTTGCGTGGGCAGGTCTACCCCCTGTGCGTGGGCGCCGGGCGAGGAGTGCAGGCGGCGGTGGTGGCGGAGACCGCCCGGGCGGTGGGGGCGCGGGCGGTGGCCCACGGCTGCACCGCGGCGGGCAACGATCAGGTGCGTTTCGACGTGGCCCTGCGCACCCTGGCCCCGGAGCTGGAGATCCTCGCCCCCGTCCGGGACGAGGGGTTGACCCGGGAGGAGGAGGCCGCCTACCTGGCCCGGCGCGGCGTTCCGGTGTCGGCCCAGCGGGCCGCCTACTCGGTGAACTACGGCCTGTGGGCGTGCACCATCGGCGGGCGGGAGACCACCGACACGGTGGAGCCGTTGCCGGAGGAGGCCTGGGTGCTCACCCGGGGGGCTTTCGACTCCCCCCGGGCCCCGGAGCGGCACACCATCGGCTTCGAGGCGGGGGTCCCCACCGCCTGGGACTGGCAGCTGCAGGAGGCGGTGGCACTCATCGAGTCCGTGAACGGGCTGGCCGGCAGCTTCGGCATCGCCCGGGGCATCCACCTGAAGGACACGGTGCTGGGGGTGAAGGGGCGGGTGGGGTTCGAGGCCCCGGCGGCCGTCACCTTGATCACCGCCCACCGGGAGCTTGAGAAGCTCACCCTCACCGGGCGGCAGCAGCGGCTGAAAGGATGCCGTGGCCCATGTGTACGGGGACCTGGTGCCCGAGGGGCTGCATGGGGACCCGGTTGGCCGGGACATCGAGGCCCTGCTGCGCTCCTCCCAGCAGCGGGTGACGGGGGAGGTGCGGCTGGGTCCGGAAATTTCGGCGGTGGAGAGGTGGTGGTGGCGGCGCGGGTGCTGGGAGTCAAGAGCACCTACGACCAGCTGGAGCTGCCCTCGGGGCGGCTGTCCCTGCTGCAGGCTGGGGACGTGGTGGCCAAAGCCCTGGGGCACCGCAACGCCCTTTTCGGCTACTCGGGGAAGTTGCCGGCGGCGGTACAGCCGGGGGACCGGCTCAACACCCTCAACACCGGCGGGGTGGTGCGGGGAGAGCGTCTTCGTCTCCGCCGTCACCGGCTTCTCCGGGTCGGGGCGGACTCCGAGTCGGGGAACCCACCACCCGGAGCGGCGCAGCAACCTCTATGCCTACTCCCCCCTGCCCACCGCCACACCCCGGAAATGGTGTCATTGCTGGCCGCCGCGGGCCCGGCCCCGCGGCTGGAGTTCGTGCCCCACTCGGGACTCCTGGTACGGGGGATCCACGCCACCATCCGGGTGCCCCTCCCGCGGCCGGGCCCGGCGGAGGAAGTGGCGGAGATCCTGGCCGAGTTTTACCGCGGCAGCCCTTTGGTGGAGGTGACCCTCGCCCCCCCGCGCCTCGCCGAGGTGGTGGGCACCAACCGCTGCCGCCTGGGGGTGGCGGTGCATGGGGAGACGGCGGTGCTGTTGTCCGCCCTGAACAACCTGGGGAAGGGGGCGGCGGGGGGGCGGTGCAGCGGCTCAACCGCATGGCGGGGTTGCCTGAAGATACCGGCCTGCGCTTGGCCGGACTGGGGTGGTACTGAAATGGCCGCCGCGTCTGACCTGCTGCCCACCCATCCCCTCCTGCCGGTGGCGCCGGTGCGGGGGCACGGCGCCCACCTTCTGGACGACGAGAGCCGCGACTGGCTGGACTTCTACGCCGGGCACGCGTTGGCCTCCCTGGGGTACGGCCACTCCCGCCTGTTGGAGGCCTTGCGGCGGCAGGCAGAGGAGCTGTTCTTCCAGAGCAACGTGGTGCCGGTGCCGGTGCGGGAGGGGGCGGCCCGCCGGTTGCTGGAGTTTTGCAGTCCCCGCCTGGCGGGGGTGCTGTTCGTCAACTCCGGCGCCGAGGCCAACGAGGACGCCCTGCGCCTGGCCTTCCGGGCCACCGGGCGGCGGCGGCCCTGCCTTCCTGGACCTGGAAGACCTGAGCGATGGGGCGCTGGCCCGAGTGCTGGAGCGGGCGCGCCGGCTGGAGCGGCACCCGCTCGGCGGGCAGCTCGAGGGCAAGGTGGTGGGGCTTGTGTTCATGAACCACTCCCTGCGCACCCGGGCCTCCATGCAGGCGGGGGTGGCGCAGCTGGGGGCTTCGAGCTTCGTCATCACCCCGGGGCAGTCCTCCTGGGTGCTGGGGGGGGCTGGGTTTTGCCCCCGCCCGGGTGGGGAACAGTCTGCTGGCCTGGCTGGGGCAGGGGCCGTTGCTATGCCTCAATACCCACACCGACACCGTGCCCCCCGGACCCGGCTGGTCCCGCGACCCCTTCACCCCGGCGGTGGAGGCGGGGCGGCTGTACGACCTGGGTAGCAACGACGCCAAGGCCGCGGTGGCGGCTATGGTGGGGGCCGTGGCTCGCCTGCTGCCGGAGGTGGAGGAGCTGGGTGTGACGCTCGCCCTGATGCTGGTGGCCGGGGAGGAGACCGGTGGGGGGGGACGGAGGCAGCGCTGGGGAACCTGCGGCGGGGCGGCCTGGCGCCCGCCGCCGTGGTGGTGGGGGAGCCCACCGGCCTTGAGGTGGTGCACGCCCAGAAGGGGCTGTTGGGGTGGAGCTGTGCGCCCGCGGGCAGGCCTGGCACGCCGCCCACGCCGCCGCCCTGGGGGCGGTCAACCCCATCCGGGTGCTGGCCCTGAAACCTGGCGGCCCTGGGGGAGCTGGATCTCGGGCCGCCCCACCCCGGCCTGGGCCCGGTGACGGTGGAGCCCACCGTGATTGCCGGGGGGCAGGCGCGCAACGCCCTCCCCGCGGAGGCCCGCTGCATTCTGGACGTGCGCACCAACCCCGCCCCGCCCCCTGAGGCGGTGGTGCAGGCCCTTGCCCGAGCGATGGCCGACGAGGTGCGGGTACTCTCCCAACGGCTTGCGCCTTACGAGACCCCCGCCGATCACCCCCTGGTGCGGACCGCCGTGGCCCTGCCCGGGGCGGGGGGGCCGGGGGCCTCCCGCACCGCGTGGGGTCTCGCGCATTTTTACGGGGTGCCGGGGATCAAGTGCGGTCTGGGGGACAGCCACCGCTCGCACACCGCCGACGAGTTCGTCCCGGAGGAGGAGGTACTGGCCGGGGCGAGGTGGTAGGAGGCCCTGGTGAGGTCCTGGGCACCGGTGCTGCGGGGGAACGACGTCGTCCCCGCGGGCAAACCTCGTGCCCCTTATATGAACGATATGGAGGGGACATGACTCGACTGTGGGAGGACGGGGAGGGGCTCGACGCGGCGGTGCTGGCCTACACCGCCGGGGAGGACCACGCCCTGGACAACCGGTTGTTGCCCTGCGACCTGCAGACCTCCCGGGCCCACGCGGCGACGCTGGCCGCCTGCGGGTACCTCGGCGAGGCGGAGCGGGCCGCCCTGGATGCGGCGCTGGAGGAGATCGGCGCCGCCCACGCCCGGGGGGAGTGGCGGGTGAGCCTCGACGAGGAGGACTGCCACACGGCCATCGAAAACCGCCTGGTGGCCCGGGAGGGGGAGGCGTACCGGCTGGTGATGGAGGGCGGGCTGCCCTTCCGGGAGGCCTACCGCCGGGTGGCGGGGGGCGGTGTGGGGGCCCTGCCGGCGGGGGGGCGTAGCCAAGGTGGCGGCAATGGGCTACCCTCTTTTCCCGGTGCACCCGACCCGGCCTGACCCCTGCGACGACGGCGTCGTTCCTGCTCTGCTGGCCCTGGCGGACGGGGCGGTGTTCCGCGGCTTTGCTTGGGCACAGGGGGAGGCGGCCGGCGAGGTGGTGTTCAACACGTCGATGTTCGGCTACCAGGAGATGCTCACCGACCCCTCCTACCACGGCCAGATCCTGGTGCTCACCGCTCCCCACGTGGGCAACGTCGGCTTAAACCCCGAGGATGACGAGTCCGGCCGGGTGTGGGCGCAGGGGCTCATCGTGCCGGATTTTTCGCTGTACTGCTCCAACTGGCGGGCGGTCATGACCCTCGCCGACCGCCTGGACGCCGAAGGGGTGCCAGTGGGGTGGGGGTTCGACACCCGCGCCCTAGTGCTGCACCTGCGCGCCCACGGGGCGCTGCCCGGGGTGCTGGCCTGCGGGGCCGGGCTTCATGAGCGAGAGCTCAGGCATCGGGCCGCCGCCGTCCCCGGCACCGACGGTCGCGACCTCACCGGCGACGTGAGCCGGCGGCGGGTGGAAGGGTGGGCCGCGGGCCCCTGGCGCTCCCCCGGGGCGGCGCCGGCGGTGGCGGCGCCGGGCCCCCGGGTGGTGGTGCTGGACTGCGGCGTCAAACGCTCCATCCTGCGCCAGCTGGTGGCGGCGGGGGCCGAGGTGCTGGTGGTGCCCGGCGCCGCCCCCGTGGAAGATGTGCTGGCCCTGTCCCCGGCGGGGGTGGTGCTGTCCAACGGGCCGGGGGACCCGGCGGCGGTGGCCGCCACCGTGAGCACCGCCCGCGCCCTGCTGGGGCGACTGCCGCTGCTTGGAATTTGCCTGGGGCACCAGCTGCTGGCCCTGGCCCTGGGGGGGCGCACGTACAAGCTGCCCTTCGGACACCACGGGGCCAACCATCCCGTGCGGCACAAGACGACCGGCGAGGTGTGGATTACCTCCCAGAACCACAACTACGTTGTGGACCCCGACTCCCTGCCCGCCGGGGCGGAGGTCACCATGGTGAACCTCACCGACGGCTCGGTGGAAGGCTTCGAAGCGGAAGGGCTGCAGGTGGTAGGGATCCAGTTTCACCCCGAGGCGGGGCCCGGGCCCCACGACGCCCTTGGCGTGTTCTCCCGTTTCGTTCAGAGTTTGGTACCAGGTACCCATAGTGTTAGCGATTTCGGCTCCGCTCTAATGCAGCGAGGGGAGGGCACCGAAGGGGCGGGTCCGACAGCCAAGGCGGCAGAGGAAAAGGAAAAAATAGCTATACCAGGTACCCACAACGGGGAGGGGTGATGCCGCGGCGGGAGAAAGTCGCCAACGCCTGCATCATCGGGGCGGGCCCCATCCGCATCGGGCAAGCCTGCGAGTTCGACTACTCGGGCGTGCAGGGGGTGCAGGCGCTGCGCGAGGAGGGGGTGCGGGTGGTGCTGGTCAACTCCAACCCCGCCACCATCATGACCGACCCGGAGCGGGCCGACGCCACCTACGTGGAGCCGGTGACCGCCGAGGTGGTGGCGGCGGTGCTCGAGCGCGAGGGGTGCGACGCGCTGTTGCCGACGCTGGGCGGGCAGACGGCGCTCAACGTCGCGGTGGAGCTGGACGAGCGGGGGGAGCTCGCGCGGCTGGGGGTGCGCCTGCTGGGCGCTTCGGTGGCCACGATTCGCACCGCCGAGGACCGCGAGCGCTTCCGCGAGGCGATGCGACGGGCGGGGCTGCCGGTGCTCCCCTCGGTGAGCGTGCGCTCCCTCGCCCAGGCGGAGGAGGCGGCGGCGGTGGTGGGATTTCCGGCCATCCTGCGCCCCTCCTTCACCCTCGGCGGCACCGGCGCCGCCATGGTGTACAACCGCGAGGAGTACGGCGCGGCCATCCGCGCCGCCCTGGCCGCCTCGCCGGTGGGCGAGGTGCTGGTCGAACGCTCGGTGGAGGGGTGGAAAGAGTTCGAGCTGGAGGTGATGCGGGACTGCGCCGATACGGTGGTGGTGGTGTGTTCCATCGAAAACCTGGACGCCATGGGGGTGCACACCGGCGATTCGATCACCGTGGCCCCGGCCATGACCCTCACCGACCCGGAGTACCAGGTGCTGCGCAACGCCGCCGCCACCTGCCTGCGCACGGTCGGCGTCGAGACCGGCGGCGCCAACGTGCAGTTCGCCGTGCACCCCACCACCGGCGAGTGGGCGGTGATCGAGATGAACCCGCGCGTCTCGCGCTCCTCGGCGCTGGCCTCGAAGGCCACCGGCTTTCCGATCGCGCGCATCGCCGCCAAGCTGGCGTTGGGCTATCGCCTGGATGAGCTGACCAACGCCATCACCGGCTGCACCCCGGCGGCCTTCGAGCCGGCGCTGGACTACGTGGTGGTCAAGATGCCGCGCTTCGCTTTCGAGAAGTTCCCCGGGGCGCGGGACATGCTCGGCACCTCGATGCAGTCGGTGGGCGAAGCGATGGCCATCGGCGTGAGCTTTGAGGAGGCTCTGCAGAAGGCCTGCCGCTCCCTGGAGGCGGGGCGGGACGGGCTCTTCGCTCCCCCCCTGGTGGCGGCCTTGGACGATGAAGCTCTGAAAGAGCGCCTGACCCAGCCCTCGTCCCTGCGGCTGTGGGCAGCGGCAGAGGGGCTGCGGCGGGGGTGGCCGGTGGCGACGGTGTCCGCCCTCACCCGCTGGGACCCCTGGTTCGTGCACCGCCTTGCCCGGCTGGTGTGGTGGGAGGAAAAGCTGGCCACCGTCGTGGACGACCCGGGGCAGCTTGCCGCCGTCAAGCGGCTGGGCTTTTCCGACGCGGCCATCGCCCGCGCCGCCGGGGTGGCGGAGGAGGCGGTGCGGCAGGCCCGCCACCAGGCCGGAGTGGTGCGCCGCTTTCGCAAGGTGGACACCTGCGCCGGTGAGTTTGCCGCCAGCACGCCGTACCTGTACGGGTCTTTCGCCACCCGCGACGAGGTGCCGGCCGGCGACGCCCCGGCCGTGGTGATTCTCGGTTCCGGACCGGTGCGCATCGGCCAGGGGATCGAGTTCGACGCCTGCTGCGTGCAGGCCATCGCCGGGGTGCGGCAGGCGGGGCGGCAGGCGGTGATGCTCAACTGCAACCCGGAGACCGTCTCCACCGACTGGGACGCCGCCGACCGCCTGTACTTTGAACCCCTCTTCCTGGAGGAAGTGCGGGCTGTAGTGGAGCGAGAGGCTGCCGAGGGGGTGCTGTTGCAGTTTGGTGGCCAGTCCCCGCTGTCCCTGGCCAGCCGCCTGGAGGAGCACGGCGTCAGGGTGCTGGGTACGGCGCCGGACGCCATCCACCTCGCCGAGGACCGCCGCCGCTTCGCCGAGGTGCTGCACCGCCTGGGGCTGCGGCAGCCGCCGGGGGAGACGGCGGCCACGCTGACCGAAGCGCGGGCGGCCGCCGAGCGCCTGGGCTACCCCCTGCTGGTGCGGCCTTCGTACGTGCTGGGGGGGCGGGGGATGGAGGTGGTGTACCGCAAGAGCGAACTCGAGCGGACCTGGCAACGCGGCATCACCGCGGCGCCCGAGCACCCGGTGCTGCTCGACCGCTTCCTGGAGCGGGCGGTGGAGATCGACGTGGACGCCCTGTGCGACGGGCACGACGTGGTGATCTGCGGCGTGCTGGAACACATCGAGGAGGCGGGGGTGCACTCCGGCGACTCGTCGTGCGTGCTGCCGCCCGTGTCGCTGTCGCTGGAGGTGCTGGCCGAGGTGCGCCGCATCACCCGCGCCCTGGCCCGGGAGCTGCAGGTGGTGGGGTTGCTCAACGTGCAGCTGGCGGTACGCGATGGGGTGGTGTACGTGCTCGAGGCCAACCCGCGCGCCTCGCGCACGGTGCCGTTCATCTCCAAAGCCACGGCAGTGCCGTGGGCCGCGCTGGCGGCGCGGGTGTGCTGCGGCGAGAGCCTCGCCCGGATGGGTGTGCGGGATGGTGTCCCCCTCGGGGTGGCGGTGAAGATGCCGGTATTCCCCTTCGAACGCTTCGCCGGGGTGGACCCGGTGCTGGGGCCGGAGATGCGTTCCACCGGAGAGGTGATGGGGATGGCCCGCAGCTTCGGGGAAGCCTACGCCCGGGCGGCCCTGGCGGCGGGCTTGGCGCTGCCCTGCCGGGGAAAAGTCTTCCTCTCCCTGGCCGACGCCGACAAGCCGCGCGCCGTAGCCCTGGCTTCGCGCCTTCTGGAGCTGGGGTTTGCCATGGTGGCCACGCGGGGAACGGCGGCGGTGTGCCAGGAGGCGGGGATCGCGTTAGAGGTGGTGAACAAGGTGTCCGAAGGCCGACCCCACGTGGTGGACGCCATGATCAATGGCGACATCGCCCTGGTGGTGAACACCGCCAGCGGCTCCCGGGCCCACCGGGACGGGACGGCGATCCGGCGCGGCGCCCTGGAGCACCGCATCGCCTACGTGGCCACAGTGTCTGGGGCGTTTGCGGCGGCGGAGGCCATCGCTTTACTGCAGAGGGGGCTCGGTCCACCCCGCTCGTTGCAGGAGTGGGCGGCGGCGCGCTAGCATTGGATGCGCTTTCCGCGCTGGCGGGAGTCGTCTACTCTTCTCCCTTCGCGCCGAGCGCCGGAGGGGATCATGAGCAAGTCTATGGAGCATGAGTGGGACATCGAGCTGCCGGCGGCTACCGCGGAGGACATCCTGACCGCCCTGGCCGCTCGCGATCGTGTCTTCGGTCAGAGCATTAGCCTGGAGCCCGATGAGGACGGGGCCGAGCCGGTGGAAGTATGGCTGGGCACCGCTGATGCCCTGGAGGACGGCCGTTTTCACCTGTCGGTGTACGCCGACCTCGAGGGGCCGGAGGAGTACCTGGAAGCGGCGGTGGAAGCGGTGGAAGAGGTGGTCAACGAGCTGATCGAGGCGGCCAGTCAGGACGTCGCCGCGGCGCTGTTGCTGGCGCGGCGGCCGGCGAGGGAGATCGAGTTCCGGGCGGTGGACGATGAAAACGACGAACGGCCGCAGATCATCGTCCCCGAGTGGCTCGCCCCCGTGGAGGAGCTGGAGTTGCCCTGGTCCTTCCGGCCGTTTACCAGGACCGGCAAGCCCTGGCCGGACGACACCGTCCTTGCCGAGCACGCCCGCGTCGCCGTCGTGCCCTTCGGCGACGAGCTGCTGCTCTACGCCCTGCCAGCCATTCCCGAGGAGGAGGGCGAGCCGGACGCCTAGCACCGGCAGGGGAGTCGCCCTGGGCAGCGGAGGAGCAGTGTGGCCAGCCGGGTCAGAATCTGGAGGGTCATGGCCCTGGCGCTCCTCGCCGGCGTGGGTACCGCTGCGGGAGGTGATGGGCCACTGCGCGGAGCGCTGGGCCCCATAAGCCTGCGGGCCCACTCTCCGGCCACCATCCTGCGCCTGTCCCCCACCCCCGAGCTGGCTCTCCTGGCCCGGCCGGGGACCTTTCGGGTGGCGGAGCTGGTGAGCTGGACCAACTACTTCGACTACGACCCCGAGCGCTACGTGGTGGACGCCGAGGCGGTGCGGGTGGCCACCCGCGTTGCCTATGGGGTGAATTCGCGCCTGGAGGTGGGGGTGGAGCTGCCCTTCTCCTACCGGTGGGGCGGCGTCCTGGATGCCACCATCGAGGGGTTTCACCGCTTCTTTTCCCTTTCCAACGGACAGCGGGAAAGGCAGCCGCGCAGCCAGTACCGGGTGTGGGTGAAAGGCAGGGAGGGCAGCCCGGACTTCGAGCTGCGCCACGGTCGCTCGGGCTGGGGCGGCGAGGATCCCATCCTGCATGGTCGCCTGTGTCTGGGCGGCTGCCTCGGAGAGGGCGTTGCCGTGGTGGCCGGGGCGATGTTCAAGCCGCCGCTCCAGCGTACCCACACGCTGTACTCCACCGGCGGGCATGACTTCGGGTTCACCTTGAGCGCCGCCACCGCCACCCCCCGCCTGGCCGTGCACGGGATGGTGGCCGGGATGCGCTACCACGAGCGGACGCCGCTGCCGATCCAGCTTAACCGGGTGCAATACTCGCTCTTCACGGCGGTGGAGTACCGCCTCTCGCCCCGTACCTCCTGGTTGCTCCAGGGTCTGGCCACCTCGCCCACCGCCAAAGGCTTCGGGGATTTCGGACAGTGGAGCTTCGAGGCCACGCTCGGGCTCAAGCGGCGGCTGGGCGCTCACTGGTGCGTCGAGGTGGGCCTGCTGGAAAATCTGCTCTTCTACGACAACAGCCCCGACGTGGGCCTGCATCTGGGAGTTACCTGGCGACAGTAAGTCCGGTGTTAGGCCGGCTGGGCGTCCAGGATAGTCACAGAGTCCCTTGCGTGAGGGAAGTTCTGGATTTCATTGGTGCCGGAGGCGGGATTCGAACCCGCACGGGCGCGCGGCCCAGAGGATTTTAAGTCCCCGGCGTCTACCGTTCCGCCACTCCGGCGTCGGCCACCAAGTGCCAGCGCAGCTTCAGTGTACCTCGCCGACGCCGCGGGCGGCTCCCCGAGGGTCAGGCGTGGAGGATGGCGGCGACGTCGGAGATCTGCGCCAGCGCCTCCGCCGCCGGGCCGTCGATGGCCTCCACGTGCCCACCGTGCTCCAGCACGAGACTCGACATCCTGTCCACCATCCGCTGCTCCGGCTCCAGCGGCTCGCCACAGAGAGGGCAATTGGAGTCCGCAGATGGCGCCAGGGCGCCGCATGCCGCGCAAAACCCGCCGTCCAGAGTCAGGCCTTGGCGGTAGATCAGCTTCCACACCCGGCCCTGGTTGATGGCGGCCAACGTGGCGGGCAGCCCGGCCACACCACGCCCCCCCTTGCGGACTTCTTTCAGCAAGTCGCGCACGGTTTCCAGCTCGGCGGCGCGCTCCAGGCGGGCCTGGACCTCGGTGGTGCGGGCGAGGATCTCCTCGGGGGAGGAGGTCAAGGGGATGGGGAGAACCTCGACGAGGCGGCCGCGCAGCCGCTTGGGCAGGGCGCGCGAGAGCTCGGCCGCCGCCTCCACCGCTCCGCCGATGATGAGCCGGTCCACCTCCAGCTGATCCAGCAGCCGCGCCATCTCGGTCGCCACCGTCCGGGCGTGGGAGGCCAACCCCTCCATCTGGCGGCGTTCCACCCGTGCTTTGGAGAGAATCTTGTCCGAGGCCGGAGAGGGTGGCGCGGGCTGGGAGGGGGCGATGAGATCCTTGTGCTCCTCGATCTCACCCATGAAGATGGTCAACAGCCGGGCACGCTTGGCGTCAACGAGAACGACGCCGAAGCGCTCGTGCTCGTCCAGAGCCTCCAGGAGTGGCCGCAGGAACGCACCACTGCGCCAGTACACCCCGGTGGGGAGAGGGATGCGGAGAACGTGTCGGAAGGTCACCCCCAGGCTGCGATGGCGGGCCATGACCAACGTCTTCCCGCTGGGGTCGACGCGCTTGATGCTTTCCTCCACATCGGCGCAGGTGGCGGCGAGCTCCTCGTCGCCGGGGTGCTCGGCGCGCAGCTGCCGCAGGAGATCCTTCAGTCGCGTCTCGAACTGTCGCTTGCGGTTGGCGGGGTTGGTCTGATCGATGTCGAGGTACACGGTGAGGGTCTTGCCGGGTGCCTGCGAGAGCTGCTGGAGCTGATCAATGTCACGATGACGGATCATCATCACCTCCGGGTCCTACTTCAGTATAGGGGACGGGGCAAGTCCTGCCAGTGCTGCCAGGGTGATCCCGGCGGCCACCGCCACGTTGAGTGACTCCACCGAGTTGCCCAGTGGGATGGTGAGGGTGACGTCACAGGAGGAGAGAAGTGACTTATCGAGACCGGCGCCTTCGTTACCCAGTACCAGCAGCAGAGGCAGGCGCGCGCGCCATGACGCCAGGGGGAGTCCGCCCGCGCCGGCGAGGGCGGCGACCTGGCCGCGGCGGGCGCGGGTAGCCGATGCGAGGGCCGCGAAGTCGGCCTCGGTGGCGACTGGGAACAGCA
The DNA here is from genome assembly GCA_937924755.1 of uncultured bacterium. Lineage (GTDB taxonomy): Bacteria > Acidobacteriota > Thermoanaerobaculia > Thermoanaerobaculales > Thermoanaerobaculaceae > CALEVZ01. Next base: position 105,570 of record CALEVZ010000037.1, read on the forward strand.
GGGTCTGGCCGGCGGCGGCGCGAATGGCGCGCGGGGCGAAGGGGTCGGCACAGCCGGGGGAGCAGGCCACCCCGTCGGCGCCGAGAGCGGCGGCGCAGCGCACGATGGCTCCGACGTTGGTGGGATCCTGAACGTGATCGAGGAACAGCACCACCCCTTCCGTGGGTATCCGCCGGCGAACGACCGGGAAGAGCCCCAGCACCCCCTGGGGGTGGCGAGAGGGGGCGAGGCGCTCCATGACCTCCTCGGGAATGACAAACACGCCCCCGGCCGCGACCAGCGGGGCCAGAGGTGGACATTCCTCCAGCACTCCGAGGCTGGCGGGAGTGAGCAGGAGGAGGTCCGGGAGTAACTCGGCTCGAACCAGGTCGATAACGAGCTTGCGGCCATCTACCACGGCCGCGCCAGGCCGGCCGTGGCGCACCACATGGCGCACCTCGGCAAGACGGGGGTTGTGCTTGCCCAGCGTCGGAATGGCCGACGGGCCCTGTACTGTCATTCCGGGCGTCCGCCACGGGCGCCGCGAGCGGCCCTGAGGGTTTGTACCATGGCAGAATTGTAAACACTTCGGGTCGCTGGGGAGAAAAAGGGTGTCGGGGGCTTTCGCCAGACCTGGATGGCGTGTCCTATCTCACTTGCTCCTCAGCGGCTTTCGTGGGAGAATGCCAATGCCATGAGGGGGGTCACCCCGGCGCTTGAGGTGTTTCGTGCCCGCCAGGAAGAGCGGGTCAGTGGGCCGCTGTCCCTCTTGCCGCCACTGCTGCTGCTGGAGGCGGCGGAGCGCAACGGGCAGGATTGCCGCCTGACCCTGCGGGACCCCGGCGGGGGCAACGTCCTCATCGCCATCTTCCGCGGCGGGCGGCCGACCATGGTGTTTTCCCCCGGGGATGGGCGCTCGCTGGGGGAGCTCCTCCTGGACGCTGGACGCATCGACCACGCCACGCTCGTGGAGCTCCTCGGCTGCCGGGCGCAGGAGCGGGGGTCGCTGGAGCGGCTCCTGCACCAGCGAACTCAGCTGGAGGACGGGGAGTTGCAACGCTATTTCGACTTCCAGGCGCGGGCGCGTTTGCTGGAGGCCCTTAGCTGGCGCAGCGGCAGCTTCGAGATGGAGCGCTACCACGGCGACGAAGAGTCGGATCTTCGCCTCAATCTGCCGAGTTTCCATACGCTTGCACTGCGCTCGCAGGCGCGCGCGCAGACGCTGGCGGAACTGTTGCCTACGCTACCTGCCCCCCTGGAGCATCTCCTGGTGCGGCGCAGGACTGCGACGGCGAGGCCGCAGGACGATGTCCAGTCGGCCGTGTTTCAGGCGATCGGCGAGGGGTGTCTCTTTCCGCAGCTGGTGGCCCGGGTGTTGTGCGACGACGACCTGGTGCTGCGGGCGGTGGTGGAACTGGTGGGTGCTCGCGCCCTGGTCATGCAGCCGAGGGCCGCGGCGGTGTCCGGTCCGGCGCGCTCGGAGGGGGAAGAGGGCTCCTTCCGCGGCGAGCTGCTCCATGCCATCGTGCGGCGGCTGCGCGGCGATGGCGGGCTTGTCGACCCGGCGCTGTGGGTGCTGGTGGTGGGTGAGGAGAGTGGGCAGGCCGGGGAGCTCGTCAACCGGCTGGGGGGCCGTATTGCGGGCGAGCCTGTGCGCGAAAAGCTCCCCGTCACCACCGTGGCGCGGGTGCGGGTGCGAGTCGCCGGCGGCGCCACCCTGTGTGCCGTGGCGGTGGAGCCGGACTCACTGTCCCGCGCCGCCATTGACCCTCTCCTGTCGCGCTTTGACGTCCTGTGCGTGGTGGCTGGAAAGGCAGCCTCGCCCAGGCTCGACGCGCTGTTGGAAAGCGTCGAGGCGGTGGGGAGGCCGCTGGTGGTGGGAGTGCGTCTCGGCGGCCGGGGGCGCAGGTGGCCAGCGGCAATGCGAGCCGCTCTGACCGTCCCCGACACCGGCCAGCTGCCCTCCCGCGACCTCGTGGGCCCGCTCTTGGAAGTGCTTCACGGCGCCGCATCTCAGGCTTGACGCCACCCTCGTGTACAATACGCTCACGTTATTCGTTGCGCCCGAGGGGGAATGCCCAGGGGCCGGCAAGGAGAAGAACATGGTGGGACGAACAACGATGAGGGGAGCGCTGGCGTTGGTGCTGGCGTGGCCGGCGCAGCTGTGGGCCCAGGCGTCCGACCCACGCACCGCCGAGGGACAGCTGCGGGTGTGCGGAGGGGCCGCCAATTGGCAGCGCGTTGGGTATCTGGAGTTCGAGGTGCGCATCGAGACCGAGCAAGGGGTGCAGGGTCCCTGGCTGTACCGCTGGGCGCGGCGAGAGGGGTTCATGCGCATGACCGGCCCGGCGCCGGACGGGGCTCAGGCGGACGTCGCCGTGGAACTCAACTCGCGCACCGGTGGCGGCTGGAAATCCGGGGTCCAGCTTACCGGCAAGGCCCTGTCCGAAACCGTGTCGTGGGCGCTGGGGCGCTTTGCCGAGGACGTGCTCTGGTTGACCTTTCCCCTGGAGTGGGGAGGGGCCGGCGTGACGGTGCGCCCGCTGCCGGATGAGGTCGGGGAGAGCGGCGTGACGCACCCGGCCGTGGAAGTTCGTTCGGCCAGTGGCACCTGGCGGTGCCTCCTCGACCCGGAGACCGGGCGCATCCACCAGACCACCTTTTCTCGCCCCGGGGCGGGAAGCTACACGACCGTGTGGGAGGACTGGCAGGAGCGCGGAGGGGTCTTCTTCGCTGGGCGACGGAGGATCCTGGAGACGGGCGAGACGATCAACCTGAGCGTCCGACAGGCGCTGCCGCAGACGCCAGCCACGGCGTTTTGATCATGGCAGTGTGCGCCTCGGTCGGCGACCGATGACCACCATGGCCGCCGGGGAGCTCTCGCCGCTGTGGATTGACCACGCCGAGGGCGTTGAAACTCTGATCCGAACCCTGCGCAGCTCGTCCGCGGTAGCACTGGATACCGAGGCGGATTCGTTTCATTCCTATCATCACAAGCTGTGTCTGGTTCAGGTTTCCAGCGGCGGCCTGCATGCCCTTCTGGATCCCCTGCGCCTGGGAGCGGGCGGGCTCGCTCCCCTTGCCGCCGTGCTGGAGGATCGCAGCTGTCTGAAGATTCTCCACGGGGCCGACTACGACCTCAGGATCCTGGATCGGGATGTGGGTGTGCGGCTCCGGGGACTGGCCGACACCCACGTGGCTGCCCAGCTCTTGGGCGAGCCTCATACCGGCCTGGCGTCCATGTTGGAAAAGGAGCTCGGCGTCCACCTGAGTAAAGAGCTGCAGCGGGCCGACTGGTCGGTGCGACCGCTGTCGGCAGCCCATCGTGCCTACGCGGCGGCGGATACGGCCTTCCTGGAGACGCTGCTGGAGCGGCTGCTCGCCCGCCTTCGCGCCCTCGGGCGGCTGGCCTGGTGGGAGGAGGAGTGCCGCGCCCTGGAGGAGGTCCGGTACGAACCCCCCCCCTCCGACACCTTTGCCTTCGAACGACTTAAGGGCGCGAAGGCCTTGCGAGGGCTGGCCCGGGACCGGCTGGCGGCGTTGCACGCGTGGCGGGAGGGGGTGGCCGCGGCGGCCGACGTGGCGCCGTACAAGGTCATGGGCACGGAGGCCATGCTGCGGCTGGCTCGGGAGGCCCCGACCGACATGGCGGCGCTGGCCGCCACGCCGGGCGTCAGTCGTGCCACCGTGCGACGGCACGGCCCTGCTCTGCTGCAGCTGCTGTTCCAGCCACCTCCGGCTCCACAACGGGAGCACCTGCCGCGTCCCGCCGTGGATCGGGAGTTCGAGGGTCGACTCAAGGTCGCCCGCGCCCGCCGGGATGAGCGGGCGCGCCTCCTGGATCTGGAGCCGGGGGTTCTGGCGCCCCGGGAGCGGCTGGAGGAGGTGGTTCGAGCCCTGCCCGAGCATGAGGACGCCTTGGCCGAGTGCCTGGGGCGGCGATGGCGAGCGGCGGCGCTGGCGGCCGACCTTCTCCCCCTGACCGCCGAGTGGCGGGCCTCGAGAAGTTCCGATGACTGCCCTGCGCGATGAGGCCATCGTTCTCTCCCGTCTCCCCCTGCGTGAGCGCGACCTGCTCGTGGTTCTCCTCACCCGGCAGCAGGGGGTTCAGCGAGGGGTGGCGCGGCGAGCCCGGGGCGGGCGCGGCCGCCTGGCAGCTCTTCTGGAGCCACTCAGCGCCTGCCGGGTGAGCCTGTTTCGGCGCCGGCAGGCGGAGCTGGCCACTGTGGACGACGCTGCCCTTCTGCGGTCGGCGTTTGCCCTGGCACGTCAGCCGGCGAACTGGGCGGCGGGGCAGGTGGTGGCAGAGCTGGCGACCCTCTTCTGCCCCGAGGGCCAGCGGTCGGAAGCGTCGTATCGACTGGTGGACCACTGCCTGGGGTACCTGCTCGGCGGTGGGGATCCCCGCATTGCCGTGGCCTACGCCGAGCTCTGGTTTCTCCGCCTGGGCGGAGTGCTTCCCGACCTGACCCGCTGCGCCGCCTGCCAGCAGCCGCTGGGTGGGGGCCCCTGGGGGTGGGAGGCCGCCTCCGGGCACCTGTTGTGCTCTTCCCACGCTGCCGGCGCGGGTGAACTGCTGCCGATCCCGGCGACCGCCTGGCTGACCCGGGCGAGCCGGGTCGCCGTGGACGACGTGCGCCAACCGCCGCCGGGCGCTGCCGTGACCTGGCTGCACCGCCTGGAGGAGGAGTTCACTGAACGCCCCCTGCGGTCCTGGCAGTTCCTGCAGTTGGCGCTGGCGGCACACCCCGGGGCGGGGGCGCCGGCTGGCGCCCCGACTCCGGGGGGCGAACCCTAGCGCGGTACGGCTTTGTGGCCGTAGGCGATGACGCCCGCCTCGCCGTCCTCCTGAATGCGACGGAACTGCAGCTCCACCGGCATGCCGATTTCCGGCTGCTGGTCGACCAGGTCGGTGAGCTCACAGGTCAGCGTGCCCCCGCCCTCCAGGGCGACCACCGCCAGGATGTAGGGAACCTGGTGCTTGAAGGCCGAGCCGGCCACGTGGATGACGGTGAAGGTCTTGACCACGCCGTGGGAGGAAAGGCGGTGCACGGCGAACTCGCGGGCGCCGCAGGCCGGGCAGACCAGGCGGCGAGGGTAGAGAATCTCACCGCAGGCCAGGCAGCGGGCGCCCTCCAGACGGTAGCGAGCCGGGTACTCTCGCGTCAGGCGAGCGGCAGAAGGTGTGGTCATGGGATCACCTCCAAGACGTGCACGACACTGGACGCGCCGGTGCCGCCCATGTTCTGGGTGAGGCCGATGCGCGCCCCGGCGACCTGGCGGGCGCCGGCCTCTCCCCGCAGTTGCAGAGTAACCTCGACCGCCTGCGCCACGCCGGTTGCCCCCACCGGGTGACCCTTGGACTTTAGGCCGCCGGAGGGGTTCACCGGGATGCGGCCCCCCAGGCCGGTTTCCCCGGCGGCGGTGGCCGGGCCCCCCTGCCCTCTGGGCACAAAGCCTAGCGCTTCGATGATCATGATCTCGGCGATGGTGAAGCAGTCGTGGACCTCGGCCACCTGAATTGCCTCGGGGGTCACGCCGGCCATGGCGTAGGCCTTCTGGGCGGCGGCGGTGACGGCGTTGAGGGCGGTGAGGTCGGCGCGGTTGTGCAGCGCCATGCGGTCGGTGGCCAGCCCCACCCCGGCGATGCGCACCAACGGGCGCCCTTTGGCCAGACGTCGGGCGGTCTCCTTATCGGACAGCACCACCGCGGCCGCCCCGTCGGTGATGGGGGAGCAACTCAGGACGGTCAGGGGGTCGGCCACCATGGTGCCGTTGAGGACTTCATCGACGGTGACCGCCCGCCGGTACTGGGCGTGGGGGTTGTGGATCCCGTTGGCGTGGTTCTTCACTGCCACCATGGCCATCTGTTCCCGGGTGGTGCCAAAGGCGGCCATGTGGGCCCGCGCCATCATGGCGTACAGCCCCGGGAACGTGGCGCCGGGGAAAACCTCCCACTCCTGATCGGCGGCGGTGGCCAAGGCGGCGGTGGCCTCATCGTTGGAGCAGTCGGTCATCTTCTCGACGCCCGTGACCAGCACCACGTCGGCAAGACCCGAGGCCACCTCCAGAAAGCCCGTGCGCAAGGCCACCCCGCCGGAGGCGCAGGCGGACTCCACGCGGGTGGCGGGGATGCCGGCCATCCCCAGCTCGTCGGCGAGGAGAGCCCCCAGGTGCTCCTGGCCAACGAACAAGCCGCCGGACATGCACCCAACGGTCATGGCATCGACCTTGTCGACACCGGCGTCGGCCAGGGCCGCGAGGGCGGCCTGCGTCCAGATGGTGCGCAGGGAGAGGTCCCACAGCTCTCCCCAGTCGTTCATGCCCACACCGATGATGCAGACGTCTCGCATGTTCTCTGCCCCCTCACTCGCCCATGCGGATCTTGCCGCGGAGCTTGGCGTACATTCCGTAGTCCACGTAGAGCTTGCGCTCGTCGAGCTGCGTCCGGGTGGTCGGGGCGAGCGCCTGGACCTCGCGGATGCGCTCGGTGACCGTCCAGATGAAGCCGTCGGAGCCGGCGCCCGAGCCAAAGGAGACCATGAGGATGCGGTCGCCGGGCCTGGCGACGTCGAGGATCGCCGTCAGGCCCATGGGGGATGCACCGGAGTAGGTGTTGCCCAGCCACGGCGACAACCACCCGGCGAGCATCTGTTGCCTGGAAAAACCCAGCTCGCGGCCGACGCGCATGGGAAACTTGCCATTAGGCTGGTGGAATACCGCGAAAGTGAAGTCCTGGGGGGTGGCTCCGACCTTGGCCATGAGCGCCAGCGCCGCGCCCTTGGTGTGCTTGAAGTACGCGGGTTCGCCGGTAAAGCGGGCGGCGTGGCGGGGGTAGTGCATGTACTCGCGCCGCCAGAAGTCGGGGGTGTCGGTCATGAAGGAGGTCTGGGCGTCCAGGGTGGCCAGGAGATTCTCCCTCCCGAAAATGAACGCCGCCGCCCCGGCCGCCGTGGAGTACTCCAGGGCATCGCCGGGCGCTCCCTGGGAGGTGTCGGCGCCGATGGCCAGGGCGTACTCCACCTCGCCGGCCCGCACCAAGGCGCTGGCGATGAACATGCCCTCGCTGCCGGCCTTGCAGGCGAACTCCAGATCGGCGCAGTGCACGTCCGGGGTGGCGCCGATGGCCTCGGCGACCACGGTGCCCGAGGGCTTGACCGCGTACGGGTGCGACTCGGAGCCGATGTAGACGGCCCCGATGCGCGCCGGGTCGATCCCGGCCCGCATGAGGGCGCGCCGCGCGGCGGTGGTGGACATCGTGATGGTGTCCTCATCCCGCGCCGGCACCGACTTTTCGTGCAGCTCGAGGCCGCGCTCGAAGGCGTTCTCATCGGCGCCCCAGACCTTGGCGATGTCGCCCAGACGTATGCGCCGCCGGGGAATGTAGGAGCCGTAGCCAACGATCCCCACTGTCATCCTTTTCCTCCTTTTTCACCGGCGACCGGAGCCGGAGGCCGGTGCGCCCGGGTGGACGAGCACTGGCAGCTTAGCAGTGCGTGAAGACCGGCACAAGGGGCTGACGAGGATGTGATGGTCACATGGGGCGCTCTGCGCGAGGCCGACCGGGCGAGTTCACCCGTTCATGGGATGGTGGTGCTGGCGAGGAGGCAGCGTTCCAGGCCGCCGGCCGGGTTGCGGGTCATCCACTGGCAGGAGGCGAGACAGGCCCCGCCGGCTTCCAGCAGGTGTTCGACCGCCGCCTCGAAGACAGCGGGTACGAGGACGTCGACGCCGTCCTCGGCGTCGACGGAGGCCAGTTGCAGCGCCCAGCCCAGCGCGGCGACAGCCGCATCCGAAGTGGTGGCCGCCAGCGGTCCGCAGCAACCGCGACCGCCATAGGCGTAAGCCGCAACGCGGTTGCCGTCCCGCACCAGGGCCGCGCCGAGACCTCGCTCGGCGAGCCAGTACTCGTGATCCATCGGCCGCGAGAGGCCGCGGGCGAGGCGATCGATGCGCTCGGTGTCGGACCTGCCGCTGCCCCGGCGGATGGTTTCCTCGCTGCTCTTGGCGCCGGGGAGCAGTCGTGCCAGCTCGCTCCCCAGCGCTTTGGCGGCGGCGGCGGCGAGACGTAGGCGGTAGACGGGAAAGCGAGGACGAAGGCCGAAGCGGAAAAGCTCTCCCTCCAGCTCTGCGTCCCCCAGGACAAGGCTGCACGCCTCCACCGCCCCGGCCCGGTCGCCGTAAGCCAGGGCCCGGCGGATTAGGCTGGCGGCGACGGGGCGATCCTGGAACTCGGGGAGGATCCAGATCCCGGTGAGGGAGAGGGTGCGGGAGCGCACGAACGCGGTGCAGAAGCCGGCCACCGTGTCGTCCACGGTGGCCACGAGAAAGCCGTCACCGTCGTGGTGGGCCAGGTGGGCGAAATCAAAAGCCAAGTCCGAGACGGGGCGACCTCGGCCCTCGCCGGGAGTCGTATCCTGCCACCCGGGCAAGGCGGCGCGTAAATGTTCGGCCATCTCCACTAGCGGGCCGAGGTTGGCCCGGGACACCGCTTGAACTCTGATTCGCACCGCCATGGCCTCGCTCTCGCGGTTCGCTCGGGTACTCCCTCGGGCTCGGCTTCGCCGCCACCCGTTTTAGGCGGCCGCAACTCCGGGGGTCCTCGGGGCCGCGGCTCTGGGGCCCCTCCGTCAAGATCCCGGGCTGTGCGTTACCGCAGCCCACGGACGGCTCCCCTCCACCGCAGCGGGAGTGTAGCAGGCCCCCCGCCTCGGTCACGTCCACAGGCACGGGCACAGGCACGGGCACCGTTGCGGCCGTGGGCGGTCGCACCGGCCACGAGGGCGGGCCAGAGGCCCGCGCACCCAGGGGCACGGACACGGATACCGACACGGAAACGGGCACCGTACCGGCCGGGGTAGAGCCTACCGACCGTGATGGCGGGCCAGAGGCCCGCGCACCCGGGGGCACGGAAACGGACACAGCCACCTGCACGGTCATGGGATCGCCGGGGGGTGGAGGCCGGCGGGCCCGCCACTTTTGCTACCCCCGCCCGTCGGCGCGGAAGGCACCGGCGAGGTGACGCAATCGGGGGGGGAACCGGGTGGCGTCCACAGCAATCACGTCGAAGCGGCAGGCGGGGCTGGGACCGGGGCGCCGGGTGAGGTACAGCTGCGCTAGCCGCACGAGGCGAGCGCGCTTGGCCGCGGTGACCGCCTCCTCGGGCGACCCGGCGGCCCGCGACGTGCGGGTCTTGACCTCCACGAAGATCAGCAGCCCCCCACGCCGCGCGACGATGTCGAGCTCCCCTTGAGGGCAGCGCCAGTTGCGGGCTTCAATCCGGTACCCCTTCAGCCGGAGCCAGGCGGCGGCCAGCAGCTCCCCCAGCCGCGCCACCCCCCGGCGCCGGTCAGGTTTTCGCCCCATCGCGGTCGGATGCCAGCGCCTGGGCGGCCAGCTCCAGCACGTCGAAGGTCTTTGCCTCTTCCTGGCCCAGCTCCTGCTGGCCGTTGGAGATCATCACGTAGCAGAAGGGGCAGGCCACCGCCACATGGGTGCACCCCGACTCACCCAGCTGCTTGACCCGCCGCTGGTTGATGCGCTCGCCGCGCTTCTCCTCCAGCCACATGCGGCCGCCGCCGGCACCGCAGCACATCCCCCTCTGCCGCGACAGGGGCGCCTCTTTCACCTCCAGGCCCGGCACGGCGGCGAGGATGCGCCGCGGCGCCTCGAACTCCCGGTTGGTGCGCCCCAGATAGCAGGGGTCGTGGAAGGTGAGCTGCCGTACTTTGGGCCCTTGGGTGAGGCTGAGCCTGCCCTGCGCGAGGAGGGAGGCCACCAGTTGGGTGCCGTGCACCACCTCAAAGTGTCCGCCGAAGTCGGGGTACTCGTGGGCCAGGGTATTGAAACAGTGCGGGCAGTTGGTGACAATCTTTTTCACCTTGTAGTTGTTGAGGGTCTCCACGTTGGCCTGGGCGAGCATTTGGAAGAGGTACTCGTTGCCCAGCCGCCGCGCCGAGTCGCCGGTGCAGGTCTCCTCCGGCCCGAGGATGGCGAAGGACACCCCAGCGGCTTTGAGGAGCTTGGCCAGCGCCTGGGAGGTGCGCTTGCCGGCATCCTCGTAGGATCCGGCGCAACCCACCCAGAAGAGGTACTCGAAGTCCCCGCCCTCGGCGGCAAGGGGCACGTTAAGGCCCTGCGCCCAGTCGCCGCGGGTCTCCTGGGGCAATTGCCAGGGGTTGCCGTTGACCTCCATGCCGCGGAAGGCGATGTTCGCCTCCTCCGGGAAGTCGGCCTTGTCCAGAACGAAGTTCCGCCGCATCTCGACGATCTTGTCCACGTAGGAGATGAACAGGGGGCACGCTTCCTCGCACCAGCGACAGGTGGTGCAGTCCCAGATGACGTCGGCGGAGATCACATCGCCGGGGAGTTCGCGGGACGGCACCCGCGGCTTCTCCCCGGGGTCGCCGAGGATCTCGTGGCTCGAGGCGTTCAGGTGGTCGCGCAGATCAATGGTCAAATCTTTGGGTTTGAGCGCCTTGCCGGTGAGGGTGGTGGGGCAGACGACGGTGCAGCGCCCGCACTCGGTGCAGGTGTAGAGGTCGAGGAGCTGCTTCCAGGTGAAATCAGTCACTTTGGCGGCGCCAAAGGTGGCGCCGTCTTCGATGTTTTCGAGGTCCATCTTGGCCAGCCGGCCGGCTGACTCCAGAGGCCGCAGCAGCACGTTGGGGAGCGAGGTATAGACGTGGAAGTGTTTGGAGTAGGGCAGGTAGTTGGCGAAGGCGTAGAGCGCCAGGAGGTGCACCCACCAGGACGAGGCGTAGACGGTCCGCAGCGTTTCGCCGGCGCTCCCCGCCAACCATCCGCCCACCAGCGCCGAGACCGGCGTCCACGCCCACGGCCCGGGCGAGCCGAAGGCGATCCGCGCCCCGTCGGCCAGGAGATCGGTCACCATGAGGGTGGCGATGAAGCCGAGAATTACCCAGGCGTCGAAGGACAACTCCAGCCGCGCCGGCTTGGTGACCGCCCGCCGCCAGGCGGCCACCGCCACTCCCGCCAGCACCAGCACGGCGAAAATATCCTTGGTGAGCAGGTAGGCAAACCCCGCCGGGGTGTGCAGGAAGGGCAACTCCCAGCCGGCGGTGAAGCCTTCCACCACCATAGAGATGGAGCGCACCGAGAAGACTAGAAAGCCCCAGAAGATGAGGGCGTGCATGACCCCCGCCAGCGGCTCAGCGAACATGCGCTTTTGCCCGATGGCGTAGACGAGGAGCCCCTTGACGCGCTCCCCCCAGCGATCCAGCGCCACCCCGCCCTTGCCGGCCAGCACCAGCCTCAGCTTGCGGTTCAGCGACCAGGCCACGGCCCCCACCGCGACCAGCGTCGCCAGCACGAACCACAGGGTTCCAGAAAGCCCCAAAAACGTCCCCGCGGTGGCGAAATGGCTCATATATGCGCCTCCCTCCTGTCCCTCAGCCGATTCTGCCACAGCGGCAGCGAAAAGTGAATGGGCGTTCACTCACTATCGCAGCACTCTCTGACGCCCCCGTATCTAGCTGCTCCGGGCGCGGCCCTTGACTCGGCTGACTGCTTGCCATCGGCGGGCTTGTGAAGTAGCATGACATGGTGTCGTGGAAGGGGGGTTTCGGCGTGAGCGCAGCGGAGGAAATCAAGAGGGGAAAAGGAACCGTTTTCCTGCGCCCGGAGATCTGCAAGGGGTGCTCGTTCTGCATCGACTTTTGCCCCACCCACTGTCTGGAGTTCTCCCGCGACTTCAATAAGAAGGGGTACCACTACCCGGTGCTGCTGCGGCCGGAGGACTGCACCGGGTGCGACCTGTGCGGCCTCTACTGCCCGGATTTCGCCATCTTCGGCGTGCGCTACAAGGATCTGGAAAAGCGCCGGCAGGCCCTCCTGGCCGCTGGTTTTGAAGACGTGCAGCAGGGGTGAGGGGCCCCTACCTGCCGCAGTTCATGACTCTATCCCCCCGAGGAGGCTGCCTTGCACGCGGATCCCAAGGGCGTTCTCACTGGGGTGCACTTTATCGACGGCGACCACGCCGCCTGTGAAGGTGCCCTCGCCGCCGGGTGCCGATTCGTCGCCGGCTACCCGATCACGCCGTCCACCGAGGTGGTGGAGCGCTTTGCGGCACGCATTCCCACCGTCGGCGGCGTCTTCATCCAGATGGAGGACGAGATAGCCTCCATGGGGGCTTGCATAGGTGCCAGGCTCGCGGGCCTCAAGTCAATGACCGCGACATCCGGCCCTGGCTTCTCCCTGATGGTTGAACACATAGGCTTCGCGGCCATGACCGAGGTGCCGGTTCTCATCGTGAATGTCATGAGGGGCGGCCCCTCAACCGGCCTTCCCACCAAGACCTCACAACAGGACATAATGCAGTCCAGGTGGGGTTCCCACGGGGATTATTCCATCGTGGCCCTCGCGCCCTGGAGCGTCTACGAGTGCTTTGAGCTCACCGTTGAGGCGGTCAACATATCCGAGGAGCTGAGGCTCCCGGTGGTTCTGC
>CALEVZ010000038.1 GCA_937924755.1 uncultured bacterium
GTGGTGCGGTTGTGGGGGGGGGAGGCGTCTCTGGTGGGAGAGCTGCTGCGGCGCTGTCGGCGGGTGGGGCTGGAGGGGTGCGTGGGGGTGGCGGGCAGCGTCGGGGTGGCCCGGGTGGCGGCGCGGATGGCGGCGGGCCGCCCGGAGGGGATGCTGGTTGTTCCCGCGGGGGGAGAGCGGGAGTTCATGGCCCCCCTGCCCATCGCCGCCCTGGATCGCCCCCCGGCGGTGGCGGCGGCCCTGGCCCGCTGGGGGGTGGCCACCGCCGGGCAGCTGGCGGCCCTGCCCCGGGAAGAGGTGGGTCTGCGCCTGGGGCCTGAGGGGGTGGCGCTGCACCGGCTGGCGGCGGGGGAGGAGAACACTCCCTTCGTGCCCGACCCTCAGTGGAAGGAGCTGCGGGAGGGGATCTCTTTAGAGGACCCCATCACCCGCCTGGAGGCGTTTCTCTTTGTGCTCCAGGGCTTGCTGGGGCGGTTGGCGCAGCGGCTGGAGGTGCGTGGGGAAGGGTTTGCGGCGGTGTGTCTGGAGCTGAAGCTGGAGGGCGGGGGGCGGCACGAGGTGCAAGTGCCGCTGGTGGCCCCCACCCGGGAGGTGGGGGCGGTGCTGCCCCTGCTTCGCCTGCAGGTGGAGGCCCACCCGCCGGGGGCGCCGGTGGAGGAGGTGGCGGTGAAGGTGGTGTCGGGGCGGGTGCGGGTGGTGCAGGGGTCCCTGTTCGGCCCGCCCCAGCCCGCCCCCGGCAAGTTGGCCCAGGCCCTGGCACGCCTGGCCGCCCTGGCCGGACCGGGGCGGGTGGGGGCGCCGGCGGTGGCCGACACTCACCGGCCAGATCCGGCGGCGGTGGCGCCCTTTGCCCCCCCGGAGGCGGGGGCGGCGACGGGGGGTGGGGCGGAGGAGGTGGCGGGGCCGCCGCGGGTTCCGGTACTGCGGGCCTTTCGCCCCCCCAGGGAGGCGCAGGTGGTGATCGCCGGCTCCCGCCCGGTGGTGGCCCGGGTGGGTGGCTGGGGGGGGGCGGTGGTGCGCTGCGCCGGTCCCTACCGGCGTGGGGGGGAGTGGTGGAGCGAGGAGCCCTTCGCCCGCGATGAATACGACGTCGCCACCGCCGACGGGGTGGTGTGGCGGCTGGCCTTTGACCACCGGCAGGGGAGGTGGCTTGCCGATGGCGTCTACGACTGACTACCGCGAGCTGCACGCCCGCACGGCGTTTTCCTTTCTGGAGGGAGCGGCGGAGCCGGAGGCGGTGGCAGAGCGGGCGGCGGCGCTGGGTCTTCCCGCGGTGGCGGTGGTCGACCGGGGAGGAGTGTACGGGCTGCCCCGCTTCGCCAGGGCAGCCCGGGCTGCCGGGGTAGAGGCCATCTGCGGCGCCGAGGTGGTGCTGGAGGACGGCGCCCGTCTGCCGCTGCTGGTGGAGACGCCGCAGGGGTGGTCCCACCTGTGCCGACTGCTCACCTCCGGGGCGCTGGGTCGGCCCAAGGGGGAGGGCAGGGTGGGCTGGGAGCTGCTGGCGCACCACGCCGAAGGGGTGACGGCGCTCACCGGTGGTGTGGCCGGTCCGCTGGTGCGGGCGTGGCAGACAGGTGGCGAAGAAGCGGCGGCGGGGGTGCTGCGGCGGTTGGTGGACATCTTCACTCCGGCGCATCTGGCGGTGGAGTTGAACCGCCACGGGCGGCGCGGCGAGGAGGCGCGCAACGCCGCCCTAGTGCGCCTGGCCCGGATCGCCGGGGTGCCGCTGGTGGCCACCCAGGACGCCGTGTTGTCCTGCCCCGGCGACGGCCCGGTGGCGGACGTCTTCACTTGCCTGAAGGAGCGCTGCACCCTGGACGAAGCCGGGCGGCGGCTGGAGGTCAACCGCGCTCGCCGCCTGCGCTCACCGGCGGCCATGGCCCGACTGTGGGGGGACCTGCCCGAGGCGGTGGCCAACACCGCCCGGCTGGCGGAGCGCCTGGCCTTTCGCCTGGAGCAACTGCCGTACCGCTTCCCGGCGGCGCAGCTGGAAGAGGGACGAGATGAGAACGAGGAGCTGGCGGCCCGGGTGGCGGTGGGGGCGCGGGAGCGCTACGGCAAGCCCTCGCCCCAAGTCGCCGCCCAGCTGGAGCGGGAGCTGCGGCTCATCGCCAGGCTGGGGCTGGCGGGGTACTTCCTGGTGGTGCACGATATCGTGCGCTACTGCCGGCGCCGGGGGATCCTGGCCCAGGGGCGGGGGTCGGCGGCCAACTCGGCGGTGTGCTACGCCCTGGCCATCACCGCCGTGGATCCGGTGGGGATGGATCTGCTGTTCGAGCGCTTTCTCTCCGAAGAGCGGGGGGAGTGGCCGGACATCGACCTGGACCTGCCCTCGGGGGAGCCGCGGGAGGAGGTGATCCAGCACGTCTTCGCCACCTACGGGGAGCGGGGGGCGGCCATGACCGCCAACGTCATCACCTACCGGGGGCGCTCGGCGGTGCGGGAGGCGGGCAAGGTGCTGGGGTTTGCCGAGGAGCACCTGGCCAGGGTGAGCCGGCTCATCTCCGGCTGGGGGTTCGAGGGGGACGCCAAAGCCGAGCTGGCCGCCCACCTGGCCCAGGCCGGGCTGGACCCCGCCGAGCGGCGGGCCCGGCTGCTGGTGGAGGTGGTCACCCGCATGCTGGGGCTGCCGCGGCACCTGGGGCAGCACTCGGGGGGGGTGGTGCTGGCCCGGGGGCGGCTGGATGACGTGGTGCCGCTGGAGCCGGCCACCATGCCCGGGCGTCGAGTGATCCAGTGGGACAAGGACGACTGCGCGGAGTTGGGGATCATCAAGGTGGACCTGCTGGGGCTGGGGATGCTCAAGGTGCTGCAGGAGGCGGTACCCCTGATCCGCACCCACGAGGGGGTAGAGGTCGACCTGGCCCACCTGCCCCCCGACGACCCGGCCACCTACGCCATGATCCGCGCCGCCGACACGGTGGGGGTGTTTCAAATCGAGAGCCGGGCGCAGATGGCCACCCTGCCGCGCATGCGCCCGGAGCGCTTTTATGACCTGGTGGTGGAGGTGGCCATCATTCGCCCCGGCCCCATCGTGGGCAAGATGGTGCACCCGTACTTGAACCGCCGCCAGGGGCGGGAGCCGGTGTCCTACCCCCACCCGGATCTGGAGCCCATCCTGGCCCGCACCTTGGGGGTGCCGCTGTTTCAGGAGCAGCTCATGCGCGTCGCCATGGTGGCGGCGGGGTTTTCGGGGGGACAGGCGGAGGAGCTGCGCCGGGCCATGGCAGCCAAGCGTTCGCTGGCACGCATGCGCAAGCTGGAGCAGCAGTTGCGTGACGGCATGGCGGCGCGGGGCATCGCCGGGGAGGCGGCGGAGGCCATCGTGCAGGGGATCACCTCCTTTGCCCTGTACGGCTTTCCCGAGTCCCACGCGGCGTCGTTTGCCCTCATCGCCTACGCCTCCGCCTACCTCAAGGCGCACCACCCGGCGTGTTTTCTCGCCGCCCTGCTCAACGCCTGGCCGATGGGGTTTTACCACCCCGCCACCCTGGTGCAGGACGCCCGCCGCCACGGCCTGGCGGTGCTGCCCATCGACGTCACCCGCTCGGGGTGGGCCTGCCGGGTGGAGCGCGGGGAGGACGGTCGCCTGGCCGTGCGGTTGGGGCTGCGCTTCGTGAAGGGGCTGCGGGAGGCGGCCGGGCGGGCCATCGAAGAGGAGGCGGCCCGCGCCCCCTTTGCCAGCGTGGGGGAGGTGGCTTCCCGCTGTCGCCTGCGGGGGGAAGAACTCTCGGTGCTGGCGCAGGTGGGGGCCTTCGCCGCCCTGGGGGCGAGCCGGCGCACGGCGCTGTGGCAGGTGGCGGCCCTGGACGGGCGGCGCCCCCCCCTGGCCCGGGCCATGGAGGGGGAGCCGGGCGCCTCCCCCCTGCCCGAGATGAGCCTCCCCGAGCGCTACGCCGCCGACTTCACCGGCGCCGGCCTCACCGTGGGGCGCCACCCCCTGGCCCTGCGCCGGGGGGAGCTGCGAGGGCGGGGGGTGCTCTCCGCCCGGGAGCTGGCCCGGCAGCCCCACGGGCGGCGGGTGCGGGTGGGGGGGGCGGTGATCGTGCGACAGCGCCCCGCCACCGCCAAGGGGATGTGTTTTCTCACCTTGGAGGACGAGACGGGCTTTGCCAACGTGGTGATCATGCCCGACCTCTTCCGCGCCCGCCGGGCCGTGCTGGCCGAGGCGGCCCTGCTGGAGGCGGAAGGGGTGGTGCAGGCCCGGGACGGGGTGGTCACCCTGCGGGCCGAGGCGGTGCGCCCCCTCTTCACCTCCGCCCCCGCTCCCCCCTCCCGGGATTTCCACTGACTGTCGAGGCTTTTCTTCCCTCCGCCGGGACACAGCGGCGGTGGCCGTTTTCCGGCGCGAAGCTCATGCCGACAGGCTGGCCTTGAGGAAGTCGCGGTTGAGCCGGGCGATGGTGGCAATGGAAATGTTCTTGGGGCACACCGCCTCGCACTCGCGGGCGTTGCTGCAGCCGCCGAAGAGTTCGCGCTCCATCTGCGCCACCATGGCGCGGGCCCGCCTCAGCCGCTCCGGCTGCCCCTGGGGCAGCACCCCCAAGTGGGTGATCTTGGCGGCCACGAAGAGCATGGCCGCCCCGTTCGGGCACGCGGCCACGCAGGCTCCGCAGCCGATGCAGGCGGCGGCGTCCATGGCCAGCTCGGCTGCGCTCTTGGCCACCGGGATGGCGTTGGCCTCGGGGGCGGACCCCGTGCGAGTGGAGATGTAGCCCCCCGCCTGGATGATGCGGTCGAAGGCGGAGCGGTCCACCACCAGGTCCTTGAGGACGGGAAAGGCGCGGGCGCGCCACGGCTCGATGAAGAGGACATCGCCGTCGGCGAAGTGACGCATGTGGAGCTGGCAGCAGGTGGTGCCCGGCAAAGGTCCGTGGGCCTGCCCGTTGATGACCACCCCGCAGGAGCCGCAGATCCCCTCGCGGCAGTCGTGCTCGAAGGCCACCGGCTCCTCCCCCCGGGCAATGAGCTGCTGGTTGAGGTGGTCCAACATCTCCAAAAACGACATGTGCTCGCTGACTCCGTCCAGCGGGTAGGTGACGAACCTTCCCCTGGCCTTGGGGCCGGCCTGTCGCCAGATGTGCAGTTCCAGGCGCATGAATGTGCTCCTCTCTGCTCAGGCGTAGCTGCGGGTGGTCAGCTGGACGTTGGCAAAGCTCAGGGGTTCGGTGTGCCGCCGCGGCGGCTGCTCGTCCCCGCTCCACTCCCATACCGCCACGTGGGCGAAGTGCTCGTCGTCCCGCCGCGCCTCCCCATCGGGGGTCTGATATTCCTCCCGGAAGTGGCCGCCGCAGGACTCCTCCCGGGCCAGGGCATCCCGGCACATGAGGTCGGCCAGTTCCAGATAGTCCACCACGCGTCCGGCCTTCTCCAGCTCCTGGTTGAGGTCTTCAGCGCCGCCGGGGACCCGCACCTCCTGCCAGAAGCGCTGCCGCAGCTCGGCGATGCGCTCCATGGCCTGGCGCAGTCCCGCCGCGGTGCGGCTCATGCCGCACAGGTTCCACATCACCGAGCCCAGCTCCCGGTGCAGCTCGTCCACGCTGCGCGGTCCAGAGAGGGAGACCAGCCGGCGGGTGCGCTCCTCCACCTCGGCTTGGGCGGCGCGGAAGGCCTGGTGGTCGGTGCTGACCGGTGCCAGCCGGGTGCTGGCCAGGTAGCCGGTGACGGTGTACGGGGCGATGAAGTAGCCGTCGGCCAGGCCCTGCATGAGGGCGGAGGCCCCCAGGCGGTTGGCCCCGTGATCGGAGAAGTTGGCCTCCCCCAACACGAACAGTCCGGGGATGGTGCTCATGAGGTTGTAGTCCACCCACAGGCCGCCCATGGTGTAGTGGGGGGCCGGGTAGATGCGCATGGGGACCTCGTAGGGGTCTTCGCCGGTGATGCGCTGGTACATCTCGAAGAGGTTGCCATAACGCTCCTCGATCACCGCGCGCCCCTGCGTGCGAACCGCCCCGGTGAGGTCCAGGAAGACGCCGCGACCCCCCGGGCCCACCCCGCGTCCCTCGTCGCACATGCGCTTGGCGGCCCGGGAGGCCACGTCCCGGGGGGTGAGGTTGCCGTAGGAGGGATACATCCGCTCCAGGTAGTAGTCCCGTTCCTCTTCGGGGATGGCGCTGGCGGGACGGGTGTCCCCGGCCCGGCGGGGCACCCACACCCGGCCGTCGTTGCGCAGGGACTCGGACATCAGGGTGAGCTTGGACTGGTACTCCCCCGCCTGCGGGATGCAGGTGGGGTGAATCTGGGTGAAGCAGGGGTTGGCAAAGCCCGCGCCGCGCCGGTGGGCGCGCCAGATGGCGGTGGCGTTGCACCCCTTGGCGTTGGTGGATAGATAGAAAACATTGGAGTACCCCCCCGTGCACAGCAGCACCGCGTCCCCCGCCCACAGCTCGATGCGGCCCGTGACCAGGTCACGGGTCACGATCCCCCGGGCGTGGCCGTCGACGACCACCAGGTCCAGCATCTCCGTGCGGGGGTGCATGAGCACCTTCCCCGCCGCCACCTGGCGAGCCAGGGCCGAGTAGGCGCCCAGCAGCAGCTGCTGCCCGGTCTGGCCGCGGGCGTAGAAGGTCCGGGACACCAGCGCCCCGCCGAACGACCGGTTGGCCAGGCCGCCGCCGTACTCCCGGGCGAAGGGGACCCCCTGGGCCACACACTGGTCGATGATCGCCCCGGAGACCTCGGCCAGGCGGTACACGTTGGCCTCCCGGGCGCGGAAGTCGCCTCCCTTGATGGTCTCGTAGAACAGCCGCCAGACACTGTCGCCGTCGTTGGCGTAGTTCTTGGCGGCGTTGATGCCCCCTTGGGCGGCGATGGAGTGGGCCCTGCGGGCGGAGTCCTGGTAGCAGAAGGCGTGCACGGTGTATCCCAGCTCCGCCAGGGAGGCGGCGGCGGAGGCCCCCGCCAGGCCGGTGCCCACCACGATGAGGGTGCGTTTGGCCTTGTTGGCGGGAGAGAGCAGGGGCAGGGAATCCTTGTGGCGGGTCCAGCAGGTGTCCAGGGGGCCGGAGGGGATGTGGGCATCGAGCTTCATGGCTGGCTCCTCCTACCTCACCCACCCCGCCCACACCGCCAGGGGAATGGAGACGTTGCCGGCGCCGATGAGCACCGCCAGGACGGTGGCGCCGGTGCGGCGCAGGCCATCCCAGCGGGGGTGGGAGAGTCCGAAGGTTTGCGTCAGGCTCCAGGCTCCGTGGTAGAGGTGAAAGGCCAGCAGGACGTTGGCCACGAT
>CALEVZ010000039.1 GCA_937924755.1 uncultured bacterium
CCGGCCATCCCCGGGCCGCCCACCAGGGCGGCGGGGTCGGCCGCCTTGACGGCCAGGGCGGCGCGGGCGAAGAAGTCGTAAAACTCCTCGGCGCTGCCCGACCAGAAGAGGGGCCCGTTGGCCTCGTTCCAGATCTCCCACCAGCGCACACCGGCCCCGAGGCCCGCTGCGAAGTCGCCGTTGACATGCTCCACCACCCGCCGCACCACCTCCGCCCACCTGGCCGAACTCATGCGGGGTGACTTCGGACCGCCGTAGCTCTCCCCCAATCGGAAGAAAACCTCGAAGCGGCCGGCCTGGGCTTGGCGGATGGCCTGGTCGGTGCCGGCGAAGTCGTAGGAGGAGGGTGACGCCACGTCGGCCGCGGGGTCGGGGAAGAGCAGCGAGAGGTCGTAGGCGGTGTGCACGTCGTGGGTGCGGATGGCGGTGACGGCGGCCTCCCGCAACTGCGGGGTGAAATCCACCCGTCCCCCGGTGCGCAGGTCGGCCACGGGCCCCCGGTTGGTCTGGTTCAGATTGCGGATACGGCCCACAAGGCGGGTCGCCTCCACCACCACCTCCAGCGGCGGCGCCGGCGCAAGTTCTTCCAGCAGAACGTCGTCGAAAGCCGCCTCCCCCTCGATGCCAGCGGTCACCCCCACGCGCACCTCCACCGTCGTCGCGCCGGACGGGGCTCGCACCACCCACGCCGCCTGGCTCCAGAGCCACTTACCGGCAAACGCCTCCACCCCGGTTTGCCAGACCACCCCCGCGGGGCCGCGAAAGACCAGCGTCAGGTCCCCCTCGGCGGAGAGGTTTTCGGCGCGAAACTTCACTCCCACCCGGTACAAAGCTCCCGCAGCGATCGGCACGCTCTGCCGCCACCCCATCGCCGGAGGCGGCACCCCGCAGGCCAGGCGCACCCCCACCCACCCCTGCCCCTCCCCCACGGGCGTGGCGCAGGTTGGCCAGGCGGTGGGGTAACGAGTCCACCCCTGGGTGCCGTTCTCAAAGGAGGGGTTGGTGACGAGATTTCCAGCGTTGGCCGCGCCGGCCGCGAGAATCGCCGCGGTCCACGCGATTGCGGGCGGTCTCACGCCGTTCAAAGATCCCCCCAGTCGGACAGTGAGTCCCAGAAGTCGCATTGGAGCGTGCGCACCCCCTGGCCCGGCGTCGGGGGGGTGGTGAGTTCCAGGAAAGGATCGCTGGCGGATTGGTACACCGGCCAGACCGGCCCGCCCGGGGGCGTGGGGTTGCCCTGCGCCGCCAGCGCCCGCCACGACTGGGCAATGAACTCGGCCAGCGCCAGCTCGCCGGGACTGGCCCGATAACCGTTGATCTCCAGGCGCTGAAACACGTAGGGCAGCTCGATGCCGTGAAACGCCCCGAGCAGCCGGAGGGCCGCCGCCCCGTTGTCCCACGGATGGGTGAAGAAGTAGCGGAAGACCGGCTGGGACTGTCCGGCGGCGGCGGCGCGCGCCACCCGGCGGGCGGGACAGATGAAATTGGCGTCCGAGGTTAGGGCGGTGAACGCCTTGCGTGGGGAACCGTAGTCGGCCACCGGGTATTCGGCGAGGATGCGGTTCGCCAGCACCACGTTGCCCCCCACCAACGCGACGACCGCCGCCTGGTACTGTGCCTCGGTGAGCACGCCCACCGTCCCCGGCGCCGTCTCGTCGCTGTTCGCCCCCACCACCAGCGGCACCCGGTTGTGCTGTCCGGCGCGTATGAGGTCGAGGGGCACGCCGGGGATCACCACGCCGTCCACGTGCGGAAACCAGGAGGTGGCGGGGGCGATCACCGAGGCTTGCGAGGGCACGGCGGTCACCACCGTGGTCACGGGGAGACGGCGCAGACACCCGGCGAGGTCGGCGGCGCCCTCACAGCCGGCGGCACGCACGAAGTCGGCGGCGAGCCTGCCGGCCTTGGTTGCGCTCGCCGCCACGCAGGCCCCCGATTGCATCAGCGCCGCCGAGAACAACCCCCCGGCCAGGGGCGACACCAGCAGCATGCAGGTTTCAACTGCGCCGGCCGACTCGCCGAAGACCAGCACTCGGCGGGGGTCGCCGCCGAACTTCGCGATCTCGCGCCGCACCCACCCCAGCGCCGCGATCAAATCCAACGTCCCGTAGTTCCCGCTCGTCGCCGGGGGGGTTGCGGGGGTGAGGCTCGGATGGGTCAAAAAGCCCAGCGCCCCCAGCCGGTACTGCGCGGTGACGACCACCGAGCGGGTGGCCGCGGCCAGCCGGGCGCCGTCGTACAGCGGCGTGCCGTCCCCACTCTGCATCCCGGCCGAGCCCTGCACGTGCCCGCCGCCGTGGACGAAGAACAGCACCGGCAGCCCGCTACTGGTGGCGGCATCGGCGGGAGTCCAGACGTTCACGTGCAGGCAGTCCTCCTCCCCCACCACCGCCCCGCCCTCGTCCACCTGCGGGCACGGCGGGCCGAACTGCCGCGCCGCCTTCACGCCCGACCACGCCGGCACCGGCTGCGGCGGCAGCCAGCGCAAGGCACCCAGCGGCGGCGCTGCGAAGGGGATGCCGCGGAAGGCCAGCACCGGCCCCTCGCGCACCCCCTCCACCGCGCCGCCGGCGACGCTGACCCGCGTGCCGAGCGGCTCGCCCCGCACCAGGAAGCGCCGGGGCGGCCCCGCCGTCACTTCTCCCCCGGCCAGGGCGAGGAGGACGAGCGCGAGGATACGGGCCCTCCGACTCATGCGACCTCCTTGCGGACTCGCTACTGCTCCTGTCGATGACGTATGAAGGCGCTGCGGGTTGACAGTACCCGCGCGGGAAGCTGCGCGCCGCTGGCCCGCCGCTCACCCCGCGGCCGGCCAGCCGCGCCGGGCCAGGCCATCGATGAGCAGGAGCAGCAGCGCCAGGATCTCGGGCCGCTCGTTGTCGGCAGCGACGCCGTTGTGCGGGTTGAACTCCACCACGTCGCAGGCCAGGATGGGCAAACGCGCCAGCAGGGCCTCCACGAGCTCAAACAACTCCCACCACTCCAGCCCCGCCCCGGCGGGGGTGGAAACGCGACCGTGGATGGCGGCAGGGGTCAGCACATCGAGGTCGACGGTGAGGTAGCAGGGGCGCTCGCCCACCGCGGCCAGCACCTTCTCCAGCGCCGCGGGGTCGGCCAGCAGCCGCCTGGTGGCGCCCAAGGAGTGGAGGTGCAGTCGCGACGCGTACTCGGGCGAGGCGGCGAGATGCCCCAGCGCCTCGGTGCGCGCGTCGAAATCGGTGCGCAGTCCGAAGGCGAGAAGCCGCCGCACATCGGCCAGCAGCAGCAGGGTGGAGGCGGTGGCGGCGTGGTTGAAGGCCGCCCCGTCGAGGAAGAAGAGGTCGTTGTGGGCGTCGAGCTGGATCACGCACAGCTGCGGGGCGTGCCGCACGTAGGCGTTCACCAGCGGAATGGTGACGGCGTGGTCGCCGCCAGCAAACACCGCCGGCAGCCGCCGCCGCACCAGCTCGTCCACGGCCTGCTGGGCGGCGGCGAACAGGTCGCCCACGGTGCGAGCCGCCGCTCCCACGTCACCGAAGTCGCGCAGCACCACTCCCCGGCCCAGCAGGCGGGGCAACCCCCCGTCCATGCCCACCTCGGTGTACACGCCCCTCGTGAAGACCTCGAACCAGTTGGCCCAGCGCTGGCTCAACCGCCGCAGATACGCCGGTGCTTCCGCTGCGCCCGCCGAGATGGGCAGCGAGGCGAAGGGAACGCCGGCAAAAGCCACCTGGGCGTCGTCCTCCCCCTGCGCGGGCAGACCGAACAGGCGCGCGACGTTGAAAAAGTGCTTCGCGTCGGTGGCGGCGAAGCCGTCGCGGGCGGCGGCCGCCGCCTCGGGCGATAACCCCGGCTCCCTCCCCTCGCCGCGCCCTGCGTCGTCCTTGACCTCCTCGAGGTAGCCGCGCTCCACCAACAGCTGCACGACGCGGCGCTCCGCCTCGTCGTCGCACAGCGCCTCCAGGCGCTCCAGCTCCCACGCCGCCCCGGCCGGGACGGCGGCCTTCAAGCGGGTGACGACGCGGTGGACGCGCTCGGTCACCTTCTGGGTGGGCACGAACACGACGGGTGCACCCCGCGCCTGGCCGTCGTACAGGTAGTGGGCACGTCCCAGCCGCCCCGCCGCCAGCGCCGGTAGCAGTCGATAGCGCATCACCATCTGCCCCCCTTCTCGCTCGCCACGGGGCCCCCTGCCGCCCCGGGCCGCGATGCTCTCATCCCATTGGTTGAGCGGGACTGTACCACAGCGACCGGCACCCCGCCGCGGCGGTGCGGTAGTCGGTGGTGATGGCCACGTCGGCGCCGTCGTACAGCTGCTCCGGGGCCAGCCCCGGCCATCTGCCGTGCACCCCGCCCACCACGTTCCCCCCCAGCAGTACGAGAACGTTGCCGTGACCGTGGTCGGTGCCACGGTCGGCGTTATCCCGCACCCGCCGGCCGAACTCGCTGAGCACCACCACCGTCAGGCGGTTGCTCCACGCGCCGGCTGGCGAGCCGTCCAGATCGGTGTACAGCGCCGCCAAGGAGGTGGACAGTTCTCGCACCAGCGACGGAAACCACCCCTCGGTGGGGGCCCAGGCCTGCGCCACGTGGGTGTCCCAACCGCCCACATCCACCGTGGCCACCCCCAGCCCCAAATCCTGCTTGATGAGCGAGGCCACCAGGTGAAACTGCCGCCCCATCTCGGTCTCCGGGTAGGCGGCGCCGCCCGCCGGCGGCGCCGGCTCGGCGACCATGGCCTCGACCATGTCCACGGCGTCCAGGGCGGCGTTGCCGGCGGTGAACACCGCCCCGCCGCCGGCACTGTAGAGGCGGCGCAGGGTGGCGCGCTGGACGTCCCGCCACCACCACGGGCCGGTGTCCAAATTGAAATGATCGGGGGAGGTCATGGCCACCGTCCCCCACTGCCCCCGCAGCGACGTCGGCTGCGAGTTCCCCACCGCCAGGGTGGGGATCAGCGCCGTCACCCCGGCCGGGGAGGCCGTGGCCAGGTGACGGGTCAGCCAGCCGCTGCCGGTCGAGCGCACCCCGGGGGTGCCCAGCTCCATGTACTCCTGGGCGTCGAAGTGGCTGCGGGTGTCGTGCACGAGCCCCGAGGCCGGCACGAAGGCCACCTTGCCGCTCTGGTACAGGGGGTACAGCGGCGCCGCCGCCGGAGACAACCCGAAGGGGGGCGCCAACGGCGACATCGCCTGCGCGCTGGGGGCCGGCAGCGCGAGTTCGGGACGCGCCGCCACGTAGTGGGCGCGGTCCGGCCCGTCCATGGGGGCGAGCAACGACAGCCCGTCCATGCCGCCGCGCAGGAAAACCACGACCAGCACGTCGCCTTCCGACGCGTCGGCAGCGAAGGCCGCCAGCGACAGACGCGTGCCCGCCATGGCGGCCACCGCCGCCGAACACCCCACCATGAATTCCCGTCGCGTGCTCGTCACCACTCACCTCCCCAAGAACTGGGGGGACATGAGGAGTACCCCCACCATGGCGCGCAGGCGCTGCGCGGTCGCCTCATCGGTGGTCACCGGCAGGGGGATGTGTTCCCCCCGCCCCTGGGCCAAAAACGCGACGATCTCGCGGCGGAACGCCGCCTCCATCGGGCGGCCGAAGACCCTCTGGATCCACCAGTCGACCAGTGCCGCCGAAGTCGGGGGCACGCCCGCGGGCACCGCCTCCATCAGCGGCCGGTTGTCCCGGTCGGCGGCCGCCACCAGCCAGTTGAGCAGCCGCCACAGGGCGACCAGGCAGCCGCTGCCGAGCCACGCCTCCTTGCGGTCGGGGTAGCCGTCGGGGGGATGCCAGTCGAAACGGGCATGGCCGATGGCTTCGAACAGCCACAGGAAGGCATCGCTCACCTCGTCGTCGAGCGCGAAGCCGATCTCCGCCCCGGTGGCGCGCAGGGCGGCGACAACCGCCTCGAAGGGGCGCTTGACCTTGGCTCCCCAGCCGGCGGGCAGATACGGCGACAGGGCGATCACCCGCACCACCCGCGCCAGCTGATCGGCCTCGCCGGCGGCGGCGAGAAACTCCGCCGCCGCTTCCTCCACCAGGGGCTGGGGCGGCTCGTCGGCCACCAGACGGCGGCACAGCCGCCACGCCACGTGCCGGGCCGTCGCCGGGTGGGAGGCCAGCAGGTCGAGCACCTCCTCCCCCTCCGCGGCGGCCCCGCGGTTGGGGGGGAAGTACCTTCCCAGCACCCACTTCTGGAATCGGTCGTGCCAGTCGGGAGGAAACACCAGCTCCCCGGTGTCTTCGTCGAAGGTCCAACCGGTGAGGCAGCGGGTGGCCTCGTACACGTCGTCGTCCACCTACCCGACCGGCCGGCCGAGGGCGTCCTTGGGCACGTCCGCCTGGCGCCGCACCCCGAGATAGCCCATCCGCCCCATGGTGTGCAGCTCGAACAGCTCGCGGTCGTAGTTTTCGTTGGGCCCGGCCACGTGGTTGGTCCAGTTGTCGAGGTAGACCAGCATGGCGGGGCTTTTCGCCACCGCCCCCAGCAAGGCGCGGAAGTTGCCCAGGGCGTGGGCGCGGATGGCGTCGCGGTGAAAGGCCGCCCAGGTGGGGGCGGCGATGTAGTCCCAGGCGTAGATATTGAAGTGGTCGTGCCAGAACTCGACCAGCACCTCGAGCAGCTGCCGGCGGCTTTAGACGGCGCGCAGGAAGGTGGCCCGCTCCACCTCCAGCAGGGGGCGCACCCGCACCCACCACTCGGGGTTACCCAGGTGGTGGTCTTGCCACAGCTGCGCCCGGCTCTTGCCGAGGGTGGTGAATCCCGCCGCGGCGAGCCGAGCGTCGCAGTCATCGTCGGCCAGGTCGGCAGGATGCAGCTGCGCCTCCACGTGGCGGCGCCAGCGCGTGGCGTCGTCGGGGCCGGAATCGAGGAAGGCCTCCAGATCGCCGGGGCGGGGTCCGTAGGCGAGACGGTTGAGCAGCACCACCGCGAGGGGCGGCAGCGGCTCCCGGGAAGGGCGTCCCCCCAGACGCCGGCGCACCCCCGCGCCGCCCGTCGCCCGCGCTGCGGGCGACGGCCCGGCCGCCGGCTGCTGCACGTAGCGCCGCGCCCCCGCCCGGCGCTCCTCCCGCACCCGCTGCAACAGGTCGTCCCGGGGGGCGGAGCGTCCCTGCACCACCCCTTCCCCGACCGCATCGCTCTGTTTCATCGTCGCCTCACGTTGCATTTGAGTCGCATGCGCAGAAAATGTCGGCGCGGTGAGCCAGCTCACCACCGCGGCCTTTCGGCTTTCGGCCATGACGGCGCGACGGCCCGGCGTCGCCCCGCCGGACGCTAGAAATCGGGCAGGGCTTTTTTGAGCCAGGAGGCACTCACCCGCCGGTACTCGGCGGCCAGGCCATCCTCCCTCACCGGCAGGGAGCGAGCCTTCGTCTCGATAACCTTGCCGGCCAGTCCGAGGGCGAGAACGGCCGCGTTGCCGGCGAGCACCCAGAACAGGGACAGTCGGCCCCGCGCCAAGCCCACAACGCTCGCCAGCAGTGCCGCCACCAGCAGCGCCATCTGCACGAGCGCCTGATACATCTGCCGCCGCACCACGCCTTTGTAGTTCTCCAGATCGGCGTGGGTGGCGATCGCCGGGGTGCGTGCCAGAAACCCTTGCAGGCGCGCGCCGCCGACCAGACTGTTGACCGCCGCCAGCAGAACGAGAATGACCAACGAATCGCGCCCATCCATGGGACGTGTCCCCCTTGTTTTTTTCAGTCTAGCACTTAACCAGACGGAGGATGTCGCGGGATTCTCGAGCCGCCGCACGGACCGCATGGTGCCGGGGCGCGACGGCCGGTGTGGTTTCTCATCGGTGCGACGAGACGTGAAGGCGGGTACGATAGGGACGGTGCGTTCCTTCTCCAACACCGACGGCGCGGGCGGCGCTGCCGCTTCAGCGCCCGCCTCGCCCGCACTGCCGGAGGCGGCGCACGTCACCGTCGCCACTCTGGCCAACGGCCTGACCGTGTGGGTGCAGCGCCACTTCCACCCGCCGGGTCATGTGGCCCTGGGTTTGCGGCTGGAGGTAGGGTCGCTGCACGAGGAGGAGGAGGAGCTGGGGTACGCGCATTTTCTTGAGCACATGGCTTTTTCTGGCACCCGTCGTTTTCCTCCTGGGGAGCTGGAACGATTCTTCGCCTCTCTCGGCACCACCCTGGGGCACCACCACAACGCTGCCACCACCCTGGAGTGCACCCGTTTCACCCTGAGCTTGCCCTGCGCGGAGCCGGCGGTGCTGCAGCGGGCCATGGAGGGGCTGGCCGATTTCGCCTTCGGGATGTCCCTTGACGCCGCGGAGATAGGGCGCCAGCGGGCGATCATCCTGGAGGAGATGCGCGCCCGCCTGGGTGCCGGCAGCCGCGCCCAGGAGGCGCTGTTGGCCGCCCTGGTGCCGGGCAGCCGCCTGACCGGCCGGCACCCCTTGGGGACTGCCGCGAGCTTGCGCCACGTCACGGAAGCCAGCCTGGCTGCATTTTACCAACGCTGGTACCGTCCCCAACTGGCCACCCTGGTGGTGGTGGGCGAGCTGGAGGTGGAACGCGCGCTGGCCATGGCGGAAGCCGCCTTTGCACCATGGCAGGGCGGGAAACCCCCACCCTCCGCCCCCGACCCGGGGATCGCCGCCTCAAGAGAGCTGCGCGCCGTCGCCCTACGCTCTGCTGATCTCACTCACCTGCAAGCCAGCCACCGGGTCGTTCACACCGACTCCCCTCCGTGCAGCGAGGCGGCGCTGGCAAACCGCTGGGCGCTGCGACTGGCCTGGTGGATGTTCAACCGGCGGCTCACCCACCGGCTGGCCGACGGCCGATTGCCGGGGGAGGATGCGCGTGTGTCCACCTCCCCCCTGGTGCAGGGGTGGGCGGTGAGTCGCGCCGTGACGGTCGCTCCGTCCGGGCGCCCCGCTTTTCTCCTGGAGGCCCTGTTGGTGGAGCTGCACCGCGCCCGCCGACACGGCTTCCACCCCGCCGAGCTGGCGGCGGCGAAGGCGGCACTCCTGGCCGCCCTGCGCCAGGGGGCCCAGGAGTTCGCCACACGGCCCAGCGCAACGGTGCTCACCGATCTTCTCGAATCCGCAGCCCGCGGGAGACCCCCGCTGTCACCGGCACAACGGCTGGCCTTGGCGGCAAGGCTGCTGCCGGAGGTGGGCGAGGAAGCGGCGCGGCAGCGCCTGGGCGAGGCCTTGCCTGCCCAGGCCGGAGTACTGGCGGCGCTGGTGCCGGCACGCCCCGGCCTCCGCACCCCCGCCCTGGCGGAGCTGCTTTCCGCCCACCAGCGCGCCGCCGCCACCCCTACCGCGCCCGACGTGGAGCTACCCGTCACCCAACTGCCGTTCTGCCTCCCCCCCGGGGCGCCGGTTCTCTCCCGCCGGTCGTGCCATCTCCCGGCGGTGACCAGCGTGGAATTCGCCAACCTCGCCACCGTCCACCTGTGCCAAATGCGGCAGCGGCCGGGCCGAGTGTTTCTCACCGTCACCCTGCCCGGGGGAAGGATTCGCGAGCGGGAGGGTTACCTGGGCATAACCCACGCCGCCCTGGAGGCCCTCCTGCGGCCAGCCACCGCCGCCCTGCCCGTCAGCGTGTTGAGTGACATTCTGGAGGGCCACGCCATCTCGCTGGCCGCCACCGCCGACGAGGACTGCGTGACGGTCAGCATCACAACGAGCCGTGAGAAGGTGGAAGAAGCTCTCAAACTGCTCCATCTCCTCCTCACCGCTGCGCGCCTGTCGCCCACCGCCTTTGCCCGCTGGCGGCGGGGCGTGCGCCGGCTGGAACAGCAGCGGCGCGGCGACCTCCAGGCACGGCTGGCACAGGCAGCGATGGCCCTGCTGTCCGCGGGCGATCCCCGTTTTCGCCCCATCTCCCACGCCGATGCCCGCGCTCTCACCTGGCGCCAGGTACAGACCTGGCTCTCCGAGGAGATCTGCGGCGCCCCCCTGGAGGCGGCCCTGGTCGGGGACATGGAGGTGGCTGACATGGAGGAGCTGGTCGCCCGCTCTCTGGGCTCGCTCCCGAGCCGGGAGGTGCGTCTGCCCGCCATCGAGGGGTTGCGCCACCTGCCCGCCCTGTCCGGCCCCCTCACCGCCGAGGTTGCGGTGCCGAGCCGGGAGCGAGGCGCCGCCCTGCTGCTGGGGTGGCGAGCGGTGCCCTGGCAGGCGCGGCGCGCCCGTCACCTGCTGAAGCTGGGGGAGTTCATCCTCAGCCTCCGGCTCACCGCGGAGCTGCGGGAGCGCCGCCGCCTCACCTACAGCGCGGAGTGTTCCTATAGCCCCTCCAAGGCCTACCCCCACCTCTCCCTCGTGGCGGTGGCCTGCCTGCTCCCCCCCGGCCGTCTGGACGAGGCCGAAGCCGCCGTAGGGGACACCGTAGCCACCCTGCTGGCCCAGGGGCCCCGGCGAGAGGAGCTGGAGGCGGCGCAGACCTTTCTCGGGCGAGCAGCCCGGCGCGCCGCCGAGGAACCGCGACAGATCGCTCGCCTGCTCGCCGAGACCGGCTACCGGGGGGTGGATATCCCCCTGCTGGCCCGCCTGGACGAGGACTACCGCACCGCCTCGCTCGATGAGGTGAAACAGGTGCTACGCGAGACCCTGATCCCGGTGGCCTCACTCACGGTGCGAGCCACGCCCCGGTAAATTCGGGCCACCGGTCGGAGTGGTCGAGTCCCGCCAGTTCTTCCAGCGACAGGGGAACCAGCGCGCAGACCAGCGCCGCCAGGCGATGGGGCCGGGCCAAGCCGGGGCCGGCCGCCGCCGCGATGCGGCCGAGGGAATCGATGGCCGCGCTGACCAGGCGCGCCTGCACCTCGAACGCCTCCTCCGACAGGGGTGGAGAGCCGCGGTAGTTCGCCAGGCGCCCTTCCGGCCGCACCTGCGTGGGCGACTCGACGCCCAGGAAGGCGCGCGCCAACTCGGCGCGGTACTCGCCGAAGGTCTCCACCAGTCCGGCGAAGTCGGCCACCAGCTCCTCCAGCACGTTGTGCTGAAGGCGACCGAACACCCGCAGGGTGAGGTAGTGGGCGGCCTCGTGGGCCCGGCGCAGGCGCAACGACAGCCGCTCCCACTCCCCTGCCGGCAGCCCCACCCGGGACGCCGCGAGACCGCTGTAGGGGCCGCGGCTTGAGAGAATCAGACGATCCTGGTACAGCTCCCTGCGCGAGGCCAGGGCGGAAAACTCATGCCGCCACGCTTCCTCGCCGGCGTCGGGGTGCCTCTCCTCCCAGGCCCTCCGGTGGCGGTGCACTCGATCCCAGTTGACGAGCCCCGAGACGATGCACGCCCCCATGGAGTCCGGGACGGGCACCGGCTCGTTGCGCGCCGACAGCGCCCGCACCAGGGTGACGAAGTCCCCCCGGCGAGTGGCGGTGAGCAGGGGAATGCTGCCGCCGAGGGAGGGGTACAGCTCCAGCTCGATGGCCTCCGGGTCCTCGAGCTCCAAACCCGGACCCGCGGGCACGGGGGCTCCCCGGCGGGTGGCGGCGAGATAGGCCCCACTGCGGCTGATACCCTCCCGCACGGGAAAGCCGAGCTGCACCAGCCTGCCAGAAAGGGCAGCGATGGCGCTGCGCTGCCTGGCCTCCCCCAGGTACTCCCGCCACACCTCCAGGTGGGGCTCGTCCTCCAGGGGAAACGGACCGCGGGACGCCCCCACCTTGGCCGGGAACCTCGGAGCATTGGCGGCGAGCAGTTCCTCGGCCACACCGCTGGAGGCGCCAAGGCGGGCGAGAACCTCCCGCCTCCTCGCGGTTCGCTCTGCATCCGTCGCTTCCTGGCACACGCCCACCCCCCGTCGGCCCGTCGAGGATGTGATCTGCGTCTCGACGATAGCCCTTTCATGCTGCTACTCTTTCGACGTCGCACCGTACATCAGGGAGAAGGCGGCGTCCAGTCGCCATGCGGCGCGATCGTCAAGGTGAGCGGGAGGCATCAATGATCGAGGAGCTCCAGCAGATCGACACGTCGGCCATCGACCAGTTGTGCACCATCAAGCAGGAGCAGGAGCTGCTGGCAGGGCGGCTGGCCAAAATGGAGGAGTTGAGGGACAAGGTGTCGCCCGCCGTGTTTGCCCGCGTGCGCACCGACTACGAGACGCGCGGCAAGGCCTTGGAGGAGCAGGCGCGACCGCTCAAGGCCCAGGCCCGCGCGGAGTACGCCAAGCTGCGGCGCCTGTGGGAGCGCTTCCAGGCGTCCCTGGAGGCCGCCACGTTGGACCGCGAGGAGCTAGAGTTCCGCCATCAGCTCGGTGAGTTCCAGGAGAAAGAGTACAAAGAGCGCCTGCTGGACTGCGAAGCCCGGCTGCAGCGGCACACCGCCGAGCTGTCCGACGCCCAGGCCCTCAAGGAGAGGTTTTTGGCGGCGTTCCTCTCCCCCGACGAGCTGGAGCAGGGACCGCCCGCGCCGGTGGAGGAGGCCGCTCCTCCTGCCCCCACCCCGGCGCCGCCCGAGCTGGAGCTGGACGAGGTACCGCCCCCGATCCCGCCGCCCACCGTACCCGAGGCCACCGCCGGCGTCCCCGTCGTGCCCTACCCCTTTCCCGAGGCGCCGCCCGAGCCCCCCATCCCCGACCTGACCCGCGTCGAGCCACGCCCCCCCGGCTCCACCACCGAAGCCGGAGCAACCATCGTCATCCGCGGCCCCGCCCTGGTGGCCCAGGGCGAAGATGGCCTACTTGCCGAGTACCCACTGAGCCTGGATGTGACCTCCATCGGCCGCTCACCGGACAACGACATCCGGGTCGCCAAGAGCGCCGTGTCGCGCAAACACGCCAAGGTGGTGTTCGGCCCCCAGGGGTACACGGTGATCGACCTGGGTTCGGAGAACGGCACCTTCGTCAACGGCGAGCGCATCACTGAGAAGCTTCTCAGAAACGGCGACCGGATCCTGATCGGCCCCACCGAGTTCGTCTTCAGCGAACCGTGACGGCTTCGGCGCGCCACGACAGGACGTGCCGCCAGCTGCCCCCAACCCCGGGCCGGCGGAACCTCAGGCGAACCCGGTGAGCACCGTCGAAATCCTGGTCATCGCCGTTGCTCTGGCCATGGATGCCCTGGCGGTGAGCATCGGCATTGGCACCAGCGGCGGGGCCCGGGGGTTCAGGCCGATCTTCCGGCTGGCCTTTCACTTTGGGCTCTTTCAGGCGCTCATGCCGGTGCTCGGGTGGGCCGCCGGGACAGCCTTTGCCCACGCCATCGCGGCGGTCGACCACTGGGTCGCCCTGGGCCTGCTGACCTTCGTGGGCCTCCGCATGATCCGCTCGGGGCTCTCCCCCGACGGCAGTCGGGAGCGTCCCGATCCCTCCCGCGGCTGGGCGCTTCTGGCGCTGTCGGTGGCCGTGAGCATCGACGCCTTCGCCGTCGGCCTTTCCCTCGCCATGCTGCAGGTGCGCATCGTTTATCCCAGCATCGTCATCGGCGTCGTCACCGGCGCCTTGTCGTGGCTGGGACTGGCCGTGGGTCACCAGCTGGGACGCCACTTCGGGGCGCGCATGGAAGTTGCCGGTGGCTTGCTGCTGATTGCCATCGGCGTCCGCATCCTGCTGGAGCACCTGGCCGAATAGCAGGGGGCGAGGAGGGCAGCCTTCGGCCCCCCGGAGCCGGTCAGCAGCCCGCGGCGCAGTCACCGGTATGTGCCACTCTGGCGCGGAGGAAATACCCGCGTGTCACCGGTGGGGAACGCCCGCCCGTCACTGTCCTGCTCAAAAAGCCAATATCCACGGCACTAAAGCCCCGAGAGAATATTGGCACGATCATTGCTTAGGATAGGACCACGAAACTACCTCCGCAACAGCTCCACGGCGGAGGACAACAGAAAGGACGCCGGCGGCCGGGCACCCATCAAAACATCCACTCGGTGAAGCCCACCAAACTTCGTCCCGCCAACCACATCCCGCCATAAACGCCCACCGAAACGCACGGCCGCCCTATCGTCAAACCACAGCCGCCAGCTTCCGCTGGCGGCCTGCGTGTCGACGCGCTGATCGAAGAGGCGGGCGCGGGCATCTCGCTCGCGCCCGCCCGCCACGGCCTTCACTCCTGCTTCAGCTTCTTGATCTCTTCGACGAGCGGGGGAATCACCTGGAAAAGGTCTCCCACTACGCCGTAGTCCGCCACTTTGAAGATGGGTGCCTCGGGGTCCTTGTTGATGGCCACGATCACCTTGGAGGAGGACATGCCAGCCAGGTGCTGGATCGCCCCGGAAATTCCGCAGGCGATATAGAGCGACGGCGACACCACCTTGCCGGTCTGTCCCACCTGGTGCTTGTGGGGGATCCAGCCGGCGTCCACCACGGCGCGGGAAGCCCCCACTGCCGCCCCCAGCGGCTCGGCCAAAGAGCGGATGAGGGCGAAATTCTCCGCCGCCTTGATGCCCCGCCCTCCGGATACGATGATATCGGCCTCGGCCACGTCCAGCTCGCCCCCCTCGGAAGCCTTTACCTCGATCACCTTCGAGCGGATAGTGGCCTCCACGGGGGGGAGCTCCACCACCTGCGCCGGCGCCCCACCGCCCTCCGCCGGGAACACGTTGGGACGCAGCGTCACCACCACCGGCGAAGAGTTGCCGCCGTCCACGGTGGCCAGGGCTTTGCCCGAGTACACCGGCCGCACCGCCTGAACGCGGTCCCCCGCCAGGGACACAGCCACCACGTCCGCCAGGCAGCCAACCCGCAGCCGCGCC
This sequence comes from uncultured bacterium, assembly GCA_937924755.1. Classification (GTDB taxonomy): domain Bacteria; phylum Acidobacteriota; class Thermoanaerobaculia; order Thermoanaerobaculales; family Thermoanaerobaculaceae; genus CALEVZ01. The sequence continues at coordinate 14,640 of CALEVZ010000039.1, forward strand.
GCCAGGCGACCGGAGAGATCCCTGCCCGTGATGGTGGCGGCCATGAAGATGGCCGCCGGAGGACAGGCGTTGGCGGCCGCCACGATCGCCGCGGAGTACCCCTCAGCGGAGTAGGAGGCGAACTTTTCCTCATCCGCCACATACACCGTGGTCGCGCCCCACGCCCCCAGCTCTCCCGCCCTCTCCTTGACGCCGTGCCCCACCAGCACCGCGCACACCGTCCAGCCGGCGCCCTGCGCCAGCCGCCGGGCCTGCGAGAGCGCCTCCAGGGAGGCCTTGCGGGGCACGCCGCCCCGCTGTTCCACGAAGGTCAGAATGCAGCCCATGGTCTCTCCCCTCCCCCTTCTAGATGGCCTTCGCCTCGTGGCGCAGCAGGCGCGCCAGCTCGCGCGCCGCGCCAGCCGGGTCCTCTTCGCCATTCAGGATCGTTCCGCCCGCCTTGGCGGCAGGCAGCTCCAGCTTGAGCCAGCGGCTGGTGGCCTCCGCCCCGCCCAGCGCCGCTTCATCCAGACCCAAATCAGCGGGCTTCCAGGTCTCAATGGGAATCTTCTTGGCCGCCATGATCCCCTTCAGGGAGGGGTAGCGGGGCTCGTTCAACCCCTTGTGGGCCGCCACCAGGCACGGCAGCGGCGCGGTGAACACCTCCGTACCCCCTTCCACATCGCGCTGGGCGGTGAGTGAGCCCTCGCCGACCTCCAGCTTGACCACCCCGCTGACGTGGGGGACATCCAGAAGTTCGGCGACCATCGCCCCGACGAGCGACTGGTCGCTGCCCACTCCTTTGATGCCGCACAAGATGAGATCGAAAGGCCCGGCCTTTTGCACCGCCGCGGCCAGCACCCGGGCGATGGCGAAGGCGTCACCGAAGGTGGCCTCACCGCCCATGACATGCACCGCGCGGTCGGCCCCCCTCGCCAGGCACTCCCGCAGCCCGGTGGAGCCCCGGTCGGGTCCATAGGTGATGACCGTGACCTCGCCCCCCCTGGCTTCTTTAAGGCGAATCGCCTCCTCCAGGGCAAACTCGTCGTAGGGAGAGATGATCCACTTGATCCCTCCTTCGTCAATGCGGTTGCCGGCGCCGCCGATCTTGATGATCGAAGCGGTATCCGGTACGTACGCCACCAGGACGCAGTACTTCATAGACTCCTCCTCCCTCTCGCCAGGATTCGAGTTCTTGTGATTGCTATCTCATGGAATGGGCAGGGACAACCCACGACGCAGTGCGGCATCACTCCCGCACTTTACCAAGAACCACGCAGGCGTTGGTACCCCCGAAGCCGAAGGAGTTGGAGATGGCGACGCGAATTTCGCGCTGCCGCGCCCGGTGGGGGGTAAAATCCAGGTCGCACCCCTCGTCGGGGTTATCCAGATTCAGCGTCGGCGGCACCGTGTCCCGGGCCACCGCCAACGCGGTCATCGCCGTCTCCAGGCCACCCGCCGCCCCGAGCAGGTGACCCGTCGACGACTTGGTCGACGACACCGAAAGCCGGAAGGCGTGCTCACCGAAGACCTTCTTGATCGCCAGGGCCTCCACCCGGTCCCCGTGCGGGGTGGAGGTGCCATGGGCGTTAATGTAATCCACCTCTTCGGGCGTCACCCCGGCATGCTCCAGGGCGGCCCGCATCACCCGCGCCGGCCCATCGCCGTCCTCGGACGGCGCGGTGATGTGGTAGGCGTCGCCGGACATGCCAAACCCCAGCAACTCGCAGAGGATGGGCGCACCACGACGACGCGCACTCTCCAGCTCCTCCAAGACCAGAAGCCCAGCCCCCTCCCCCATGACGAAGCCGTCGCGGTCGCGGTCCCAGGGGCGGGAGGCCTTTTCGGGTTCATCGTTCCGGGTGGACAACGCCTTCATCGAAGCAAAACCCGCCACCGCCAAGGGGGTGATCACCGCCTCGGTGCCGCCGCAAATGGCGGCGTCGCAATATCCTTCCCGAATGTAGAGGAAGGCGTCGCCGATGGCGTGGGCGCCGGTGGAGCAGGCGCTGCAGGTGGCACTGTTGGGTCCCTTGGCACCCAGTCGAATGGACACCAGGCCGGCGGGCATATTGACGATGGAGCCCGGAATGAAAAACGGCGTGACCCGGCGGGGTCCCCGTTCCACCAGCGTCTGGTGCGTGTCCTCGATCAGCTTGAGGCCACCGATCCCCGAGCCGATCACCACTCCCACCCGGTGGGCGTTGGCCTCGGTCACCTCGAGGCCGGCGGCCTTGACCGCCATTTCGGCGGCGGCCATGGCATAGTGGACGAACACGTCGTACTTGCGAACATCCTTGGGCTCCATATAGTTCTCGGGGTTGAAGCCCTTCACCTCACCGGCAATGCGCACCGCGCTGTCGCTGGCGTCAAACTTGGTAATGGGGCCGATGCCGCTGCGCGACGCGATGACCCCCTGCCACGTCTCCTCGACCCCGACGCCCAGGGGAGAGACGACGCCCAGGCCCGTCACCACCACCCGGCGCGGCATCACGCCTCCTTGACGTGCTCCTTCAGGTAGTTTATGGCATCACCTACGGTGCGGATCTTTTCCGCATCCTCGTCGGGAATCTCCACGCCGAATTCCTCTTCGAACGCCATCACCAGTTCGACGGTGTCCAGCGAGTCCGCCCCCAGGTCCTCGACAAACGAAGCCTCAGGCTTCACCTTCTCCGCATCCACGCCGAGCTGCTGCACGATGATATCCCTGACCTTCTGTTCGATGTTCATGTGCCCTTCTCCTTGCCTTGTGTGGTCCTTCACGGCCGCGGCTTTCTACCACACGAACTCGCTTTTGCGCAAGGGTCACGCCCTGCCACCCTCCTCAACCGGCGGGGGACGCCCCGTCCTCCGAAAAGGACGGAGCGCAGCCCCTGGGCGAGCCTGCCACTCTGGCACCACGCTCCAAGCAGCCTACAGACAGGATCTTGCTCACCCACGAACAGGTCAGCGTAGACTTGGCACATTCATTGCAGAGTGGCTGAGCGCGGTCAGGGACGAGGCCACGACCTGAACGCACGCATCCAACCTCCTCCTTCTTCCGGGCGGGTTTCCCCCGCCCACATTTTTTCTCGGGGGGCCGCGCGCCCCCCACTCCACCTCCGCGCGCTCTGCCCCCCGAACCCCCTTCGCTTGCGCCGGCAAAGCCGGACGCTCGCTTCCCTCACCTCCACCACACCCCACCCACACCCCCTCCCAGCCCCCGCGAGGAAAAAATACCCACAACACCTCCGTACCCCGCGCGCCCCCCACTCCAC
>CALEVZ010000040.1 GCA_937924755.1 uncultured bacterium
CGGGCTCGAAGAGAGCCAGCTCCTCGGCGGCGCGGCGCACCACCCCCTTGACGGAGCTCCCGGGCAGGTACGGCAGCCCGTACGGGTCGAGAAAGGCGAAACCGTTCTCGAGAGGGTGCTCGATGCCGAGGCCGGTGGTGACGGGGGCGACGGCGCGGGCCTCGATGGTCCGAGCACCGGCCAGAGTGGCCAGTCGGGCTTGGCGGTCGCGGAGGTCCTTCAGCAGTTCCCGGTCCCTCCTCCGCAGCTGTGCCAGGCCGGCAAGCTCGCGGAAACCCGCCGCCTCCCTGAGGAGGCGGGACCGGCCGCTGCGTTCCCTGACCTCGAATCCGTCGAGCCAGACGTCGAGGTAGAGGCGGAAGCGGTGGCCCGGGGGGGCCTGGTCCGCGTCGGTCCAGCAATAGCGGGGGGCTCCCATGGTCATGGCGTTCACTCCCCGTGCGCTCGGGCGAACTGTTTAATCCACTTCAGGATCTCCAAGGCCTCCTGGGTGGCGTGGAGGAACTGTTCGGCGTCGGCCGCGGCCAGTTGTTGCAGGCGCGCCGAAAAGTCACCCTCGCCGGTCACCAGGCTCTGATTTGCCAGCCAGGCCAGCACGTGCTCGGCCAGCTGCCCCGCCCCCTCGTCCTTGTCCTTGAGGAACAGTAGCGCCTGCATCAGCCCGTTGCCCATGGCCAGTGCCGAGGCGGAGCGGGATGCCTTCTCGTACTTCTCCCAAAGGCCTCGTTGGCCCGCGGCCTCTTGCACGTGCTGGTAGGCAAAGGCCGCTCGCAGTTGATCGGTGGTGTGGGGCATGGCTCACCTCCCCTCCGCAGGCTGGCGGTTGGTCGCGAAGTGCAGCACCACTAGGCCGCGGCCGGTGGTGGCGTCCCCCCCGATCTGCACCAGCTGCCCGTCGAGCACTTTTAGGTCCGCGAGAACTTCCTCAGCGCCCCGCCCATCCTTGGTGCGCTCCCGGCCAAGCATGAGCAAGGAAAAGAGCACGCTTTCGGGGGGCAGGTTTTCGGTGTAGAAGAAGAGCTTCTCCTCCACCGTGCCGGTGACGTCGTCGATCTTCACGTGGGGCTCCACCAGGGTGGCGTGGGTGACGAAGTGGGAAAACACCAGATTCGAGACCACGACAAGGTGCCTCGAGAGCTTGTCGGCGAACGGCCGAAAACTCGCCACGGAAGGGAACGCATGGGCTTGCAACCACGCGGCGATGTCAGCGGCAACGTCAGGCGCATCGGCCGGTTCCAGGCGCAAGGAATCCAGCACGATCGCACCTGCATCCCACTGCGAGGGTAAGGCGGGAAGACAATGCATGCCCACCACATCCGCGTCAAGGGCGGGGGGCTCTAGCCCGCTGTTGGCGATGAGCACCGACCGGCGGAAGCGCTCCCATGCGGTGGGGCAGGTGATCCAGGCGAAGGCGTGGCGGGGGGAGCGCACGGGAAAGAGCAGGAGCTGGGCGTCGGCAAAGGCCACGCAGCCGGCATGGCCCACTTCCTCGCCAGACTTCGGCAAGGGACCGAAAAGCCGGTCGGTGAGCGCCTCCGCCTCCATTGGAGCCTCCTCCTCGGGCAGTAGCTCTCTGTTGACCCGCCTGCCCCTTCTCACGTCGAGAACGTAGTCCCGCAAAGCCCCTTTGAGCCCGGAGGCGGCAAAGCAGGGGTAGCCGGTGTGCCGCTCCCGCTGGATGGGATTGTCGATGGCCCCGATGGCCTGCCCCGCTCCCACGTGTACCGGGGACACGCAGTGGAAAAACACGAGTTGGAACCGCTCAAACATGGCTGCCTCCCGCCGCCGCGGCGGGGCCGAAGCTGGCGCGCACCATCCTGCCGTCCAGGATGCCGTGCACCTTGTGCCAGACCTGCAGCTGACGCTGGATGGCGGCCTTTGGCCTGTCTCCGTCGGGCAACAGTTTTTCGAGCTCCTGGGGCAGCCGGTGCGGGAGGTGGAAAGCCATGGGCAGAAAGGCGGACTTGCCCTTCGGCCCCTGCACGCTGTGCACCTTGAAGCGAAGCTGGTTGGCGAGACGAGCCTGGTTGCCCCACGCGTTCACGCGGTGGTTGGTGACAGGGTAGGCGAGAATGTGGCGCTCGGCGATGGATCCCGGAGTACCCGGGTCGAGCGCCGTTCGAAAGGCTATCTTGATCTCGGAAACGGCCTTCATCGCCTCCTGCCAGGAGTCGAATCGTGTCTTCGAGCGCCAGACGAGGGGACCTGTGGCGTCTTTCCCGATGGCGTGTGGCCACTCCTGCTGCATGCAACGTTCGAGGTCGACGCTCACGCTCGACAGAAAGCGCGCATCGTCGAGGTGGGCGACCGGCGAACCGTCTTCACGGAAAAGCTGAATCGACCCCCAACCGTTGCGGCTGCGCCCGCCGATGGTGCCGAACCAGTGCAACAGCAACGCAAGCCATTGCACTTGCTTGCCGAGACTTTCCCCTGCCCGAGCGGGCCAGGAAATCGACAATTTGGCGGCGCTGCCGGCCTCCAGGGCTGGCGGGGCCTTGAGGACGGTGTTCTTCGCCTGGTAAATGAGAGGCCCGTATCCGGCGTACAGGAGCGCGCCGATCTGCATGGGCACCTCGGGATGGCTGATCTTGCTCTCCTCGCTCACGGTGGCCAAGTCGCCCGCTACCCACCGGTCCAGGGCCAGACGCAACGGGCTGCGCACGAACCACTTCCTTCCACCGTCGAGCTCCAGCCAGGCGTGGCCGAAGGTCTCGCCCTCCCGCTCGCGCAGGGCCTTCATCGACGGGTGTTTGCCCTTGGCGGCCTGCTGCGCGAACAGCAACAGCCGCCACCACTGGCGCAGGGCGGCTTTCAGGGGCGGGGTGCGCCACTCGCCACGTTGCGCCGCGTCACCCAGAAAGCCGGGGGTCACCAGGCGCAAGATGTAGGTCTGGTGGGGCATCACGCACCTCCCGGACCTTTCGGCAACTGGAAGTCAGGCAAGCGCCGCTGGGCATCGGCGGCCATCCTGCCGTACCCCACGGCGGTCTTGGCGCCGAAGCCCTGCCAGTCGAAGGCAAAGACGAACGCGGCCTCGACGAGGCGCTGCCAGCGCGGCCTGGCGTTTTCCTTGGTCTCGAAGTAGGCTCGCACCTT
>CALEVZ010000041.1 GCA_937924755.1 uncultured bacterium
TCTTCACCGGCTGGATCGGGGCACCACGGGGGTGGTGCTCCTGGCCCGGGGCTGCGAGGCCCACCGGGAGCTTTTGCGGCGCTGGCAGGCCGGGGAGGTGGAGAAGACTTACCTGGCCCTAGTGTGGGGACACCCCCGGCCCCGGGAGGGGAGCTGGCTCCAGCCGGTGGGTCCCGACCGCCGCGACCGCCGGCGCATGCGGGTGGAGCCCGAGGGAAAGGCGGCCCACACGGAGTACCGCGTGCTCGCCACCCCGCCCCACGCGGCCCTGGTGCGTCTTTATCCCCGCACCGGGCGCACCCACCAGCTGCGCGTCCATCTGGCCTGGGCCGGCCACCCCATCGTGGGGGATGACCTCTACGGAGGCCCCCGGCACCGCGGGGTGAGGGACGACACCCTGCGCCGCGCCCTCGCTCCCCCGCACCTTCTCCTCCACGCCTGGCGAATGACCGTGCCGGGCGCGCCAGGAACACCCCCCCTGACCGTGACCGCGCCGCTGCCTGCAGCCCTGGCCTTGGCCCTGGCCGCCCTGGGCATCGACGAGGAACGGCTACAATAAAAGGTGATAGGAGGTTGTGCCGATGATCGACACCATTCGCCAGTTGCTGGGGGAGCAGGCGGGACTGCTCGACTACCAGTGCCAAGGAATCGCCAGGGAGTCGCTGCACCTGCCGGGGCCGGACTTCGTCGACCGCGTGGTCGCCGCCTCGGACCGCCCCAACGCCGTGCTGCGCAACTTGCAGCTGGTCTTCAACACCGGCCGGCTGGCGGGCACCGGCTACCTTTCGATCCTCCCCGTGGATCAGGGGATCGAGCACTCCGCCGCCGCGTCCTTCGTCCCCAACCCTATCTATCTGGACCCCGAAAACATCGTCCGCCTGGCCGTGGAGGGGGGGTGCAACGCGGTGGCCTCCACCCTCGGCGTCCTGGGCGCCGTGGCGCGGCGCTGGGCCCACAGGATCCCCTTCCTGGTCAAGCTCAACCACAACGAGATGCTCACCTACCCCAACTTTTACGACCAGACGATGTTCGCCTCCGTGGAGCAGGCCTTCGAGATGGGGGCGGTGGCGGTGGGGGCGACCGTGTACTTCGGGGCGCCCGAGTGCCGGCGGCAGATCCAGGAGGTGGCGGAGGCGTTCGAGCGCGCCCACGAGCTGGGGATGTTCACCGTGCTGTGGTGCTACCTGCGCAACTCGGCGTTCAAGAAGGACGGCGTCGACTACCACCTGGCCGCCGATCTGACGGGGCAGGCCAACCACCTGGGGGTCACCATCAAGGCCGACATCATCAAGCAAAAGCAGCCCGAGTGCGACGGCGGCTACTTCGCCGTGGACTTCAAGAACCGCCCCAAGCAGGCGTTGTACGAAAAGCTGGTGCCGGCTCACCCCATCGAGTGGACCCGCTGGCAGGTGGCCAACTGCTTTGCGGGGCGGGCCGGCCTGATCAACTCCGGCGGCGCCTCCGGCAGCAACGACCTGGCCCAGGCGGTGACCACGGCGGTGATCAACAAGCGGGCCGGGGGCATGGGGTTGATTTCTGGGCGCAAGGCCTTCCAGAAGCCCATGGCCGACGGGGTGGCGTTGCTCAACGCCATTCAGGACGTCTACCTTTGCCCCGAGGTGACGGTGGCGTGAGCCTGCAGTCCGGGCAGCGCTGATTGCTTCCCACGAGTTGTGCTAGCTTTCACGAGCGGCGCCCGTGCCGCCCGGGGAGGTGAATCATGCGCAAGCCCGTTGTCCTGATCACCGGTGCCAGCGGCGAGATCGGCCACGGCCTCATCGAACGGCTGGCCGCCGACGGCCGCCGCGCCATCGTCACGCTGGACCTCAAGCCCCTGGCTCCCGAGTTGAAGCCGTTGGTGGCGCGGCAACTGGAAGGGTCGATCCTGGACACCAACCTGCTCGATCGCATCCTGTCCGAGTACGAGGTGGATCTGATCTTCCACCTGGCGGCGCTGCTGTCCACCCGCAGCGAGTTCACCCCCACCACCGCCCACCAGGTGAACGTGGAGGGGACGTTGAACCTGCTGGAGTTCGCCCAGCGCGAGGGGGAGTCCCACGGCCGCCCGGTGGTGTTCATCTACCCCTCCTCCATCGCCGCCTACGGCCTGCCCGATCTCGAGACCAAGGCGCGCGCCGGCAAGGTGCGCGAGGACGAGTACAACACCCCCACCACCATGTACGGCTGCAACAAGCTGTACTGCGAACTCCTGGGCCGCTACTACGCGCGCCACTACAAGCAGCTCGCCGCCGAGCCCCTGGCCGGCAGGGTGGACTTCCGCGCCGTGCGCTTCCCCGGACTCATCTCGGCGGTCACCGTGCCCTCCGGGGGGACCTCGGACTTCGCCCCCGAAATGATCCACGCCGCCGCCAAGGGAGAGCCCTACGCCTGTTTCGTCCGCCCGGACACCCGCATCCCCTTCATGGCCATGCCCGATGGAGTGGAAGCGCTGCTGCAACTGGCCGCCGCCCCGCAACGCGCTCTCACCCGCTCGGTCTACAACGTCGGCGCCTTCGCCCCCTCCGCCGAGGAGATCCGCGAGCTGGTGCTGGAGGCCTTTCCCGGCGCCCGGCTGAGCTGGGGGCACGACGTCAAGCGCCAGGGCATCGTCGATTCGTGGCCCACCGACGTCGACGACTCCGCCGCCCGCGCCGACTGGGGCTACGCCCCCCGCTTCGACCTCCACCGCGCCTTCTCCGACTACCTCATCCCCACCATCCGCAGGCGCTACGCATCCGGAGGCTGAAGAGGGGTACATGCCCCTGGCTCTGCCGGACGCCGTCACCGAACTGGATGGACGCTTCACGCTGGCGGCCGGCCGTGACGGGCCCAATCATCTCCTCCTCGTCCAGCCCCCGGGGTTTGTGGCCAGGGTGGTACGGGTCGCCCGCGGCCCGCGCAATCAGTTGGAGCCAATCCAAGTCTTTGAGCTCGGGGGAACGTTGACGGTGGAGACACAGAAGTCCTTCGAAGAGGAGACCGCGGCCACGACGTTTCCGTTCCTCTGGTGGGACGGAAACCCTGTCGATCGACTGGACATCTTCGCGCCCTGGGCGAAGGCCCACGGCGGCTGGGCTGTGGGTGAGAGGCGTTTGACGATTCCCCGGACGGCGCCGGGGATCGGACGCGTTCGCCAGCTCAGCGTGGCGGAAGGATTTGCCGCCCTTGGCGGGGGACCGCCCCGGCCCACAGCGCCCTGTGCCCAAGGAACTTTACAATTATACGCCGAGGTGGTCCTTTCGCTGCCCCAGCGACGCGGGCAAAGCTGAAGGCCGGGGAGGCCCGCCCTGCGGCGCCTGGACCCTCGCCGGACGCGACGGCTCCCGGCGGCCGTCGGCGGCGGGTTCCTCCGCGGCCTCCCGTCCTCACGGATCCCACTTTCGAGGGATTGACAGGAGAGAGAGAGAGAGAGAAAGTCACGCCCGCAGGAGGTGGCAACTCAAGGTCGACGAAGGAGGTGGATCGCATGAGAAAAGCGCGACGGATGCTCTTTGGAACGGCACTGGGGATCACCGCATGGGCGGCCACCGTCGCCCCGGCCGCGGCGCAACACATGCCGTGCGTCGAACGGTACCGAGAGGATGTCGAATACTGTTACTGGAACTACGATGGAATGGAGCGCCAGCTGTGTTACGTCGAAGCATCGGCACGTTACGCCGCCTGCATCCGGCAAACCCTGATGGCGTAGGAGAGTATATTCAGGCATGACGACAAGGCCCCTCCTGCACGTCCTGCCACTCCTGTGGATCGCGGCCGCCGGGGCGTCGACGGGCGCGGAGATCGTACAGCTGGTCGAAGGGGGGCCCGCCTTCTCACCGGTTGGGGCCACGCTGGTCGGCGAGGCGGTGGTGATGACCGGGGTGGGGGGAGAGGTGATGCGGGTGGACCTCGCCACGGCCACCCGCGCGGCGCTGCCGATCCCCGCGTCCATCTCCTGGGTGGCTGACGCCGGCGGTGGCACCCTCCTGGCCATCGGCGCAGACGGTGCCGACCTGTACCGCCTGCGCCCCGACGGCACGGTGCAGGAGAGAATCCGCGCCCCTCGTCCCTGGCTGGCGGGGCTTTCCACCGCCCGGGGCTGGGTGGTGGCGCTGGCAACGCCCAAAGCGGGACAAGCACAGCTCTGGCGCGGGCAACTCGACGCACTTCGTCCCTGGGCCTTGCCGGCGAGGAAACACTCCCTCTCCTCGCCGCTCGCCGCCGTGGCCAACACCGTGGCGCTGGCGACGGACGGATCCATCATCGCGGTGGTGTGGCCATTCTTTCGCTCGGAGTTGGCCCTGGTCGATGGCTCGGGCGAGACGCGCCTCTACCCTTTGCCCTACTTCGCACAAGCGTGGGCGCCGCTGGCGTCGGCAGGCGCCGACCCGAGTACGTGGCCGAAGCCCTACGCCAGCGTCGCCATCGGCGGCGACCGGGCGTGGTGCCTGTCTTTCCAGGAGAGTCCGTGGGTGGAGGATCCCGCCGTGCGCCGGCGCGGCCGCCATCTGGTGGAGGTGGCCCTCGACGGTCGCGTGGTGGCGCAGCACGAGCTCGACACCGACATGTATCAGGTACTGTATGACCACAAACGGCGGCGTCCGCTGCTGCTGGACCGCGGCGGGGGAGTGTGGACAGCGACGTTTTCGCCGGCGGAAAAGTAGGCATGCGAGTTCTGGTCTTCGAAGCGCGGCGGCTGGGGCGGGAGGCGGGGTTCGTGGGGCTCGCGGCGGTCCTTCATCTCGCCTCGTTGATTCAGAGCATCCTGGATGGTGGCGAACCGGCGGGAACGGTGCTCTTTGCTCCATTCCTGGCGGTCTGGGTGGCGGCGGGCGACACGGCGGCCAACGCGCGCGGCGGCCGACTGGACTTCGTCGTCACGCGCGGTCCCACACTTCCGGGGTTGCAGCTGGCCCGTTTCCTGCTCGGCTGGAGCTGCGGCACGACCCTGCTTGCGGCGAGCACCCTGACCCTCGTCGTCCGCGGGCAGTACCTGGAGTACTCGCTTGAATACCTGGGCCTGGTGGGGTACTGGGCGGCGGTGGGAGCCCTGCTCGGGCAAAGGGTGAGCGCCGCCGCGACGCTGCTGCTTGCCGTCACCTCCTCGGCTCTCGCCCTGTGGTGGCACGGTGCCGGCGCGATGCTGCTGCTCGGGCAGTTGCCTGGCGACTGGCCGGCGGTGCTGGTGACAGCCGTGCTGCAGTTCATCGGCTGCGCCATCCCCTTTGGCCGATTATCCTGGCTCGCCTCGCTTCCCGCCTTCCTGGCCTGGCTGCCGTGGCTTCTGGCCCCTGTTGTTTTGGCCCTCGCCGTGAAAGCCGCCCGACGCCGCCAGCTCCCCGCGCAGGAAGAGGGATAGCAGCGATGGAAGTCCTGGTCGAAAGCCTCGAATACCGCCTTCGGGGAGGGTTTGTCCTGGGGCCGGTGACGATGCACCTGCGGCCGGGGGAGGTCACTGCCCTCCTGGGGCCGAACGGCGCCGGCAAGACCACCCTCATGCGGGTGCTGGCGGGTTTGCTCTTTCCCACTGCCGGCGACATACGTTTGGACGGACATGCCGCCGGACCGCATCGGCTGCGCAAAACGGTGGCCTACACGCCGACCGAACCGCGCTTTCTTCCGCGGGCCACGGTGGAAGACTTGTTCCGCCTGCGCCTCGGCGGGCTGGAGAAACCCACGGGCAGCGCGCTGGCGGAGAAACTCGGTCGGCCACTGACGACGTATCCCGCCAGGCTCTCCCGTGGCCAGCGCATGCTGGTGGCTCTGGAACTCACCCTTGCCGGCGATCCGCCGGTGCTCCTGGTGGACGAGCCGTGGAGCGGCCTGGACCCACTCGCCCAGGACGAAGTGCTGGAACGCCTGGAAACCCAGCGGGAACGAGCGGCGATCCTCGTCTCCTCCCACGACCTGTTCCACCTGCCCAGGGTGGCCCAGCGCTTCATCTTCCTTCACCGCGGTCGCGTGCACGCCGAAGGCACCCTCGGGGAACTCGCGGCGGCCGTGGGGGCGAGCGGCGAAAACGCGGCGTCGGTGTTGCGCGACGTCTGGAAGCGGATGCTCGAGGAGACGCCATGAAGAGCTTGGCTCTGGCGGTGCTGTTGGTTGCTTTCCCCCAGCTCCGGTGGGCAGGTGAAGGGGAGGGCATAACCCTCCCCACCGCCACGGTGCGTGCCAAAGGCCCCGCTGACATGACCGCAGCGGTGATCCTGCCGGCAGGCAGCCTGCCCTGTACAAGAGTGGACGACCAAAAGGAAGGGTGGTTGACGTGTCCGCCGGCGGTGGGCGCACAGCTGGAGTTTTCCCGCCCCGGTTACGAGGTTCGTCGCCTCGACCCGGGGCCACCGCCCTGGCCGACCGTGTGGGATCTTGACGACGACGGCTGGCGACCCACACCGATCCGCCTGACCCTGGATCCGCCCGAACTGGCGGCCGCGGCCCTGGTCGTCTGGTTGGAGGGCGAAGAGATCGTCACCGCCACCGCCGACGAGCAGGGGAGCGTGTCCGGCCCGCGTCTTCATCCCGGCCAACGTTTCGGGCTGGTGGTGGTGGGGGAAACGGTGGAAGGTGCGATCCTGGAGGGCCAGCGGACAGCGGCCGAGGAGCCCGTGCGGGTGGCCTTGCGCGAGGGCCGCGGCTGGGTGGCCCTGTGTCGGGATCCGTGGTCGGCCGTCCCTTTGGCCCAATGTACGGTCACCGCCGGGGCGCGGCCGCGTCTCATGCGGGACAGGGGTTTGGCACGGCTCGACGGGCGGGGGCGGGGCCGCCCGGTGGGCTTGTTGCACGTCTTCGACGCGCGCCGTACGGAGATCGTTCAGGCGCAGGCCCCTGGATTTCCCCCGCTTGTCCTTGCCGATCCCACCGGACCGGTGCTGGAGTTGACCCTCCCCCAGCCGCGCAGCCTGCGGGTGCTGCTGCGGGAGAGCGGCGCCGGCCGGCCGGTGATGGGACGGGTCTACCTCGCCCACCGACACGAACGAATCACTGTGGCCGAGGCAGTCAGCGACCACCGGGGGAGCATCGAGTTATCGGTCGGCGACGGGGATTACGAGCTGTTCGGCGAGGCAGAGGGGTTCGGTGGTGTGCGGCAGGTCGTCACGGTGGACAAGCCGCGGGTCGAAGTACGCCTCGCGCTGCGGCCGACAGCGGCGGCGCGGGGCTGGGTGGTCAGCGAAGACGGCGAACCGCTCCCGGGCGCCGTGGTAATCGGCTCACCTCGCCAACAGGCAGAGGCCGGGAACCGCTCCCACGCGGCAGCGGGCTTGCTGGGCGAATTTACCCTGCCGCTTGCCGGCGAAGGCCCCTGGGTGGTCACTGCGACATTCGACGGCTTCGGCCAGGTTGCGGTAACGATCGACCACACTGCGGCGCCTTTGACACTGCGCCTGCCGAGACGGTGCGAGGTCAAGCTGCAGCTGCTCGCGGCGCAGGGTACGCCTTTGGAGGCCGACACGGTGGCCGCGATCAACTTGTCGACCATGGAGGTAGTCCAGGCGCGAAGACAGCGCGATGGGAGCTTTTCGGCGCACCTCGCACCCGGCACCTGGCTGGTGGTGGACGAGGCGCAGAAAGCTTCGGCGGTGGTCTCCACGCCGGCATTCTGCGCAGGGTGGAGCACCGTTGTCTACCCGACACGGGGCCACGCGCACGAGCCGAGCACCCGGCCCGCTGCATTTTCCCCATCAAGCTCGAGCGAAGGGACTTCGCCTGGGTTTCCACCGTCAACCCGCTGTCGGGGCGGCCCTTGCGGCGCCGCGGTCATGCTCCCATAGAGAGGCTGGGCGGCTTACCGCCTCGCTGACTGCACGGGGGTCGAGACCGTCGCTGGCTGAACTGATTCCGGATCGTCGGGAGCCAACCTGAAGGTGATCCGGTGCACGGGTTGGGGAGGCAGTCAGGCAGGAGGGAGTCTCACTCCAGTTCGAAAGAATGGACCACCAGCCAGCCGCGACGGCGGCCCTCTTCCACCGTGCCCGGCTCGGCCATGTGGGTGACCAACACCACCTGCACCGCGTCGGCTTCCCAGTAGGGGCGCGTGCGCTCCAACAGCCTGTCCACGCTCTGGAAGTGCTTCTTGGCCGACAGGTGTGTCTTTGCCTCCCCGAGCACACGCACCAGCTTGCCGTCCGGGCGGCGGGCGAGTCCCCAGATGTTCACCTGCACGGGGCGACCGTTGCCACCCAGCCAGCGCCGCACCAGCCTGCCTTCGACCTCGAGGGCCAGCTCCTGCCGCAGTAACGGGGGCAACGCCCGGTAGGCCAGGTTTTCCAGACCATAGCCGATGGCGTGGGAGAGCCCGCCGAGCTCCCTCCTGATATCCACCACCTCGTCCGTCAGCGCCGCCACCTT
>CALEVZ010000042.1 GCA_937924755.1 uncultured bacterium
TACGGCTACCTCGCGCACACCCTCACCCACCTGTTCTTGCCGGCGCTCGTATTGCCCGCCGGGAAGCACCCAGGTCGCGACGGCCGCCAGCAGAACCAGGGAGAACACGATCACGAACACATCCGGGACCTTCTTGGTCACCGCTGGGCGTGCAGACAGTGGACGCCGGCTACGACCTTGGCGGAGCCCGCATGCCGCCCCGTGCCGTCCGCACCACGTTCACGCCGCTTTCCGTACCGCGGTAGACGGCCCAGCCGGGCCGCAGCAGCGCCAGCCGTAGCGGGGTGATCCCCGGAAGCTCCCGAACGACGACGAGCTCATCGAAAGTCGGATCGAAAACAGTCGCCAGCTCTTCGTACCGCTGCCACGCGCTCGCCGGCACCAGAAGCCACGTCCCCCGCGGCAACACTGCCGCGGCTTGCGCCGGCGCTTCGCGCATGCCGTTGTAGTCCTGGTAGCGGGGCAGTACAGCGGCAAGGGCGAAAACGTCGAGAATCAGCAGCACGCCGCCGGCAGCCACTATTCCGCTGCGGCCGAGGGCGGTGCGTCGCTGGGCGAGAGCCGTCGCTGCCAGCGCGGCCAGGATACACACCCAGGGCATGGCCTCGAAGTAAAATCGGGGGCCGTAGCCATGCAGCCCCCCCGCGTTGGTGAAGGCATAGGCAGTCACCAGGCTCACCGGCGCCGCCGCCAGCGCCAAGCTGCGCCGCCAGGGGGCCAGCAGCGCGCCCGCCAAGGCCAAGGCGAGGAAAAGATGCGGCCACGGGCCGCCCCAAACGATGGGAAAAAGCCCCGCCAGCATCGAATCAGCGTTCTCCAGTCCAACGGGCAGATTGGCGCTTCCGAAGCCGAGACCGTGGTACACCTGCCGCGGGAAGTGCAGGGGATGCCCCGTGGTCGCCAGGTTGTCGAGGACGATCACGCCAGCGACGATCCCCGCTCCGCAAAGCAGCGCCCCGACCTCGCTGCCGCTCCACCGACGCCCCTTGCGCAGCTGCTGCACGACCGCCGCCGCCGGTGCAGCCAGCGCCGCCGTGGTGAGCAACCGCACCCACGCCGCCAGACCCAGGAACACACCGCCCACAAGGAGCCATCCGCGCCGTTTGCCGGCCGCCGCGAGCGTCGCCGCCAGCAGGAGACACGCCGTCCCCGTGTGGTTCATCTGATCGCCCGCCATGATGATGGAGAACGGACTCGCCGCCCAGAAGACGGCGGCCACCAGCGCCACGTTCTCGTCGAACAGGCGTCGCGCCAACACCGACAGCAAAACCAGCGCCACCGCGGACAACAACGGGTTGAGCAGGTAAGCCCGATCCACCGCCGCGAAGGGCGCCAGCAGCAGCGCCCACCCGCGCTCGTAAAACCCGAGTCTGACCTCGCCGGAATCGCTCTGGGCGAAAGGCGGAGTCACCGCATCCGCCACATCGCCATCGAACGGCAGCGCCAGGGTCGTTCCCCGGGTGGCCGCGATCGCCCGCGCCTGCCGCACGTAATAAGCAGAATCCGGAATGTGCGGCACGCCACCGAGGACGTCGCGGGCAAAGAGAAGACACGTGCCGCCGTGTACCAGAGCCAGGACCCCGACGGCCACCGCCCACCAAAGGCACCGGGCTGCAGGCGCCCTCGCCTCACCCCCACCGTCCGATCCTGACCACAGCGAGGCCGCCAGCATCAGCAACGCCGCCACCACCCCGACCTCCGCCAGCTGGCCGGCGATGCGGCGCAGGTTCTCGCCCGGCGGCATCTGCCGATCCCGACCCACTCCATCTCCACCTTCCAGTTCAATACTCAAGTCGTTATCGATGAAACCGTCCCGAATCGCCACCCGCACCACCCGCTCCCCGTCCAGTTGCAGCACCGTCGCCCCCCGGCCCGTCGTCTCGGCCCGGATGGTGAAGGGGGCCGGAAGTTCCCCCACGCCTGAGAGAGTCAGCGTTTCTCCCGCTCCGCTGTCCATGGTCCAGTCGCCGAACGACGGCGCAAATCCTGGCGCGGCGCTCCGCAGGCAGTTTCCGGCCCAGACCCGACCTAGCAGCTGCAGCACCCAGCCCGAAACCACCACTCGTTCTTGCCCTGTCGCCGCCTGAAGGGAAAGCCGGCACAGAACCGTTTCCGACACCATCGAGCGGTGCCCCGCAAAGCTCACTCCGGTGAATTGCCGCTCTCCCACCGCCAGGCGCGCCGCGGAGGAGGCGCTAGCGGCCGTCACAAAGGCGCCGTCGTAGCTGACCTCGAGACGGTTCTCGATGCGGCCGAGCTGCGCCCCCACCGCGCACCCCAGTGCCGCTGCGGCCGCCGCGATCACCCTCCACCTCATGCCGGATACATCCTAAACCCGAACACTCACCGGGGTCCCGTGCACGCCTTTGCACCCCGCGAGCCTTCTCGAAAGGGACTCAGAGTTACGTACAGGCACGGCGACGGCCGGGTTCAAATTCCTCACCCCCGCGACACCGCCGCGCGGCCCCCCGCCTCGGCGGGAAGGGGGACGGGTGCCCGGGGAAACTCAGGTCTTTCAAGGTGTCCCCACCACGAGGCTTTCCCGTACCCCGTGGGCAGGCATAGAATCGCCAGCGGCGGAATGCGATCGGAAGGGAGATCGGAAAATGCTGCATCGTCGCGAGCTGCTCTCTTCCTTCAAGAAGCCTCTGGGCGTGACTCGGGCGGCGGCGGTTCTCGACCCAATCCGCGCGCGCCGCCCTCGCCGAGGTGGCCGCAGCCCGGCGAAAACCCGATGACTCGGCCGCCGACGAGGCGCACTGGGGGGCGGTGCAGCGGGCGTTCGCGGTCGACCGCAGCATGATCAACCCGAACAACGGCGGCGTCAGCCCTTCGTCCGCGCCGGTGATGACGGCATTGCACCGCTATTAGGAGTTCTCCAATCAGGCGCCGGCGTACACCATGTGGCGGCTCCTCGAGCCGGGCCGTGAGGCGGTACGCCAAGGGCTCGCCGGGCTGTTCGGCTGCGACCCTGAGGAGGTAGCCATCACCCGCAACACCTCCGAGAGCCTGGAGACGCTCCAGCTCGGCATCGACCTCGAGCCGGGCGACGAGGTGCTCACGACGACCCACGACTACCCCAGCATGATCACGGCGTTCAAAGAGCTCTTGCGGCGCCGCAAGGTGGTGCTCACGCAGTGTAGGATCCCGGCGCCGCTGCCGGACGCGGGCGTAATCGTGCGTGCCTTCGCGGACAACATCACCTCCCGCACCCGCATGATCCTGATCTCTCACATGGTGGTCCTCACCGGGCAGGCCATGCCGGTGCGTGACGTCGTGCGCCTCGGTAAGCGGCGCGGGATCCCTGTCGTGGTCGACGGCGCCTATTCTTTCGCCCACCTGGTCTTCAAAGTATCCGACCTCGAGTGCGACTACTTCGGCACCTCGCCGCACAAGTGGCTCTCGGCGCCGCACGGCACCGGCATGCTCTACCTCCGGCGCAAGAAGATCGTCTCCCAATAGCCGCTCATGGCAGCGCCGGCCGAGATGGACGGCGACATCCGCAAGTTCGAGGAAATCGGCACTCACCCGGCGGCGCCGGCGCTGGCGATCGGCGAGGCGGTGGCCTTCCACCTCGGCATCGGCCCGGAGCGCAAGCTGGCGCGCCTTCGCTACCTGCGCGACCGCTGGGTGCGCCGGCTCGAAGACACCGGCTGCCTGAAGCTGTTCACCAACCTCGCACCCGAGTTGTCGGGCGGCATCGCCACCTTTGCGCTCGCCGGCGTCGATCCGGCGGCGCTCGAGCAACACTTGTGGGAGAAACACCGCATCTTCGTGGTGACGATCAAGCACGAGCAGATCCACGGCATCCGGGTCTCGCCAGGTGTCTACACCTCCGTCGAGGAAGTCGACCGCTTCGCCGACGCGGTCGAGCGCTACCTGCGCAAGGGGGAGGGCGCCTGATGACCGTACGACGCGCAGTCGCCGTGCTGTGTCTGGCGGCATGTTCCTGCGCCCGCAGCGACCGCCGGGTATCTTCACCGACACGGCGCCCGCGCCGATCGGCCCGTACTCGCAGGCGGTCCGGGTGAACGATACCCTTTACGTCTGCGGGCAGCTCGGCATCGACCCACGAACGCGGACTCTCGTCGAGAGCGGTGACGCCTCCCAAATGCGGCAGGCGATGACCAACGTCGCGGCGATCCTCGCCGCCGGCTACTCCCTCGCCGATGTCGTCCAGACGCAGATCCTCCTCTCGACTATGGACGACTGGGGCGTGGTGAATGGAATCTACAGCAGCTTCTTCGCCGCCGTTCCACCGGCGCGCGCCGTTGTCGAGGTGACCGGCCTGCCGCTCGACGCCAAAGTGGAGGTCGTCGTTGTCGCAATAAGGGGAAAATACCGGGCAGGCACCCACTGAGCTGTCGTCGAGAGATACACGAAGGACGTGCCGCGCAGGTCTTTGCGACGCCCGCACCGACACCTGCCGCGGCACCGCCGCGAGAGCGGACGGAGAGAGACGCCGGAGGAGGCTGTAAGCCGAATTCTGTCCCCCCGCCGTTGCGAGGTGGGTGCTCATTCATCTGGCGCCGCCCTTACGGACGCGCTCAAGCGGCCTACCCGGGAGCCCTCCCTCCCCCGCAGGGGAGGGAACCGGTGGTGGGCGCCGTCGGCTCCCCTATTTGGCCTTGCTCCGCACGGGGTTTACCATGCCCCGACCCTCGCGGATCGAGCGGTGGGCTCTTACCCCACCTTTTCACCCTTACCCGGGGCCTGGCCCGTGGGCCTCCACCGGGCGGTGTGTTTTCTGTGGCACTTTCCCTCGCGTTGCCGCGGCTGGGCGTTACCCAGCGTGCTCCCACCTGGAGTTCGGACTTTCCTCGCCGCCTGCCCGAGGGCAGCCGGCGCGAGCACCTGCCTCCTCCGGTGCCTGGTGGTATTCTACCTCACCAACCACGCGCCGCCATGCCGTCGTCACGTCAGGCGCAGCGGCACCCTTCACCGCTCAGGCCGGCGGCCTGGAGGCCGGCGCCGCACTCGCCCTGGCCCGGCCGCGAGACGGTTTCGCGGATCGCGGAAGTACTCCAGCTCGCCCCTCCACGCGGCCGCTGCCTGTCCAGTCTCGCTCCCCCCCGCGGCCCACTCCTCCGCGCGGGCCCAGAACGCCTCCCCGGACACGACTTCTGCTCCCTGCTGGCGCGCCCGCCGGGCCAGCTCCTGGTCATCGGTGGCCACCCTCCACCCCTTCCCCCCGACTGTTGCCAGGAGATTGACGATGGCGGCGTCAGCGTCGGGGACGTACCTCACTTCCACCTGGCCAAGCCTTTCCACCTCGGCGCCACCGGACGGGGGCACCCCATCGAAGACGACGACCACCCTCACCCTTTGTCCTCGCACCAGATCGAGAGCGGCGCGCCGCACCCGCTCCCTCGCCTTCCCCTGCGCCAGATTGTTGCCATCGAGCAGCCAGGGCATGCCGGTCAGCGCTTGCGTACCAGCGCCTTCAACGTCGCCGCCACCCATTCGTTGGTGGGATCGTTCTCCAGCGCCCGTTCCAGGCAGTGCCGCTGCTTGGCCGGTTGTTGCCGACGCTCCCAAAAACACGCCAGCTCAATCCAGGCCTCGACGAAGGTGGGATCAATGGTCACCGCGCGGCGGAGGTGGTCCAACCCCCGTTGGACCCACATGGGATTGCGGAACTCCAGACGGGCGAGGGTCAGCAGCGTTCGAGGCTGAGGGTCGAAGCGCACCGCCTGATCCAGCAGCTCCACCGCCAGCCCCACATCCCCCGTGCGAGCCAGTTGCTCCGCCCGCTTGACGTTGGCCTCGGCCAGCTCTCGCCGCGCCTGCTCGCGCTTGCGGTCATCCACGTAAGGCGCCGCTGCCGGTCGGTGCTCCGCCAGCCGACGGTCATACTCCGCCCGCAGCGCGGCGTTCGACAGCGTCTCATAGGCCTCTTTCAACGCCAGCGCGATCTCCTTCAAATCGCGCCGCAGCAACCTGAGGTGAGGTTCGCGCGCCCGGTCGGGATGGAACAGCCTGGTCATCTCGGCGTATCGCCGATGAATCTCTTCATGGGACGCCCGCCGGTCAAGCCCCAGCCGCCGGTAGTAGTCCTGCCTCCGGCACTCGTCGACCAGACGAATGACGCGCTCGTACTCTTGCTGCTGCTCGGGGGTGAAGCGTTGCGCCTCCGACTCCTCGCCCAGGGCGGCCGCCGGAACCTGTACCTCGATGGGCTCACTGGGCCGACCCGCGCGGGATTCCCTCAGCTCGACGATGCCGGCGGCCTGCAAACCAAGCAGTGTGCGATCAAGAGCGGGCTTCGGCAGGCTTACCAAACGGCTCAACTGCAAGACGGTACTGGTGCCATCGATGCGGGAAACCAGGTAGGCCTCGGCGGGCGCCAGATTGATGGCCTGGTACCGCATGAGGGCGTCCTCGGCCGTCCAAACGTAGCGATCCGGCGCCAGGCCGTCCAGCGGCAGTTGCTCTTCCGGAACCACACGGTAGGCCGCCAGGATCAGGGAGGCGGTGGTCATGTCCATCGTCGCCGCGTCTGCGGGCAAGCGCACTTCCCCGCAAAACGAGTAGGTGCCCTCCGCGGCGAGCAGCGCCGAGACGATCCGCACCGCCAGCCGCCCCAATTCCACCCCCAGAGTCTCCAGATCCAGCAGAGCCTCTTCCACCAGCATCTTACCGAAGAGCACGCCCTCGGGTTGCCGCGCCAGCGCCAGCGCCATGTCCCGCGCGCTGAGGATCTTCTGCTCCACCAGCCAGCTCCCCAGCTTTTCGTGCTCGGCCGTGGAGGTCACCGCCCGGACCTGGCCCGCTTCCAGCCACAGAGACCGGCACACGTCGCCCACCAGCACATCCAGCCTGCCTTCCGCGAAATCCTGCACCAGAGCCCGCAACAAGGTCGGGAATTCCCCCGCTGCGAAGGAACCCGACCTCAGAGAAGCGCCGTTCATCGTCTCGCTCCCCCTTCGCAGGCGTACTCGAACCCTCACGGAGAGCCCTCGTCCACCCGAACCACATGGGGCACAAAACCCCGCGTCAACACCCCCTCGGGTAATGCAGCCATCTCCCGCTCGGCCGCGGCGCGGTCGCCGTAGCGACCCCACACCAGCCGGTAACAACGTTCGCTCCCGCTGCCAAAGGGTACCACTCGGAAACTACCGCGGTTGGCATCCTGGCGGCGGTACAGGCGCTCCACCTCCGCCGGCTGACATCCTCCATCGACGGCGATCGACCATTCGCCCTGGTGTTGCGCTATAGGACCTTGCTCCCAGGGCCGCAAGACCGCCAGGACGGCTGCCGCGCCTGCAATCACCAGGAGAACAGCCACCCAGGCCAGCCATCGCCGGTGCGGCCGCGGTTTCGGCTCCGGCAGCGGTTGGGCCGGCGGCAACACCACATCGGCCAGGCGCGGCGACGCGTCCACCAACCCCGCCCCCACCGCCGTCGCCAGCAGGCGCAGCACCAGCTTGCGGTTGTGCGGGGAGGGCTCGACGATCTCCCGCGCCGAACGCACATCGTTAATCTTGGCGAACACCGCCAGCGCCTCGTCGGTCAGGCCCAGGGCCCCCACCCGCCGGGCAAAGTCGGGAAGACGGAAGAGCACCAGCTCAGGATCCGGAAGGAAAACCTCTGCCAACTCTTCGCCGCTGGCGCCCAGCATCATCTCGATGATGAGGTGCGGATACGAGATGGTGAACTGCGCCCCCTCCACCGGCAGCTCGTTGTCGAAGGCCACGCTGGCTTCGGGGGCTAAAAAAAACTCCTTTAACCGCGCCGCCAGCGCCCGCTTCACTACCGCTGCGGCCTCCCCTTGGGACACCTGACCGGCGGTCACCGCCGCCTGTGCCTCCCGGAACCACTCCCGCCCCTGCACCAGGCCGAAGGCGGAGGCCAACCCCTCGTCGTCATCCCCTTCGACAGCCAGGATCTGCAAGCCATCCACGTACAGCGCAAGGGTGGCATTGCCCCAGGTGAGCCGCGCACGCCCCCTGCCCTTGCGGCCGATCCAAAGGGCTAACTGTCGTGCCGCTGACACTCTCTGCATAAGTTGAGAGTAGCGCGAGTTTCCTCCTCCGTCAAAGGGAATCACGGTCAAGGGCTTGGGGTCTGCCCCGCGAGCTCGATCCGGACCCGCAAGGGGCACCACGGCAGTCAGGATTCCCTCTGGCTGACTCCCGACCCTCCCCTTGCACAACGGGCCGAGGGATGATAGGTTTGGTTTTTGTGAAGGCCTTCACGATTCACAACGAATTCGGTGACGAGGGCCGCCACGGACAACCAGTCAGATTCCCCGGTGGGGCGCCGTCGTGGGGGCCACCGTTGGATCTCCCCCCCCAAGCCATCCGACATCCTGGCCCTCCACGCCCCGCCGGGGCTTTTTCTCCCACCACGGCCTTGCCACAATGGCGATGGAGGTGGCGATGAAGCGCATCCTTTCCGGCAACGAGGCGATCGCACGAGGCGCCTGGGAGGCAGGCGTTTATGTGGCAGCTGCCTACCCGGGAACGCCCTCCACCGAGATCCTCGAAGAGTTTTCCCGCTTTCCCGGGGTTTACTGCGAATGGTCGAGCAATGAAAAGGTGGCCCTGGACGTGGCCGTGGGAGCTGCCCTGGCCGGCCGGCGGGCGATGGCGGCGATGAAACACGTGGGGGTCAATGTCGCCGCCGATTCGCTTTTCTACGCTTCCTACACTGGCAGCGAGGGAGGACTGGTGCTGGTCTCCGCCGACGACCCGGCCATGCACTCCTCCCAGAACGAGCAAGACAACCGGCGCTACGCCTCCTTCGCCCGGGTCCCCTGTCTCGACCCCTCCGACTCCCAGGAGTGCAAGGACTTCTGTATCGCCGCCTTCAACTTGTCGGAGCAGTTCGACACGCCGGTGCTGCTGCGCACCACCACCCGCATCAATCATTCCTCCACCCCGGTGGAGCTGGGGGAGCGGGGCGAGGTGCGACCGGCGCGCAAGAAGTTCCCCCGCAACGCCGCTAAGTACGTGATGGTCCCGGCCAACGCCCGCGGCCGCCATCCGGTGGTGGAGGAGCGGGTGGAGCGGCTGCGGGAGTGGGTGGAGACATCTCCCCTGAATCGCATCGAGTGGCGGGACCGGGAGGTGGGGATCATCACCGCCGGGGTGGCCTACCAGTACGCCCGCGAGGTGTTCCCTACTGCGTCCATCCTCAAGCTGGGGGTGGTGTTTCCCCTCCCCGCTGCTCTCATCCGCCGGTTTGCCGCGGGCGTCGCCCGGCTGGTGGTGCTGGAAGAGCTGGATCCGGTCATTGAAGAGGGGGTGCGCCTGTTGGGCCTGCCGTGCGAGGGCAAGTCGATCTTTCCCTTGATCGGCGAGCTCGACCCCGCCGTGGTGCGCCGCGCCGGCGCCACGGCCGGCCTGCCGGTGGACAGGCCGCCGGTGCCTCGTCCGTCGATTCCCCTGCCCGAGCTGCCGGGACGCCCGCCGGTGCTTTGCCCGGGCTGTTCCCACCGGGGCGTGTTCCAGCTTCTCGCCAAAAAGCGGGTCGCCGTGTCCGGCGATATCGGCTGCTACACCCTGGGCTTTCTGCCGCCCCTCTCGGCGCTGCACTTCTGCGGCTGCATGGGGGCCTCCATCGCGGTGGCCCACGGCGCCGCCCAGGCGGGTCTAGGGGAGCGGGTGGTGGCGGTGCTGGGAGATTCCACCTTCTACCACACGGGGCTGCCCGCGCTGGTCAACGTGGCCTACAACAAGGCCAACATCCTGTTGATCATCCTCGACAACCGCACCACCGCCATGACCGGGCATCAGGCCAACCCGGGCACCGGCGTCACCCTGCAGAACCAGCCCACCGACGTCGTCGAGCTGGAGCCCCTGGTGCGCGCGCTGGGCATCAAGCACGTGGCCACCGTCGGGGCCTACGATGTAAAAGAAATCGAACGCGCCTACAGGGAGCTCATGGCCACCAACGAGCCGGCGGTGATGATCGCCCGCCAGCCATGCGTGCTGCTGCCCGAGTCACGCCGCCAATGGGTGCCCCTGGAGGTGCTGGAGAACTGCAACGGCTGCGGGGTGTGCTTCCGCATCGGCTGCCCGGCAATCCTGAAAAGCGACGAAATCGACCCCGTCAACAACAAGCCCCTGGCCCTCATCGACAAGGACCTCTGCACCGGGTGCGAGATCTGCACCCAGATCTGTCCCCACGACGCCATCACCACCCGCGACCAGATGCGCCTGCTGGAGGACAGCGATCATTCCTCCTGCGCCCTCATGCCCCCGGGAGGTGCCCAGTGAGTACCCCAGCTCTCGCCGTCAACTTCGTCCTCACCGGTGTCGGTGGCCAGGGCACCCTGCTCGCCTCCAACATCCTCGCCGACGTGGCTTTGGCCGCCAGCCTGGATGTCAAGAAGTCGGAAGTGCACGGCATGGCGCAGCGGGGGGGCAGCGTCATCTCCCACGTGCGCTGGCACCCGGAGGCGGTGTACTCCCCCATCGTTGGCGTGGGGGAAGCGGACATCCTGCTGGCCTTCGAAAAGCTCGAGGCGCTGCGATACGCCCACTATCTGCGGCCCGGGGGTACGGCCGTGGTCAACGACATGAGCATCGTGCCCATCACCGTCTCCGCCGGCGGTGCCGTCTATCCCGGCGACGAGTACCTGGCGCCGGCCTTTGCAGCCCTGGGGACGACGGTTCTCACGGTGCCCGGCGAGCGCCTGGCCCAGGAGGCGGGCAACGTGAAGGCGGCCAACGTGGTGCTGCTGGGCGCGCTGTCCAGGGTGCTGCCCTTGCCCGAAGAGGTGTGGTGGACCTGCCTGGAGCAACGGGTGCCCCAGAAGTTCCTGGAGCTCAACCGCCAGGCCTTTGCAGCCGGCCGCGCCGCGGTTGAGCAGCGTCCCTCGTAGCCCCGAGCAGATCTCCTCGCCAGCCGAGGACGTCGGTACGGCCGGGGACCGGCCCCGGCCGCACGATTTCCCGCCGGGGCATGCCTACGGCAGCGCCGGCAGGGTGGTCGGGTCGTTGGTACCGGCGTCCACGGCCGAGGCCGACGCCTCCACCCCGCTGCCGGCCAGCACGACGACCCTCGCGTACCCTTCGTCGATGTTGTTGCGGCCGCCTTTGTTGAAGAACGGGCGGTTCTCCTGCTTCCACTCGCTCGGCGCCAGGGTCACGGTGTAGGCGGTGACCACGGCGCCGCTGCCATCAAAAAGCGTCACGGCGACGCGCGCCGTGGTCCGCCCGGGGCGTGTAGACGGGCGGTCACTTGGGCCGTCTGCGCCCCCAGATTGAGAATGAACACATCGGTGCGCCACTGGCTGCCCAGCGCGCCGGCGGCGCGGCTGCCGACCTAAAACCAGAAACTGAAGTTACACCCGGTGGGCGGCGGCTGCACCCCACCCGCGCCGGGGATGACGATGGTGCCGGTGCGACGGCACACCATGCCGCCCATGACCACCGTCAAGTGCCAGCGCTACACCCCCGGCGCCGGGAAGGTCCAGGTGGTGTTCTGCGTCTGCGCCACCGCCGTGGTGCCGTCGCCGAAGAACCAGAAGTACTCGATGGCACCGGTGCAGCCGCTGGCGGTAGCCGAGGAGATGAAGGTCACCGACTGGCCGACCAGAGCCGTCGCCGGCACTGTGGCGGTGCAGGAAAGGGTGCAACCACCTCCGCCGCCCCCGCCGGTCACCGTGAACTCCTTCGAGCAGGTGGACTCCAACACGCCGGTGGCCTTGTCGAAGACCAGGATTTCCACCTTGTAGGTGCCGCCCGGGG